>JAFUXT010000001.1 GCA_017470815.1 bacterium | reverse complement strand
GGCAAAAACACTTATTACTGCGTTAGCAGTCTTATACCGCCATAGGCGGTATTGTATCTTTGCGTTTTTCTCTTTCTTTGGTTCCGTTTCTTTCTCTTTTACTCGCAATAAAAGAGAAAGAAATGAACAGGCAGAAAGTTTCAATCTCTCAATTACTACCGATAATATGTTTTATGTAATTATTGCCTGATAAAACAATAATTTTTCTAACTTGTGTTTAGTTTCATTCAAAATAAATTATAAAATATCCAACGGATCAACATCTATGGTCATGCGGATATCTTTCGGAGCATTTATTTTATTTAAAAAACTTGAAACAAATTGATGCCCTTTTTCCTCTAATTTGTTCTTAATAATAATTTGAAACCGCCATTGGCTATTAATCCTTTCTATAACGCATGGCGTTGGACCAAGGACATCAAGTCTTTCTTTAAAACCAAACTTATCAATCATTGTATTAAGTCTTAATGCAACTTCCTGTGCCGATTTTTCCGCTCTGAATTTGTTTTGGCTCGACATAATAATCCTTATAATCTGGCTGAACGGAGGATAGTCAAAATCTTCTCTTGATACGATTTCTTTTTTATAAAAATCAGCGTAATTTTGCGATTTTGCGCTTTCAAGAGCATAAAATTCAGGATTGTAGGTCTGGAAAAATACTCTGCCTTTAAATTCTCCTCTGCCTGCGCGTCCTGCTACCTGAGTCAAAAGTTGAAATCCCCTTTCTGATGCCCTGTAATCAGGCAGATTAAAACTTGCATCCGCACTTATTACCCCGACTAAAGTAACATTCGGGTTATCAAGCCCCTTTGCAATCATTTGTGTTCCGACTAAAATATCTATTTCACCTTTTTGGAATTTATCTAAAAGCCTTATATGTTCCCCTTTACGAACCAAAACATCACTGTCTATTCTTGCGATATTATACCCTTGAAAAATTTCGCCGATATATTCTTCAATCTTCTGTGTACCGGTTCCGGAATTTTTTAATCCCTCAAATCCGCAATTTGGACATTTGTCGGGAAAATATTGTGCGTGATTGCAATAATGGCACTTCAGCATATTATCTTTTGAGTGCCAAATCATAGGAATTGCGCAATTCGGGCATTCTATAACATGCCCGCACCCCTGACATTGAGTATAAGTAGAATATCCTCTGCGATTTATAAGCAGAATAACCTGTTGTTTATTATCTAAAGTTTCTTTTATCGCATGAATTAATGGTTGTGAAATTAAATGTCTGTACGCTGCCTGACCGTATTCCTGCATATTTATAACCGTAACAGGTGCAACTTTTGCATTGTTATAGCGCTTTAACATTTGATATAAATGGTTTGAATTAATTGCATAATAATAACTTGAAATATCAGGAGTTGCAGAACCCAAAATCAGCGGACAATTATTAAACTGTGCCAATTTTTTTGCCACAAGTCTTGCATCATATCTCGGAGCCAGCGAAGTTTGTTTGTACGCTCCTTCGTGTTCTTCATCAATGATAATCAAGCCGATATTTTGCAGCGGTGCAAAAACGGCACTTCTTGCACCTGCAAGAATTTTTATTTCATTTTTATAAAGTTTTTGCCAAACATCATATCTTTCGCCTTCAGATATACTTGAATGCCAAATAGCGACATCTTTTGTGCCGAATTTTTTTGCAAGCCGTTTGGTAAGTTGAGATGCAAGCGCAATTTCAGGCGCAAGAAACAAAACATTTTTACCGGATTTTATCGTATCATCAATAAGTTTAAAATAAACTTCCGTTTTTCCGCTTGCAGTAACTCCGTGAACAAGTATTACAGGATTTGTTTCTTCTTTGATTTGTTTTGAAATTCCTTTATAAACTTCCTGTTGCAATTCGGACAACTCATTTAGCGGTTCTGTTTTATCGATGTTTAAAATATCCAACGGATTACGGTAGATTTCTTCTTCGCTGATTCTTACACAACCGAGAGCCTCAAGTTTTTTGACAGTTGCTCTTGTGGTTTTGGCAAATTTTTCAAACGATACTAAAGGCATTTTGCCCTTTCCTTTTAATAATTCCAAAACTGCAAGTTGCCTTTTTGTTGCACCAAAATCTCTTACATATTCTATAGATAATTCAGTTTTAAGCGATTTTTCAATGAGTTTTAGCGGAATTGCAGTATTCAAAACAGTAATCAAATCTGTGCAGTAATAATTTGCAACCCATTCCAAAAGTTTTAAATATTCTGCGCTGAATAACGGGATTTCTTCAAGAATTTTTGTAATCGGTTTTGCCTTAATTTCCGGCGGTAAATAATCACTAAACCCGACACAAAAAGCATTTATCATTCCTTGTCTGCCAAAGGGAACTAAAAGCGCCTGACCGATTTTGATTTTATTTTGAAAATGCAACGGAATTTCATAACTGAATGTGCGAACTCCCATCGCTTTAATATTTACAAGACAAACGGCATATTTATGAAATGACGGAGTGCCTTCTCCGTCATTTTCATTTTGTCGTTTTTTTAACATTAATTTTTGTTCAAATAATTTATTTTGAATTATATCGGTCATAAAAAACTATTCCGCTTCTGCCATTAGTTCTTGCTTTGCTTCTTCAATGGCTTCAGTTAAAATATCTAATTGTTCAGCGGTGAAAGTTACCCCTTTTTTGGTCGGAATCCATGTGGCCCCGCCGTCATTTGTAAAAAATATTCTCATATTGAGATAACTTGTTCCTTTGTATTCGCTCAAAGAAATTTGTAAGTGTTCTGTTTCCGAACGCTCAATAGTTGCTAAAATTTTTGCATCTGCCATAATAATTACTCCTTCTTATAAACTAATAAACTAATTATAAAATCAATAAAGCATAATGGCAATAGGAAAATAATTTTCCTAACCTTTAATATGTAAGTTGGGCTTCCGCCCAAATATGTAAGTTGGGCTTTCAGCCCAACAAATAAAATGTTGGGGTAGAAACCCCAACTTACTTATTAACAAACCTACTACATGATAAGTTTTATTTGCTTAAAGGCAATTTATTCAATGTAAGTCCATAATCTCGTATTGCCTTGATTAATCCTCTTACCTTATCAATACCTACAGCAATTACTTCACCACGAGTATCCTTTGCATAAACACTATTTTCTGTACACCATTTACCATTCTTGAAAACTTTTGCGCCATCTTTAATATTGCCAATTTCTTTTATGCCGGCTTTTGCAAGAAAACTGTCTTGCGGTAAAGTCAAAAATCTTCCAAATCTCATACTTGTTTCCGGTTTAACTCCCGGACGCGCATGAAAAGTATTAATAACCATTTTACCGTTTGATTTTAAATCTCTTGTTACAGATTTAAGTACACCATTTCCAAATTTCATTGCTTTTACTGCTAATGCCATATTTTTCCTACCTTTCTTTCCAAAATTTTTACTACACACATATATTAAAATTTTATGTCTATAGAAATTGCCAAATTTATGACTTTAAAAGCCTTTAAAGTTTTAGAATACTGTCAGTATAAGCCATTACAGGTTTACAAAACTTAATATATAATGACTTTAAAAGTCCTAAAAATATCTAAAAACAGACGCAAGTATAAGGGAAATATTATGAGTATTAAAAAATTACTTGGTGAAAAAGTCAAAAGATTGCGAAAAATGCGTGGTTATACGCAGGAACAATTTGCTGAAATGATTGATATTACACCCCGTAATTTGAACAGAATAGAATCAGGTGAAAATTTTGTTACCTCTGAAACCCTTGATAAAATTATTTTATCTCTTAATGTCCCGTCTGATATATTATTTTCATTTGAGCATTTGAAAGGTGAAACAGAAATTGTTTCCGAAATATACACCTATATTGACAAAATAAAAAATAACCAAAAATTACTTGAAAAAACTCACAGATTACTTCGTATTATTGCAGAAGATGAATTTTAATGATTATTTAAATTTTAATGAGATTGCTACGAAAATCAAAGATTTTCTCGCAATGACATATAATTTACCCCTAACCTTTAATCATTTGCTCTAAAAGGCTGTCTTGTCTTTGGAATGTGAAGTTGATATCAGCAGGCTGCTGTGCAACTGTTTGAGGCTGAAGTCTTTCCCCTTTTGGTGCGACTTCATAAGTTTTAATCGAGCGTTTACCTGTTAATCTCTGCATAAAATTATAATATTTTTTCTTAAATCCTGTTGAATTATTTTGTTTTGTTTCAATATCAATAAGTTCATCTCTTGTATGCGCTTTGACAGGGATTCCTACAGAACTTCTTGTCAAAATTTCACCCAAAGTTGTGTCTGCCAAAGTTACCCAACTCATACCTAATAATGATGCGTTGTATGAATTTCTAAAGGTAGAATTGAACAAATCTATCAATAATGTCTGATAGAATAATCTTGACCCTTCCTGAACAAATCTTTCTTTGAATTTGGTATTAGCACCGTCTTTGTCGTTGCCGTTTGATTTCAGCATAACCATGTTGTAGTTATCTGTCATTAAGAACCAAATTGTCGCTACTGATGCTGCAGTTTTGGCAAGATTTGAAAGTTCTGCATTTGATACATTTGACATTGAATCTCTGTTAAATGCGTTTGTCATATTGATTTTTATGAAGTCTTCAAACTGTTCGGATGTCATTTTGCCGTTTGCAAAAGCCTGTGCTTTTTTGCTGATTTTATCAAAACTTGTAGCCAAAGCATCAATATCTCTTGGCTTAGATTTTGGTTTTGCTTTTCTGAATAAATTCCCGATTTTTTCATCAACCATCCAATACGGAAGTGTTACGGTATTCCACATAAATTTGAATGGTGCTATTACAAAGTTTACAAACGGTTTAATCGAAACATCTTTGCCAAAAACTTTGAACATCTTATCTCTTGAACCCAAATCAAGAAATTCATTCCCGTCAATGTTTTTGATTGCCGACTTGCCGACTTTTTCGTATTGGTCTGCAAGTTGTTCGTATCCGTTCTTTCTCAAGACCATAATTGTTGCATCAAATTTTGCAGGAGCAACATGATATGCAGTACTTGTAATATTCTTATAGAATTGTGTAAACGGTCTGTAAATAACCTTATCTTCAAATGTCTTGACTGCATTATCCAAAGATAATTTTTCTTTATTCACCCCGAGTTTATTTAATTTATCCGCTTCCATATTCTCAAAGAACTTCAATGCCGCATTTTTAATTGCCGGAATATTTTTGAAACCCTTAATGGCATACCCCGCAGCGAGAACTCCTGCCGATGCTTTCACCAAGGTATCAAATGATAATAACGGTTTTTGTTGTTCTTTAATCTTGTCGTCTTTCTGCTCCGGATTACCTGTTGAAGAAATCTGACCTTTATTATCCGCAGGTTTGATTTGGGCTTCCGGAGCGTGTTCTTTTTCGTTAATTTTTCTTGCCTGTTCAGGTGTCAGTCTTGTAATATGTTTTCCGTTGGATAAACGGGAGAACATTTCAGTAACAAGAACCGTTATACCCGTTGTAAGAACAATGCCGAATTTTGATTTATTAATGAATTTTTGGAATGCACCCATTGTGATAAGTGTCAAATATCCGCTTGTCAAAATTCTGCTTGTTTCTTGTTTAAACCTTGTTTTGCGTTCTTTTTCTGCGGCTTTTGGATCATCATCCATCATTCTTGACAGGTTATAAGCGTCATTTGCCAAAAATATTGCAGGCGGTAAACCTGAAACAAGTCTGTTTAATGCTCTTTCATGCTTTGTATCGTAGTTGCCTGTTTTGTAATCAAACGGTTTTGTAATAGTTTGGAATACGCTTGATTGCATATTTTTTTCTACATCCGCTTTGATTTGTTCAAGTGCTTTTTCATCAGGCGCAATACCATGAACTTTTTTATAACCTTCAATTGCATCTTTCAGTTTATTTTCTCTGTATGTAATCATACCGACAAGAGAATTGACCTTTTTATCTATTTTTGAACGCTGTCTGATATTTTTAAACATTGGCAATTTTAATGTTTTTTCAGACCAGCCTTTTAACCCCGGAATTTTGCCTGCCATTTCAACAAGACCGTTTAAGACATCTCCAGGTAAAATTTTGAACGGATACAAAATACCATCCCATGCTAAATGAGGGATGGTCTTTTTGTGGATAGTGATATTATCGCCGTCCATTGAAATTAATTTGTTTGTTCTTTTGCGGTGAACAATGGTGACATTTTCTAAAAGTTCTTCACCCATGTCACCTAAATATTTTCTTGTAAACTCTAAAAATTCTTTTTTACTGTATGTTTTTTCAAGCGGTTTGTATAATCTTGGCATAAAAGAAAGACCTTCAAAACTTAAATCATGGTGATTAGTGTTTAAAGGTCTCTTAATATCTTGATTATTATTTTGCGGATAGGAATTCTGACTGCCGACAGGAGTTCCGATTTTAGAGGATAGATACCCCTGCTTTTCTCGCATTTGGTCTATTCGGAATTTCGTTACGCTACCCGCTAACATTTTTTATCCTTCCCGTTCTTTTGGTATTCTCTTTCATTTCAAAACAAAAAGCAAGTTTTTTTTGCGTAAACTTTACAAGTTTTTACATTAATGTTTTATAAAAAAGCGCTAAGGTATAAAGCATCAGGATGTTAAGCCTGTTTTAATGCTAACTTTTCCGGTTCTAAACTAAATACAAAACATTAACGATTATATCTATCTTTTTTTATCAAATATGAAATTCTTTCAAATGTAAAAGTAATATCTATATATTCTCCAAGAATATCATTGGGCAACGGGGCGACTTTACCCGTTTGCTGAACCGCTTTAATTGCATCTGTGTCAAATTGTTTATCTCCTGAGGATTCACTTATTTTTGAACTCTTTATAGTGCCATCACGCATAATTTTGAAGGTAACAACCGTTTTATTTTTGAAACTATCTTCAGGCGGAAGCCAATTTGATTTTATACGATGTTCCATATCTTTCATATAAGTATTCATAAGATTTTCAGTAGAGATTTCATTTTGAACAATTTTGGCAGGGACTTTACGGTAAATATCTTTTCCAAATGATGTATTTGCAAAAAATATAAAAAATAATACCAAAAATACCCGAAAAATATTTTTCAAATTCATATTCAAATTCTATGTAATTTTTGAAACTAATTCAATAAATCAAAAGTAGGATTTAATAACAGTAGTAAGAGTGACTTCAGTCAACTTCTTAATGTTGCAAGACTGAAAGTCTACCTCTGCAAACTATCGCATATCAAAGTTTATAAATATGTAAAGGTCAATTCACTATTCACAATTCACCATTCACATGTTAACGACAAAGATGCAACATTATACAAAAACTCATATTCGGGAAAACTTTTTGGTATATCATCCCAAAGCCTTAAAATAGTTTTACCGGACAATTTCCCCGCAATATCATTATTATTTGTGCATAACGGATAACAATACGGAATATTATCCGCTAAAGGCGGAAGTTTTATAAGATTATACCGGCCAAATTCCTTTGCGTACTTATTAAACATTTCAGTCCGCCGTTTTTTATCGTTTTCAAAATCAATATCATTAATTTGCTTTTCAACTTCCGCAGATATAAGTTTTATAGGTTCATTATTTAAAATCAGTTCGTTTTGCCTGAATCCTTCATAATCAATAATTCCCCCGCACACGTCATTCAGAGGGGCAAAATTTTCAGATTCCACGCATTGCTCTGAATGACGAAAAATTTTGCCCCGAAGAATCTCATTAGTTTTGAGTTTTAAATTATCTGTTTCAAAATTCATTTTTGGCTCTTTTTCGATTTGCAAATACGCTCCGTTTTGGACGGGAAAAAATTTGCGCAAAGAATTAAAAGTTGCAAGCCCTAAATTCGGAGCATAAAAGGCCTGAGTATTATCACAAATAAAATTTCGATACTTTGCAGATAAAATTTCACAATTATCGGTAAATAAGCCAAAATAATTGATATAAAGAATATAACTGTCTTTTGGAAACTCACAATCCGGCATAAAATCTTTATCAATATGATAAAATTTTATTTTACAATCTTCTTCTCTTACAGCCTGCCAAATAGTTTTGCAGGAATAATACGGAATAAAAATCTCTTTTATTCCGTAAGTTCTTATAATAACTTTAAGGCAACTCCTGCCAAGATTGAGTTTATATATCATGATATTAATGTAAAAATAGCGAAAATTAGGCAACTTTTAAAGTATAGCCTAATTCTTTCAACATTTTTAAAACTGTATCAAATTGTGGTGTTACTTCACCATTAAATATTGCATATAGATTACTTCTTGAAATACCTGTTTTGCGAGAAAGATTAGAAATATTGTCTTTTGCTCTTACAACATATTCCAAAGAACGAACAAATGCGTTAAGATTACCATCTTCAAGGTATTCTTCCAAGTTTAAGGATAACCATTCTTTTATATCTTCTTCTGTTTTTAATTCGTTTGCTATCATTCCTGATAAGTCAAAATCTTTTGTATTTTTCATTTTATATTCCTTTCAGTTTGTTTATAATTTCTTGCGCTTTTTTAACATCCTTTACTTGTGATTTTTTATCGCCACCATTTATGAGTAAAACAATTGTATTATTTTCAAAGGTAAAATAAACTCTGTATCCTGAGCCAAAATTAAATCTGAGTTCATACAAATATTCGTCAAGTTGTTTAAAATCGCCAAAGTTTCCGTCTTTTAATCGGTCAAATCTTAATAAAATTCGTTTCCTTGTTGTTCCGTCTAAAGATTTTAACCAATCTTTAATTGGCTCATTGCCATTATCGTCTATATAATTTGAAATAGAATATTCGACCATACCAATATTGTACTATATATAGTACACATTGTCAAGTTTTTTAAATAATTAGGCAATTTTTGAAAGTGAAAATACTTTATACAGTTATAGGGGATATAATGCTTATAAAATTTAATGCAGTAAAATCTATTTTTAATAGAGTAATCTCGAGTACAAAATCTTGTAAGTCTGCAAAAAAAGAACTTGAAGGTTTACTTTTTGCGGCAAAAGAAAATAGCACAATTACGCCTGAACTTGCTCAAAAATTTTTTAAAGTTCGTCAATATAGAATCGATAAAATACAAAATCCTGAAGTTCGTTCTATTTTGGGACGAATTAATGATTTAGGTTTAACATCACGGTATGCAGAATCTGAAATCCCGCGCTTAGCAGGCAAAACTGCAGAATTTTACGAAAAATTATCTCCTGAGATGCAGGAATGTGTTGCAAAGGAACTAAAAAAAATAAAATTCTCAAAAGATGGAACACTTGCTATAGGTAGTTCTGAAAATTTAGAAAAAGCAAGATTACTTTCAAATATAGAACCTGAAATTAGGGGGCTTTATAGAGCAGGTGATCACAGTGCTGCTAATATGGTAAAAAGTGATATGGGATATATAAACAAATGTTTGTATCCTGAAGCCTACGAAAACAATATTAAATTCAACAGTTTGCAGAGATATATAAATGGCTATAATTTAAAAGAACCTGAATTATGTAATAAGCTGTATAAAAAATATTATTTATCGCAATTAGACAGTGAAACTTCTAAAATATTAGGAGAGCTTCATGATAAGTTCAATGTAAAAGTATTTTTGATGGATAATCCGAATAAATATCAGGCAGAATACATATATAGAGAAATTGCAGAATATGCCAAGACAAGTAAAGGAAAAGCAAAACTTCCCCACTTAATTGATGTTAATAAATTTAATAATACACAATTTGCAAACGATGTATGGGCTGGTGTATGTAATCCTTATACCGGAGGAGATATCGCTATTGCAGGTGTTGATAATATAAACTATGCGCTTCGGCACGAAATTATGCATGGGAATCATCACATGGACAATGCAGTAGATTTTTATGTAAGGAATCCTTTGATAAAATTATGTAAGAAATTTGATATATTTAGAAAACAATTATCTAAAGGCGGGATAGATAAAGACCATATCCCATATGCATATACAAATTTTGCAGAAGCAATTGCTGTTACGGCAGAGGGTAACGGTAAGTCATATAATGAATGGTATAAATATTTATTGCGATTTATTGGAATGCCAAAATGGGGATTCAATTTAAGTCAGGAATTAGCCCCTAGATGTGCCATGAATACTTCATCTGTTATGTCGTTAGACAAATCAACTCTTGTAAGACATATGTTCCATAATGATTGGACAAAAAATCAACATGAAACATATGATTATATTTTGAAAAAAATAAACAATCTGCCATAATTATATATTTACTGCATATTTTTCAGAATTAGCGATTATGTGCCTCAAAAAGTGCCTGTAAGAGTTCCTGACCTTTGAGCATTGTTTTGTAATCGACATATTCTCTTGCGGAGTGCATATTACAAACAGTCGCAAGCCCCAAAAGGTATGGTGAAAATCTTTCGCCTTTTGCATTCGTTTTATTTGCATAAATATGAGTTTCCGCACCTGCATGGAATGATGAAATTTCAGGTTCTATACCAATTTTTTTTGCAACCGTTTCAAAAAGAATAGGCATATATTCATCATCATTTTTTTCAAACATAGGCATTTTGACTGTAAAAGTAATCTCTGCCGTTGCAATTCCTTCGTGTTCTTTATTAAATTCATCAACAATACCCTGCATTTTTGCAATAAGTTCATCTTCTTTTTTCTTATCGGAACTTCTCAAAGAATAAGTTGCATGAGCATCTGTATTTATGACATTTGTAACCGTAACATCACCCGATTCAATTCCGCCAATGTTGCAAGAGGTTATAACCTGCCCGTTTTCACAATAATATGCACCCTGCGGAAGTTTAGACACCAAATCAGCAATAAGTTTTGTTGCATTTGCTCTTGTCGGGTCGCCAATGTCGTTGCCTGAATGTCCGCCCTTTGGTGCATTTACTTTCAAATCAATCATTACATAACTTGCACCTGCAACAAGACATTGACCCAAAGCATCACTATCAAGTACAAGCACATATTTTGAATTGATTTTATTAAAATCTGTGTTTTTAATTCCGCTCATAGAGTCTTCTTCATCACGGGTGAAATGAAGTTCCAGTCCGCCATGAGATAAATCCGTTCTTTTGTTTAAATATTTTGCAAAATAAAGCGCATTGGCAACTCCTGCTTTATCATCAGCACCCAAAGTTCTGCCTTTTGCCTTAATCAAATCGCCGTCTAAATAAGGAATAACAGGCGAATCATCACCGATTACATCAAGGTGAGAGGATAATAAAATCGGCTCTTTTGTTGAATCAGTAGCAGGAATTGTTATATAAATATTTTTATAATCGTCCTGCTCGCAGTTTAAACCGTTGTCTTTGCAGTAATTACAAATCCAATCTATAACTTTTTCTTCCTGTCTTGATGGTGACGGGATTTCCGCCAAAGAACAAAACAGGTCAACAAGTTCGTTTTCTTTTCTCAAATCTTCTATATTCATAATTGCTCTCCGTAAATAATATGTGCCGGCATAGCAATGCCGACCTACTTTTCTACATTATTTCACAAAAGGATTATAACACAATAGTAAAAAAAAGTTCCCTCGCCTGAGGGTTTTAAAGTTTTGTAATATGTAAGTTGGGCTTTCAGCCCAACAAAAGAAATGTTGGGGAAGAAACCCAACTTACTTATTAATACTCATTTTTTGCATAAAAAACTACCCTCACCATTGGGAGAGGGTAGAAATTTTTATCAACCTATTATGCAGGATTTTCGTCTTTTTGTTTATTGATTAAATCCTGTAATTTACCTTTGATTTCTTCGCCTTTTTTCTGCAATTCACCTAAGGCATCATCTGCTTTAGATTGGATTTGTTTAGCGGTTTCGTCTGCTTTTTTGAGCATATCTTTTGCTCCGTTTGCGATATCATTTCTTGTTTCTTCACCTGATTTTGGCGCAAGCAATATACCTGCAATTGCTCCGATTGCTCCGCCTACGATGAAACCTGCTATAAATTTTCCTGCTGACATAATTGTTCTCCTTTACTGTTTAACTTACATATTGTAATCTGATTAATTTTCTTTTTTATTCGACAAATTGCTTATTTTTTTCTGCCAAAAAGCCCGTAAACTGCCAAAAAACCTTTTAAAAATCCGCTCACAATGTTACTTGAGAAGATTTTTGTCTTTGCCAAAACATTTTCCAAACCCAATTTTACATTGCCGACACCCTCGTTTGTGTTTTGAACAATTTTATTAAACGATTTCAGCGCACTGTTAAGTTCGTCTAATGTCGGTTTTAGTTCTGAATTTACGATTTCGGTTGTTTTGTTTGCGTTTTGAGCAAGTTTTGAACAGTCATAAAATAATTTTGCCAAAAAGCCTAATGTTATAACACCCATCACTGCAAGTGATACAAGGCTGTAATTAAGAACCGCTTCAGATATTTCTACACTCATTGTAAATTCCTTTCTTAGTAATCAAATTCACTGTCTGACGAATTTTCAATATCTTCCAGTTCTTTTGCTTTAAGCATTTTTTTTGATTTAATCGCATTATTGATTTTTTTGAATTGTCTTTCAAGTTTGTAACGCATCAAATCAACAGACTCTAACGCCTGTTTTTTTGCATCAATAATTTGCGGTGCGTGTTTTTCATATAACTCACACGCAGTTTCTTTTAATTCTTTTCTTGATTCCTCACCTGATTTTGGGGCAAAAAGTACACCGCCGATAATACCGCCGATGACCCCTGCAATTATACCCATTGAGAATACAAAAGCATCATTTTTTTTGCACATAGTTGTAAACCTCGTTTCTTTCAGTCATCCTGAATTTATTTCAGGATCTCCTTAAAGGAGTTTTACCGGTAGACCCTGAAACAAGTTCAGGGTGACAATACATTTGTTTGTCAGTTCAGAATGACATTTCTATAACGCAATAATAATATCATGTTTTTTGCGCTTTTTCAAGAGTTTACCGCCAAAACCTTACTATGCAAGTTTTTTAGCCCACTTATCCATAACATCTTTTAGAGAAAATGCAAGTTCAATGGTTGATAAGACTTTTTTCCCGCTTGTGTTCAGCAACAAATATAATGCAGTTGTAATAACACTTTTCAGAATATTGAATTTAAATTCTTCCGTTTTTGACTGAAGTTTTTGTTCAAATTTATTCAAAGCCAAAAGAACTTTATTAAGGGAAATTCTTGCAGATGTCAAAGTATCTTCTATTGTCGGGGTAAGCGCAACAATTTGTTCATTTAATTCGCATACTTTTTTATCAATTTTAAGAATAAAAGAGATAATATGAAATGTAATTACGATTTCTGCTATTAAAACTATTGCGATGAAAAATGTAAGCATTATTTCCCTTTTTGTATTATACTTATTTTTAGTATAATACCTGTTTGCGCATTTGCAAATACATTTAAAGGAGTATTTAAGGGGTATGTTAAGATTTTATGTCGCATTAATATTTTCAAAAATTGCATATTTGGCAATAAAAATTCTCAAAAATTCAGGCGGAACATCTTTTGCCGGTATGCTTGCACTAAAAATATGCCCTGATTTTCTTAAATATTGCAAAAAATATTCCGCAACTAAAATTGCTATAACTGGAACAAACGGTAAAAGCACAACATCCGGTATTTTAGCGCACATTCTTGAACAGGAAAATCGAATTATACACAATGTCAAAGGTGCAAATATGCTCACAGGAATTGCAAATGTTTTTGCACTAAATTTGCCATGTAAAAAATTTGATTATGCGGTATTAGAATCAGATGAAGCATATCTGACCAAGTTATACGATTTTATGCCGTCAGATTTTTTGCTTGTTACAAACCTTTTTCGTGACCAACTTGACAGATACGGAGAACTTGAAACAACGGCAGGATTTATAAAAAATGCTATTGATAAAGCAAATCCGCTTTTGTTTTTAAATGCCGACGACCCGTTGGTCGCAAATTTGGGTAAAGATAAGGAAGTTTTTTATTACGGGTTTGAAAATGTCGAATTTATTTCAGACAAGCACAATTCTTCTTCTGCTGCACCAAGCGAAGTTTTTAAATGTATTTGTGGAGAAGAATTAAAATATTCAAAAAGATTTTTTGCGCAACAAGGGCATTATTACTGCGAAAAATGCGGTAATAGCCGACCGGAACTTACTTTTAAAGGTAATGTAAAAATCTATGATGATTACAGTGAACTTTCTGTTGATTTTGATGGTAAAACTTATGAATTTCGTGTTAATCTGATAGGTTTATATAATGCTTATAATGCTTTAAGTGCGGTATCAAGCGCATTATTTTTGGGAATTGACAAAAATATTATAAAAGATGCGCTTTTATCTTACAAATCAATTTTTGGCCGTGCGGAAAAAAGGGTTATAAACGGACATAATGCACTGATACAGTTGATTAAAAATCCGACAGGCGCAAGTGAAGTATTAAAAACCGTTGATTTGAATTCACAAATTTTAATCGCAATTAATGATAATTATGCAGACGGGCGAGATGTTTCATGGCTTTGGGATGCGGATTTTGAAAGGTTGCAAAATACCGTAAAGCCGATAATTGTTTCAGGAATCAGAGCCAAAGATATGGCAGTTCGCCTTAAATATGCAGGAGTTCCAACA
The DNA here is from genome assembly GCA_017470815.1 of bacterium. Taxonomy (GTDB): domain Bacteria; phylum Cyanobacteriota; class Vampirovibrionia; order Gastranaerophilales; family Gastranaerophilaceae; genus Zag111. Next base: position 85,558 of record JAFUXT010000001.1, on the reverse strand, counting down.
GAAAAAATTATTATTGAACAAGATTTAAAAACTGCGGTTGAAATCGCATCTTCTTCTGATAAAATAGAGGAAAACTTGACAATATTGCCTACTTATACGGCACTATTGAAATTAAACAAAATGAAAATAAGAAAGTAAATAGAAGTGAAATGTGAGTTGTGAATAGTCATTATCAGTGCTGACGCACAACATATAATTACCAAATTGTAATGTTCTATTCACTATTCACAATTCACTACTCACAAGTAACAGAAAGGTAAAATAAATGCTTTTAGGTGTCAATATAGATCATGTAGCAACATTAAGAAACGCAAGAGGTGGTGTTGAACCGGAACCGATTTTGGCTGCCCGAATTTGTCAAAAATGCGGTGCGAGTTCCATTACAACACATTTAAGGGAAGACAGACGACATATAAAAGATTCTGATGTTGAACTAATAAGTAAAAATGTAAGCACAAACCTTAACCTTGAAATGGCTGTAACGGATGAAATGCAGAAAATTGCACTCAAAATAAAACCTCATTCTGTTTGTCTTGTGCCTGAAAAGAGACAGGAAGTAACAACCGAAGGCGGACTTGATGTTGCAGGGCAACTTGAAAAAATTACTAAATTTGTAAAACCGCTAAAAGATGCGGGAATTGAAGTGAGTTTATTTATTGACCCGACAAAAGAACAAGTTGAAGCAAGTGCTAAAACAGGAGCGCAGTTTATTGAAATGCACACCGGTTCATACTCAAATGCTTACGGAACAGAAAACGAAGAAATTGAATTTTTAAAACTTAAAAATTCGGCAAAATTGGCTCAAGAACTTGGATTAAGAGTAAACGCAGGACATGGTCTGAACTACGAAAATGTTAAAAGAATGCACGAAATTGAAGGATTATACGAACTCAATATCGGACATAGTATAATTTCAAGAGCAATTTTTGTCGGGCTTGAGCAGGCAGTAATTGAGATGCAGAATTTGGTAAAATAAGGATTTAAATTGTAAGTTGGGCTTTCAGCCCAACATCATCATTGTTGGGGTAGAAACCCCAACTTACATCTTAAAAAAGGAGTTTTAAGTGAAAAAATCACCTGAAGAAATAATTGAAGAAATGCAGGCAGTTGCAAAGCAAATGGTGCTTGATGATTTGGAAGAAAATCCTGATTTGGAATATGAATATTTTGACTGTGCATGCTGCGGAAAGAATAAATCTTATGCAGGTTCTATAAAATACGGAGAACACAGACTTTGTAATGATTGTGTCTTGCTTGCGGAAACGGGTTTTGCACTAAAGAAATTTGATAATGTTCAGGCACTTATTGATGCGATGGAAGATAACAGACTTGAAGAAATCTGCAATTTCATTAAAGAAGAACAAAACCGTAATGCAGAATTGAACTGATTATTTAATTTTATATAACGAGGATAAGAAGTTATTCAAAACAATGTCGCCGTCAACTTTTGTCAGAAATATTTGGCAGTCTTTGTCGTCAGCCTCAATTCTTGGAATTTCTTTTATTTCGGATTCATAGTAATTACTGTTATTGCGGCTGCTAAACGGTATTCTGTTTGCAAGACTGTTTAATGATACGCTTCTTAAAAATCCGAATACGCCTTTTTTACGGTTTGAAAATCTTGTATAAACCCTCAAAATTGCGTCCTGATTTTCAAGATTGTATCTGCCGACGATATAGGTGCTTAATTGAGGAGAAACAGATTTTATTACCATTTTTCGTATAACATTTCTTTCAAGAGAAAGCGTTCCATTAATTGTATCGAATTTACCTTCAGGAACATCTACCAAATCGGAAATAACACTTGGAGTAATCATTACAACAGGATTTCTGAAAAGTGCCGCGACTTTCATTGCATATTCTACCAAACCAATTTTTGCAATTTCACCGTTTTGGATAACAAATTTTATTGTTCCGTTTAGTTTTAAAGTTTCATTAGTATTTATATCAATAATCCCGCTTGCCTTGCCTTTAATTTCTTTTGGTAAGTTTACAAGTTCGGTTGCTATAGTATCAGAATTTACACGCATGACGGCAAGTGTCAAATTATATAAATGCTTTTTCAAATCACATTTTACTTTTGCCTCTGCATTACCTTCCGCAACTTCAAATCTGTTTGATTTGAGATTTAATATACTGTTTTTGTCTAATGTCAAATTCCCGATAACATCTGCAAAATGAATATTTTTGTAATGACCTTTCAAAACTTTGAGAGTACACTTTTCAACTATCAGATTGGCAAGGTCAAAGGTTTGCGTATCATCACTTTCATCAACTTCCTGCTCAACAGATTTCGATATTACAGAATGAACATCACTTGAAGATTGTTCGCTCGGTTTCTGCTGATTAAATGCCTGCAAATATCTTTCAACATCCATATCATCAACTGTCAAATTCGCATCACGAACGATTATAGGAAAAATTATTTCATTTTTAATTTTTGCATCAACATTGTAAGAAGAACGGCGGTATCTACCCTCTGCACTAATAAGCATATTACCGTTTTCGGTTTTTACCTGTCCTTTTTTGATAAATAATCTCTGGCTTGGAATTCCGACTTCATTTATTTGGAAATCTCCGTCTAATACAGGTGCTTTACCGGAGTTTATATATTTCATTTTTCCGGTAAATGTTCCGTGTCTGAAAAGATTTTGTCCTATAATAAGATTTACAAAGGTGCTTGGCATAGGTTTTGTAAGCGTCATTCCCAAATCTCTGATTTTGCCTGAAAGTTCAATATTCCCACTCATACTAAGTATCGGAGTATGTCTTTCTTTTCTCGAATTCGGGCGTTTTTCGGCAAAATGATAATCAAGCGATTTTATTGCAAGTAAACCATCCGCAAGGTGCATTTTTGCAACTAAAACTCTTATTCCCGCATTATTTATGGTGCTTTTTTCACCATTTAAAATAAATCCGTTTCCTCTTTCAAATTTGTATAACCATGTCAAATCCATTTTCCCGTATTTAGATTTGAGCATGATTCTTGTATCTGCCTGCCCTTCCATTTCAACAGGATAAGATACAACTTTTGAAAGATATTTTTTGGCAAAATCGTTTGTTACGACCGCATTTCCCGTTATATCAGTATCAACCGATTTTAGATAATCTTTGACTGTACCGGTAAAATCAATTTTATTATATTGTTTCCCGTCATAATAGCCTTTAAAATCTTTCAGATTAACTCTTTTACTGTCAAAACTAATCTTTCCGCCATCTAATATGACAGGGAGTTTGGCAAGCGGAACAAGTTTGAATGAGAGTTTATTGAGGTCAACTTTTCCGCCCATGCCTTTTGAATTAATATTCACATCAAAATCAAAATTCCCGTCAAGATTATCAAAATATACAAGATAATCGCTCAAATTATTCTTTACAATTTGAGAATTCATAATATCAACGGCATCTTTGACCTGAAAATTTTTTGATTTGAATGTCAGGTCGTAGTTTTTACTGTCAATTTCGCCGTTAAACAAAATATTTGTGTTTGCAACTTTGAGCGGAGAATTTTTTACGATAAGTTTTTGCTTATTTTCTATTAAGGTATTTTCGCCCGTTTCTTTAGCAAGAATATCAAGTTTGCTCTTATCACGCATCAAAACTGCGTGCATATCATAACCCAAAGTTTTTTTATCAGGATTATCGGAAATTTTTATATCTTTTGCATTGATTTTTACTGAATTTTCTTTGTCTATCTGATAAAATGCTTCTACATGTTTAATATTTGCAACCGATTTAAAAATATTGACACTAAATCCGCCTTTTTTGTCAGATGTTTTTTGGAACGGAGGCAAGTTTAAAATTCCGCTGATATCAGCATAAGAATCATCAACTTTAATTGTTTTAATATCAATTTCATTGTGTGTGCGAAGTTTCCAAAGCGACATTTCTGAATCTAAGTTCTCAACATTTAACAGTTGCTTATTTTTATCTTTTAAAGAAAGTTTTTTAATTTTAATCCTTGCATAAGGAGTCCAATCCGTTTGCAGATACGGTTTTTCAATTTTTAATTCAGCACCGAGTGCTTCTGAACCGATTTTTTCTATATAATCAATAACTTTTTGATTTTGAACCGCCGCAGGCAAAACTTTCAGATACAAAACAGCCGTAATCACAGGTATTATAGCCAAAATACAAAATAATCCGAAAATAAACTTCAAAACTCTCATAGTTTGATTATAGCATGCAAAAAATAAATATATTTGTTAAATACGACAATTAATGTTATTCTGAATTTATGATAGATTTAATGATTTTGTTTGTATTGATGAAGCGTGACCTGACGATGTATGCAATCAAAAAGCATATTGCAGACAGGTTTTCACCGTTTACCAATCCAAGTTTCGGAGCATTAAAACCGGCATTAATCAGACTTGAAAAATCAAACTTTTTAACATCTTCAAAAGTTATGTCACAGGGCGGAAAACTTTCTGCTTTTTATTCCATAACCGATAATGGTATCAAGGAATTACGCAATCTTTTGTTAGAGCCGTTTTCTAATAACCCGCTCCATTTTATTTCTGATGCGAAAGTTAAACTTTGTTGCGCTTCTTTTTTATCCGGAGATGACTTAAAAAAACTTTTTGAAAATATAAAATCCGGCGCTTATGCTTATCGTATGAATGCGCAAAAAATTATGTCTGATGAATACATTTCAAGTGATTTTTATCAAAAAATGGTACTTGATAATACTATTTGTGAATACAATAATTTTATTTCGCTGGTAGAAGGTTTTGAAAAAGAAAATGGGCGCAATAGTTGATAGTGTTTTAGAAAATTCAATAGCGCAGGAACTTGAAATCACCAAAGGTGACGAAATTTTATCCGTTGACGGTCAAAAAATGACAGATATGATTGATTATAATTTTTATATGAAGTCAGAACTTGTCACGATTGAACTAAAGCGTAAAAACGGCGAAATTGAAGAAATAGAAATTGAAAAAGATTTTGATGAAGATTTGGGGATTGTTTTTGAAAGTGCGATTTTTGACAAAATTAAACCCTGTTTAAACCATTGTATATTTTGCTTTGTTGACCAACAGCCAAAAGGTTTGAGAGATACTTTGTATATAAAAGATGATGATTATCGGCTTTCGTATTTGCAGGGTACTTATATTACTCTTACAAATCTGACTGAAAAGGATAAAGAGCGTATAAAAAGACTTCATTTAGGACCTTTTTATGTATCTGTTCATACGACTAACCCCGAATTGCGGGTAAAAATGCTTCGCAATCCAAACGCAGGCAAGGCTTTAGAGAATTTAAAATGGCTCAGAAAAAATAAAATCCCGTTTCATGCGCAAATTGTTCTTTGCCCCGGAATAAATGACGGCAAAGAATTGGAACGAACTCTGACTGATTTGGCACAGTTAAAAAATACTGTTTTATCTACCGCCATAGTTCCTGTCGGGATAACGCAGTTTAGAGAAGAAAAATTAAAACGGGTTGATAGTAAGTGTGCAAAAGAAACCATAGAAATTGCCTCAAAATTCAGGCGTGTATGTTGCAGCGACGAATTTTTTCTTTTGGCAGATGAACCAATACCTCCTGCGAAATATTACGGGAATTTTTGCCAGTTAGATGATGGTGTGGGAGCATTAAGACTTACTTATGATGATTTTAAAAAATTAAATCTGCCAAAATCCGTATCAAAACCTTACAAAATCATTTTTGCCTGCTCTTATGCCGCAAAAAATATGCTTGAAAAAGTTGCAAAAAAATTATCAAAAATTAAAAATTTGACGGTCGAAGCATATCCCGTTAAATCAAACTATTGGGGGGAAGATATTACAGTTGCGGGACTTATAACAACGGATGATTTGATTGCAGCAGTCAAAGATATTGACTGCGATACAGTTATAATTCCGACAGTTATGCTAAGACCATACAGCGAAGATTTTTTAGACGGAAAAAATTTGGATTATGTGCGCAAAAAATCGGGTAAAAATTTCTTTGTGCAAAAAAATATTTATTCGCTGAGAGAAGTTGTGGAATTTATAGAGAATATTTAAGGAATATTGAGTTTATAAATAATCAACGGTATAACTCGTACATAATAAAACTGCTTAATTCTGTAAAGGTCAATTCACCATTTACTATTCACGATTCACATAAATTAAATCTCAACATCCTGCATCATTTCAATAAGTTGGTTAATTGTACCTTCCATTGTAACACTTTCGTCTGTTCTCTGCTGCAGAAATCCGTTAATTTTAGGCATCATTTCGATAGCAGTATCAAGTCTTGGGTTTGACCCCGGTTGGTACATCCCGACATCAATCAAGTCCTTATTTTCACGGTACAAAGACATTATTGTTCTCAATTTTGCGGCTGCCTGCTTATGCTCAGGTGAAGCAATCGCACTCATAAGACGTGAAATACTTCCTAATACATCAATAGCAGGATAGTGGTTTGCTTCTGCAACTTTTCTTGATAAGAAAATGTGGCCGTCAACGATACCACGCACAATATCAACTATCGGGTCGTTAATATCATCCCCTTCCATTAAAACTGTATAAAGAGCGGTTATAGAACCTTTTTCACTGTTACCTGCCCGTTCAAGAACTTTTTGCAGCCATGAGAAAATTGATGGCGGATAACCTTTCATTGTAGGCGGTTCACCCAAAGACAAACCGACTTCACGCCCCGCCATAGCACAACGGGTAACAGTATCAGTCATTAAGAAAACTTTTTTACCCTGATCTCTGAAGTATTCACACACCGCAGTAGCGGCAAGCAGACATTTTTGACGAATCAGCGGAGGTTTATCTCCTGTTGAACACACAAGAACCGAACGGCTCATACCATATTCGCCCAATGCATCTTCAACAAACTCTTTTACTTCTCTGCCTCGTTCCCCAATCAAGGCCACTACGTTAACATCCGCATCGGAATTTCTTGCAATCATACCTAATAGTGTACTTTTTCCGACACCTGAACCTGCAAACAAGCCAAGACGTTGACCTGCACCCATTGTCATACATCCGTCAATCGCTCGGACTCCTGTTGAAAATTGTTCGGTAATAATCGGGCGTTCAAACGGCCCCGGCGGAGGCCCTTCAATCGGTCTGTACTCTGCATTTTCCAAATCAAGCGGTTTCCCATCAAGGGGATTGCCCATAGGATCAATCAGTCTGCCGAGTAAAAAATCCCCGACAGGTATAATAATAGGTTTCCCTGTTGATGTAACAAGACTGCCCTGCCCGATTCCCTCACCGTCTAATAAAAGTGAAAGTTGTGCAACTTCTCCTTTAAAAGCCTGAACCTCTGCAGGTTTTTGCCTGCCGTCATAAGTTTCGATATAACACAAATCACCGATTTTAAGCCCCGGAAGTTTCACTTCAACAGTTAAACCCAAAAGTTTTGAAACAGAACCACGATAAGTAAACAGTTGTGTAGAGTCAAGTTTATTTTTGACTCTTTGTTTTAAGTTTTCTATTGAACTTTTGTCGATTGCGTTGTTCATATTCCCTCACCCGAAAATCTAAAACTCATACTTCGTTTTGATTTTCTACCCTCAGCCCTTCGGCATACAGGCTCAGCCATCCTCGCTATGCTGCGGTGCTTCGCTTTGTATCCCACCCTAATGATACTGTGGGCGAGGGGAAGTTTTGGTAATTATATTATCAGTATACAGCACTATGTCATTGCGAGCCCGAAAGGGCGTGGCAATCCAGCCATTAATTTGCCAATAACGATGAAATAACTGGATTGCTTCGTCGTCAATCTTTTGACTCCTCGCAACGACAAATATATACTGTAACGTTATATAGTTACCTAATATTATTATACTTATTTTTCAAACAATATCAATTTGTTAAGTTTCCCTCCCCTTGGGGATAGAAACTTAGTTTGCAGTGTGGGGTAAAATGTAATTAATGTACACACAAATTAATTTACCCCTTAAAAATAGTTTGTTCTCTGTCAGGACCGACGGAAACTATTGAAATCGGAGTGTCAAGAATTTCTTCAAGCCTTTCAAGATATTTTCTTGCATTTTCAGGCAAATCTTCATATTTGCGGATTCCTGTAATATCCTGCCCCCAACCTGAATGAGTTTCATAAACGGGTTCTAAATACTTGTGAATATAAACATCTGTCGGATAGGAGTTATAAATCTTGCCGCTGCGTTTGTCTTTGTATGCTGTGCAGACTTTGATTTCATCAAATTTATCAAAAACATCAATTTTTGTCAGCGCAATTGAAGTCAAACCGCCAACCAAACACGCATACTTCATTGTGACGGCATCAAACCATCCGCAGCGCCTCGGGCGACCTGTTGTTACCCCAAATTCGTGTCCGACTTCTCTTATCGTATCGCCAATTTCGTCTGTTAATTCCGTTACAAAAGGTCCTTCCCCTACTCTTGTTACATAGGCCTTTGCAACCCCGATAACTTCATCAATCATTTTCGGTCCGTAGCCGGAGCCTGTGCATGCTCCGCCACCTATCGGGTTTGAACTTGTTACAAACGGATAGGTCCCAAAATCAACATCAAGCATTACGCCCTGTGCGCCCTCAAACAAGACTTTTTTACCTTCTTTTTTGAACTTCTGCAACAATTCCTGCCATTCAAAGCAAACATAAGGTTCAAAAATTTTAGCGTATTTTTCACACAAAGCCAAAACTTCTTCTTTTGAGTATGTTTTTAAGCCGTAAACTTTTTCTAATTGCTTATTTTTTAACGGCAAAATGACATCAAGTTTTTCTTCTAATGCTTCTTTTGAGTACAAATCCCCAATTTTTAGCGCAATTCTTGCCATTTTATCGGTATAGGTCGGACCAATACCTTTTTTAGTGGTACCGATTTTACCTTTTTGGGCTTTATCTTCGCTGTAACCGTCAACTTCGGTGTGCCAAGGCATTGTTATTGTCGCAAGCGGACTGACCTTTAAGCCTGAAAGGTCAATATTTTCTTTTTTTAAGCCTTCAATTTCCTGTTCAAAATATTCAGGCAAAACAACCGTACCATTACCGATTAAACAGGTTTTGCCTTTGTATAAAATTCCTGACGGAATAAGGTGAAATTTAAAAGTTTTGCCATTCGCAACAACAGTATGACCTGCATTGCAACCGCCTTGGTATCTGATAATTAAATCCGCATCCTGCGCAAGTAAATCGGTGATTTTTGCTTTACCTTCATCGCCCCATTGCGCACCGATAACAACCTTATTCGCCATAATTATATCCCTCTTATAAATACTACATGCTTTCTTATTTTAGCATGAATATATAATCTTATCCGAAAGAATTTATAATTAATATATTCACAACATAAAACATATTATCGGTATATAAATATAATAAATATATTGCTCCGCAGGGTTCTCCGAACAGGGGCACTTTTGGTGGCAAAAGTGCCTCAAAACCACGACCTGCACTTCGTTCGCTAATCATTTGTACTTGCTCCACATTCAGGCGGGATAACTCGCTTATCGCTCAAACAAATCCCGCCTTGTTGTCGTGTCGCAAACAATGATTGCTCACTGCGTAAAGGTCGTTATTCAAATGCGCGCCGTAGTTTTAGGCGCGCTAAGAGATTTTTGCCGACAGGCAAAAGCACATATTACTGCGTTAGCAGTCTTATACCGCCGAAGGCGGTATCGTTCCTTAGCGTGTTTTTCTTTTCCGCCATCTTTTCTTTTTGCATCGCAATCAAAAAGAAAAGATGGCTAACATAAAGAAATATATCTCAAACACATACCTATAATATATTTTATGTAAATTTAAAAAATTTGTTTATTTTTTCTTTGGTAATTTAAGTGCTTCAAATTTTGCCTGCATTGTAGGATTATTTTTGGTCAATTTTTTTATACTCAAATCCTCTGCCTTGTTATTTGCAAGACGCAAATTGTTTTCTGACGACAAAAGTGCCTCTTTTGTTTTTTGCAGATGGTCAATAGTCTTGTCTATTTCTTCGATTGCAGTTTTGAATTTTTTACTTGCAAGTTCGTAATTTTTAGAAAATTTATCCTTAAAATCATTCATTGCTGCTTCAAAATTTGAAACATCAATATTTTGACTGCGAACAAGTTCAAGTTCTTGTTTGTACTCCAAAGAATTTAGTGCGGCATTACGTAAAATAGTTATCATAGGTATAAAAAACTGCGGTCGGATAACATACATTTTTTCGTAATAATGCGACATATCAACAATTCCGCCGTTATAGAGTTCACTTTCAGGCTCAAGCATTGACACCAATACAGCATATTCGCATTTCTTTTCCGTGCGATCTTTGTTCAATTCTTTCAAAAAGTCAGTATTTTTTTTCTTTGTTGAAGTTGTATCCGCTTCGTTTTTCATTTCAAACATAATAGAAATAAGTTCATTACCGTTTAAATCGTAATCTCTGTATATGTAATCACCTTTACTGCCCGTTTTTGCGTCATTGTCTTTACCAAAATATGCACTTTTAAACCCTGTTGCTCTAAGTTGTTCAAAAGATAATTCGCAATGCTGCTCTAATGTTTCGCCAAGCATTTTTGTAGATAATTTTGCTTTGAAATCTTTATACCGCTCAATTTCTTCGTCTTTGAATCTGAGGCGTTCTTCATATTTATCTTTTATTGTTTGCTCCCTTAACTGACATTCTTTTTCAGTCAAAGTAATATCATTATTTAATTTGGCAATTTTACTTTCTTTTTCGGTTAATTCCGCCTGTTTATCAGCCAAAAGTTTTGTTATTTCTATTTCTTTATCTTTATTAAAAGAGGAAATTTTGTTTTTTAAATCGGTAATTTCTGCTTCTTTTTTACTTAATTTTTCATTTAATTCTTTTTCTGCTTCAAATTTTGCAATTTGAAGTGCATTATTTTTTTCGGATTCAAATTGTATTTGTCTGCTTTCAATTTCTTTTGAAAATTCTTCATCTCTGACTTGCTTTACAATAGCGGCATATCCCGATTCATCAACTTTGAAAACTTCACCGCATTTAGGACATTTAATTTCCTGCATAGATTTTCCCTTTCAAATATTTATTACTTTTAATTATAGTGTAGAGTTATCTGTCCCGTCAACTTGACTTGGTTAACCTGCATTTTTAGTATAAAGTATATCCATGTCAAAAATGGACGCTAATTGAATTTTTTAGTTTTCAATTCAAAATTTGTTACCAAATTGATTTTTTGTATTTCCTGTACAAATATTCAAAATAACTAAAACTATTATCAATACTAAAAAAAAGTTGCCATTGAATAACGGCAACATTAAATAAACACGAGGATATTAAGAGAGAGAGTATAAAATAAACTTGTTTTCGTTCTTAAATCCTTTTCACATATATTTTAGATTTAATCTTTATTTTCCCTTAAGTTGAAATTTTGTATTTCCCTTACATTTATATAAAGTATTTTTATTTTCCAAAATTGCCTTTTTTGTTAAAATGTTGTTAACAATTCTTAAATAAGCCACATTCTTATTTCAATATTATATAAGTAATATATAAGATATATAAATTTATCAAAGTTTTTGTTTACAAAAGGAACGGCATTTCCTATTTTTTTTAATAAATAGCGCAAAAATTATTTTTAGGTGTTTTATTTCTATCAAAACGCATAAAGGTCAGACATGTTACAACCTATAAATAATACAAATTTCAGATATAAGAATTTATATACAAATAATTTATATGCACAAAAAACATATATCCCTTCATTGCATATAAATAATTATGATTGTGTTGTTTTTACAGGCATGTCACAGGCTTCGGAGTATAAAACTGTTTTTGACTATTTGTCTGCCAAAATATTATCCGGAAGCAAAAGATTCAATATAAATTCCGGCATGCTGTCAGCATCAAAAATTGCAAAAGCAACAAAGGAAATTTTCAAATCCTCAGATATTTATGAAAATTTTTCAAAAACAGATTATACCAAAATTAAATGGAAAAATTATATTCCCCTTGATATAAGAGAAAATTCGGTGGATAAGATAAATCATGCCCGTACATTGAGGCTTAATTATTGGTCGGATATGCTTCAAAATCCACAAAAACTAAAAGACAAGACCCCTGAACTTTCAAAAAAATTAGAGAATAATTCATTAAAATTTGTTATCTGGCATGCAATAACAAGTGAACTGAAAGCGGATAACAGGCACATTCCGGTACCATTTAACGAAGATGCTCTTTTGCAAACAATAAAACGATTTGAGGATATTCAACCGATTGACCGTAATGTCACTTGTGCAAAACCATCTTTTATTGAATATTACACCCACAGATTAAGAGATAATTTACTTATGAGTATGAATTTGTCAAATAATTCCGAAGTATGGGTAAAAATTCCGTCTTTTAAGCATGACAGCGCAGGCAAACTGAAAAATATTGAGAACCTTGAAATCCTGAGTAACAAGAATTGGTGTACCCGTTCAAGTGATGACAAAGCCTCGGATGCATTAACCGATGGGGATTTTTATATATATTTAAAACGTACAAAACCGTTTAATATGTGGGAACCTATGGTTGGTATGACATCATTAAAAGGTAAAATTGATCAGATTCAGGGAAAAGAAAATGATAATATTGTTCCCGTTGGTCTTGTCGGTAAAATTAAAGAGTTTATTGAAACATCAAAATTGTCGTGCCAATCAGGTATTATTGATGAAGGACCAAAAGCCGCTCAGGCGATTATGATAAGTGAAAAACTTAATGAAAAAGATATTGAAACAGGTAAAACATTATTTACTGCAATAAAAGACGGTGAAATAAAATCTGTTTTCAAAATGCTTGGTGTAGAAGTAAAATCGCTGAAAAACGGGAATTTGAAAATAGACGGCTACAAGCCGTCATTTAATATAGATCCGATTCATGGTCATACTATTCCTTATTCAATGTTTGGCATTGATGAAAATGAACTTTTAAAATCAGTCGAAATTATAGACGGTAATTTTGTTTTATATAATAAAAACAAGGTGTATAATTCGACCATAAGCAAATTTCCTCCGAACCTGAAAACCGTTACGGGGAAAATTGTTTGCTCAAGAGAACAATTTGAAAAATATCAGGATGATATCTTAAAAGTTGTTGGCGGAAATATCGAAAAAGTTATGATAAAAGGTTAATATAAACCCATTTCAATAACTTTTTGACAAATTCTTACTGTATTTAGTGCTGCTCCGATTCGCAAATTATCTGCAACGCACCAAAGTGAAATACCGTTATTGAACGCAAGGTTTTTTCTTATTCTGCCGACATATACAGGATCAACCCCTGAGGAATCTTTTGTTGTAGGATATTCAAAGTTTTCAGGGTTGTCAATAACTTTTACTCCAAAAGTATTTTTCAAAATTTCACGCACTTCATCTGGAGTAACACTTTCTTCAAACTCAATATCTACTGCTTCCGAGTGACTGTTAAATACGGGAACTCTTGCTGCTGTGCATGAAATCGGCAAATCTTTATCAAGATGCAAAATTTTCTTCGTTTCATTTACAACTTTCATTTCTTCTTTGGTATAGCCGTTGTCACAGAATACATCAATTTGCGGTAATACATTAAAGGCGATTTCTTTTTTAAATGCACTTGGCTCAAATTCTTCTCCTTTAAGTGCGCATTTTGTATTTTCACGAAGTTCGTTTATTGCTTTTAAACCCGCACCTGAAACAGCCTGATAAGTAGAAACAATAAGTCTTTTTATCTTAAATTTTTCATTTAAAGGTTTTAAAACTAACATCAATTGTGAAGTTGAACAATTTGGATTTGCGATAATACCTTTGTGTAATTTTATATCGTCTTCGTTTGCACCGACAATAATAAGCGGAACATTATCTTCCATTCTGAATGCTGAAGAATTGTCTATCAAAACACCGCCTCTTTTTACGATTTCCGGCGCAAAAAGTTTTGAAGTCGAAGCACCTGCCGACGCAAGTACAATATTTATTCCGTCAAAACTTTCAGGTTTTGCTTCTTCTACAGTGTATTCTTTTTCCTGAAAAGTTATCTTTGTTCCGGCACTTTTTGCGCTTGATAAAAATTTCAGTGAATTATATTCAATCTTCATTTCATCAAATATTTTGGTAATTTCTCTGCCAACAACTCCTGTTGCGCCTAAAATTGCTATATTCGGCTTGCGTCCTGACATAATTATATTCCTCACTCTTTCTATCTTTTTAGATATTACTACAAGCATAAAAATATTAGTTAATAAATTAATAAATATTTACCTCTGACAGTTGACAAATTCATTTTTTTAATACAATATATCCTAAAAGATATACTTGGTTAGTGGGGTATATAAATGAATGTATCTTCTGTCAATTGCTTTAACTCGCAAGTAAGTTGTGTAAAACAACCTGCTTTTACAGGTTATTATGATGTATTAAAAAACGGAACTAAGGCATCTGTAAAAACACTCAAAGAAGCAGAATATCTGTTTGGAGATTTAATTAGCGAAATTGATAAAGATGTAATGATAACAAAAACACCGTTTTTTGATACTATCAAAAATATTTTTAGTGAGCGGGGATTGAAAGGTCTATTTGGAATATTAAGTCAATCTACAGACAGTAATTGTAAAGTTGAAGATTTGGTCAAAACCGTCAGAAATGAGAATATCGTTCAGGTTGCAAAGCAAAGGGGAGATGTGCTTGATGTAACAAGTTACAGCAGTGAGCCGCATGATATTCATTTAGGTTTCGGTGCAGGGTTAAAAAAGGGATATATTGAATTTTATACGGATAAAAAGGGTAATCTCTTTGTTGACAGAACTTACGGGGATGATTTTATAAGTACGGGATTATATTCAGATACCGGAACAAAAAAGGTTGAAACAATATCTTATGGCGGCGGAAAACCTGATACGACTTATTATAATAAAGACGGCACAAAACCGTTTTTCAAAAATTGGCTCTTTGGTGGCACTTCGGTTGAACCGATTTTTTAGGATTGATGGTTCTTATCCATCCACTAAAAAAGACCTGCATTAGAGCAAGTCTTTAATAATCTGGGGTGGCTGGATTGTCTTGCTCGCTCGCAATAAACGGCGTTACAGGTCACGACCCTTGTCGTGCCCTTTCAGCCTCTGCTCGCTCGCGCTCGAACCAAGTCAATGCTTACGCATTGATGGTTCTCATCAAGCCACTAAAAAAGACTTGCATTATAGCAAGTCTTTAATAATCTGGGGTGGCTGGATTCGAACCAACGAGATGGCGGTACCAAAAACCGCTGCCTTACCACTTGGCGACACCCCAATATTGAACTGTCACATCTCTTATTCTACATAATCAAAAATACTTGTCAATATTTTATCATTAATTTAAGGTAATGTCGGATGCGAATTGAACCTATAACCCTTTTTAATTTCTTCCCCCAATTTAGCCTGTATTTCAGGATTATTTTTTGCATCCTGCATCAACTTTTCCATTTCTTCGGTATTAAAATAAAATTCACCTAACAATTCATCGTTATATGAAGAATAAATTTTTATCCTGTTCATAATATTTCCCGATGATGTTCCGGAAAACGCTTCGGCAAGATTGCCGTTTTCAATATTTTTCAGCATTACATAGCCGCTTGCCATGTCAAAATCTGCCATCTTTTCTTTCCGTGATGAGTTTGCCCATTTTTTAGGATTGATATAAAATTTGTACTCTTTTTCACCCAATTCTATCTTGTCAAATTTTGACATTGCCGCTTGAGATTCGGTTCTTACATAATGTTCAACAGCCTGTTTTGCAAAATCAGGATGAGATTTGGTATAACTTTTTGCAAATTTGTATAAACAAATACTGCCGCAAACAACAAGTATAAAAGACAACACAGGGACAAGAATTGTCCAGATAATAGTTTGCACCTTTTGACCTGCATGGAATTTTTTTATATCTTTGTCTGATTTCTTTTCATAAGCCCATTCATTTCCCTTTAATCCGCAGACAATATAAAAAGGCAATGCACCGGTTGTAAAGGTTAAAGGCAATGCCCACAAAGTTATATAACTCTTGTTAAAAAGCCCCCAAATCCAGGTTCCGATAAATGCACCCCAGTTAAACCCCGCAATTTCACTTTTAGGTTTATTCGCCGTAATCTGCCCTTTTATGCAGGCAAGCGAAATTAAAATTGCAAGCCCTAATGCTTTAAATGATAAAAGAAGCATATCTTTTGAAAAAGTCGCAGGGATACTCAAAATCAGTATCACAAAGGTAAATATCCCAAACGACTTAACATTATCTTTGCCTGAAACACCCATGATGTCACGAAATCTGCGCACAATTGACGGCATATACATAACGGCACTCAATATTCCTGATACACACATAACAAAATACCACCACGCAGGCATTGTTCCGCCGCCAAGAATTGAACCTGTCAGACTGTTACTTTTAAAAACCGCAACCATTAACGGGGTTGCTATAAATGCCTGTATTATTGTTTCAACAAGCAAAATATTTACAATATAATTTCTGCGATTTATTATTCCGTCAAAACTAAAAAGTTTATTATTTTCGCTAAAATTTTCCATAAAATCCCTCTTTTTGTTATACTATCATATTTGTAAAAGTTTTCAAACCCCTTGCGCATAAGACTTATTTAAATTAAAATATTTTCGAATACAGTTTTAATAAGGGATAGAGATATGGTTGCACAAAGACAGAGAGTAAAAGAACAGGATAAGATTGAACGCCGTTCAAATTTTGAAGCGGTAGAAAGTAATTTGACACCGGAGCAGGTAAAACTTGAGGCTTCAAGATGTCTGCACTGCAAAAATCCAAGATGCGTTCAGGGTTGCCCTGTTAATATTCAGATACCGGATTTTATAGAAGCATTAAAAAATGACGAACTTGATAAAGCAGGCGATATAATTCGTCAGACAAGCATGCTCCCGTCTGTTTGCGGTCGTGTTTGTCCTCAGGAAAGACAATGCGAAGGCAACTGTGTTCTCGGTATAAAGGGTGAAAGCGTGGCTATCGGCGCATTAGAAAGATATGTCGGCGATAACACAAAAGCAAGCGAAACAGAAATTATCCCAAGCGGTAAAAAAGTTGCAGTTGTAGGTTCAGGCTGTGCAGGAATTACCGCAGCAGCAGACTTGCGCAAAGCAGGTCACGAAGTTGTTGTATTTGAGGCTCTGCACAAATTAGGCGGAGTTTTAAGATACGGTATTCCGCCATTCAGACTGCCAAGAACCTTCTTAGACAGAGAAATAGACAACCTCAAAAAAATGGGAGTTGAATTTAAAACAAATGTTATTGTCGGTAAATCTATAACCTTAAAACAATTAAAAGAAGATGGATTTGATGCAATATTCATTTGCTCAGGCGCAGGGTTGCCCAAGATGATGCACATAAAAGGGGAAAATTTAAACGGTGTATATAGCGCAAACGAATTTTTAACCCGTGTTAATCTTATGGGTGCAGGCAGACAAGATTCCCCAACACCGTTAAGAATAGGTAAAAAAGCCGCGATTATAGGTGGCGGAAATGTTGCGATGGATGCTGCAAGAACTGCCGTTCGAGTAGGTTTTGAAGAAGTTTCTATCATGTATCGCCGTACGGAAAAAGAATTACCTGCAAGACTTGAAGAAATTCGTCATGCAAAAGAAGAAGGAATTATTTTCAAATTTTTGCACGCTCCCGTTGAGATACTTGAAAAAGACGGATATGTTGACGGAATGAAATTTGAAAAAATGGAACTTGGCGAACCTGATGACTCAGGCAGGCGCAGACCGGTCGGAACCGGAGAATTTGTTGTAGAAGATGTTGATACCGTAATTGTTGCACTCGGGACTGATCCTAACCCGATTATTCAGCGTTCTGCGCAATATGACGGACTCGAAATTGTAACCGAAAAAGGTTATATTACAGTTGACGGTGAAACAAGAGCGACTAATATTCCTTGTGTTTATGCAGGCGGAGATGTCGCACCTGTCGGAGAATCAAACGCAATCAACGCTATGGGCGCAGGTAAAAAAGCCGCAAAAGCAATTAACGAAATGTTGACAAAATAGATTATCCCTTTTGAGGTACAAGTTCCAATTTACAGTATTAATCAGGAATATATGTGAACAGATCACCTGTTGAGCAGTCAAGCGCAAAACAGAGTTTGTTCATTGTTTCAAACTCTATTCCCTTTTGTTGCAAGTTTTGCAGTTTCAGATTTAGTCATTTTTCTTTTACCAATTAATGTCGAAACGTTATTAACTATCATATTAGAATTTTAGTATTTTTCTTAGTAGAATTTGACATATTTGATTATAAAAAGTTATATATGAGTATAATAAGTAAAATTAGCAATATTTATTAACATAAGGGGAATTATATATGATATATAGTATATAATTTCCATTTTTTATAAATATTTACATTCGCCGATTCCGACAGATTCTTTTTCTCCAAAATCTGGGTTATCGTACTCAATACGGGAAGAAACAGTAATTTTCATTTCTTTTCTGTCAATTTCTACATGAGTTGAAACTATTGAAAAATCCGTCATAGTTTGTTCATTGTATATAATTTTATCGTCACCATAGTATGCAAGACCGTTTATAAAATCTTTTTCAAGATAAATATTTTGATATTCATCATCGAGCCTGTATGTTCTGTGATAACCGTTTACGGCTTTTTCTTTGTCATTTTCAAATACTGTTTCGACAATTTCACAACGCATAACTTTCATTTTGTTAAATTCCGGCACATATTGATCCGCAAAACAAAGCGGAGTTAAAAATGATAATAATATTAAACTCAAAAATATTTTTTTCATAATCTAATACTATCATAATTATAAAGTCATTTTACAAAATTTAACACTTTATTCATTACTAAACTTGCAAAATAGTATTTTTAGGGTAATATAGATAATGTTAAAGATTTACAGCAAATAGAAAAGGAATATAATTATGGCAAAATGTTGTGAAATATGCGGAAAAGCACCAAGAAAATCTGCTGACAGATCATTTTCTATGAAGCAGAATGTTCATACACAAGAACCGAATTTGCAGTCTGTTAAAGCAGTTGTAAACGGTACTGTAAAAAGAATCAAAGTTTGTACTTCTTGCATCAAAGCAGGTAAAGTTACAAAAGCATAGTTAAGAATTTATTTATAAAAAGAGGGAATTTTGTCATTCTGAACTTGTTTCAGAATCTTATAATTCCCTCTTTTTATGTGTTATTTGTCTTGAATTATAAATTTACATTTTCAAAAGCACTTTGAGAGTGTCTTTTTCTTTATTTTTTTCAAACGCTTCTTGCGCATCATCTATTGAATAAATTCCGGAAATCAGCGGAGAAAAATCAACCTTACCCGATTCTAACAGTCTTAATGCAGGTGGAAACTGACCGCATCTTGAACCTAAAACAGTAATTTCATCAATTACTATCGGAGCAAGATTCAGTTCTTTCCCTGTTGCAACCGTACTTTTCAGGACAAGAGTTCCTCTTGGCTTGGTTAAGGCAAGTGAGGTTTCAAATCCGTTTACACTTCCCGTTGCTTCTACTACGACATCATAAATTTTTTCTGTTTTGAAATTGTTTAAAAGTTCGGTTTTTACCCCTTGGGCTTTTGCTATATCAAGTTTATTTTGGTGTTTGCCGACTAATGTCACATTAATATTTTGAGCGTTTAGCGCAAGCGCAGTTATTAAACCTAATTTCCCGTCACCAAGCACTACAACCTTATCCATCGGTTTTATATGCAGTTGTTCATTTATTTCAAGAGCGGCAGCAAGAGGTTCAACAAATACTGCCTGAGTATCGGGTACATTATCGGGGACTTCAAACAACACTTCTACAGGCATTGTAAAATACTGTGCAAAGACACCGTCTTTTCTCCATATTCCAAGAGTATGTCTGTTTGGGCAATGGCGGTAGTTTTTCTTTGCGCACCACTGACAATTCGGGTCTTTGCATCCGTAACTGATTTCAGGTACAACTCTTTTCCCAATTAGCGATTTATCGTCAGAATTTACATCTTCAACAACTCCGACTGCTTCGTGACCTAAAATTCCGACATATCCCATATAGCCTTTTGTAATTTCATAATCAGTATTGCAAATTCCTGCCAAATTAACACGCACAAGCGCCTCTCCTTGTTTGGGGACAGGTTTTTCGTAATTATTAGCAAGTTTCAATTCTTTATCAAATACTAATGCTTTCATGTTCTCTCCTTACATAATATATTTCGCAATATTATTCTATCACAATCAAGAATACAATTATTTTATTTATACATTTATCAAATATAATTATGCTTAATAATCTATTATAATCACATTTTAATGGTAAGTTAGAGGTTTCTATACAACAATATTATGTTGGGTTGAAAGTACAACTTACATTTTTGTGTTATCATAAAAGTACAAGTAGTTTTAAGAAGGGGATAATTATGGGAAAACGAATCGGAATAGATGTTGGCGGAACAAATGTGAAAATTGCTCTTGTTGATGAAAAAGGTAAAATAATTTATTCAAACAGTGTGCCTACTTATGCAAAAATGGGTTTTGAGTACACGGTAAATAATATCAAACAGTCAATAAGAGATTTGATGAAAGAAACAAGAACTGATGAAAAGTCTATTGAGGGTATCGGATTTGATTTCCCTGGACAAATTGATTATAAAAACGGAATCGTAAAACTTGCTCCTAATATTCCGGGTTGGGTTGATGTTCCTATCGCTAAAATGATAGAAGACGAATTTCATATAAAAACAAGAATTGATAATGATGTAAGATGCGCCGCATTGGGCGAATTAAAATTCGGAGCGGGAAAAGGTTGTGAAAACTTTGTTTGCATTACGGTTGGAACAGGTATCGGTTCGGGGCTTGTTATAAACGGAAAATTAGTCAGAGGGGCAAGTAATGCTGCAGGAGAAATCGGACATATCAAATTGAAAGCAAAAGACGGCGCCATTTGCGGATGCGGAGATACAGGCTGTTTAGAGGCTTATGCTTCAGGACCTTGTATTGTCGCTATGGCACAGGATTATATTAAAGGCGGTAAATCCGCTAAATTTGCCGAAATGGCATCAGATGGCGAAATTACTCCGTATATTGTTGCAAAAGCAGCAGAAGCCGGCGACCCTGTTGCAAAACGCATTTTTGAAATTATGGGCGAATATATCGGGCTTGGTCTAACAAGTGTTATTAATTTACTCAATCCGGAAAAAGTTATTGTAGGCGGTGGGGTTGCAGAATGTGGCGATTTACTTCTTGAACCAATAAGAAAAACCGTTAAAAAACGTGCGATGGTTGTTGCAGGTTCAGCGGTTGAAATTGTTCCTGCTCAGTTAGGAAACAGTGCAGGTGTAATTGGCGCAAGTATGCTTATTGATGAGTAAATTATAAACCCCACCTCGAAATCATAGATATCGGTCCTTTCTCAAGGGGAGGGCATAAAAATTTAATATTGGAGATAAAAACAAAAAATGTATAATGTAAAATCACCTCATGCAGTAGAATTTATAGATAACGATGAAGTTTTATCGACTTTGCAATATGCCGAAGATAACAAAAATAATGTCGAATTGATTGATAAAATTTTAGATAAAGCAAAACTTGGCAACGGTTTAACCCATAGAGAGGCTTCTGTTTTGCTTGCATGCGAAATTGAAGAAAAAAATGAAGAAATATACTCGCTTGCCAAAAAGATTAAACAGGAGTATTACGGAAACAGGATTGTTCTTTTTGCTCCGCTTTATCTGTCTAATTATTGCGTAAACGGTTGTGTATATTGCCCGTATCATGCAAAAAATAAGCATATTCCCCGCAAAAAAATGACACAGGAAGAAATTAAACAAGAAGTGATTGCGCTGCAAGATATGGGGCATAAAAGACTTGCGCTTGAAACAGGCGAAGACCCTGTTAATAATCCCATTGAATATGTTTTGGAGTCTATCAAAACTATTTATTCCATAAACCACAAAAACGGTGCAATTCGCAGAGTTAATGTTAATATTGCGGCAACAACCGTTGAAAATTACCGCAAACTAAAAGATGCCGGAATTGGAACTTATATTCTGTTTCAGGAAACTTACGATAAAGAAAGATATGAAAGACTTCATCCGACAGGTCCAAAGCATAATTATGATTACCATACAGAAGCAATGGACAGAGCGATGCAGGGCGGTATTGATGATGTCGGAATGGGTGTTTTGTTCGGGCTTTCGACTTATAAATATGAATTCAGCGCACTTTTGATGCATGCAGAACATTTAGAAGCCGTTTTTGGTGTAGGACCTCATACGATTTCTGTTCCGAGAATACGAAAAGCCGACGATATTGATCCGAGTGCTTTTGAAAACGGTATTGATGATGATACTTTTGCAAAAATTGTCGCTTGTATAAGGATAGCCGTACCTTATACGGGTATGATTATATCTACAAGAGAAAGTGCAAAAACAAGGAAAAGAGTTTTGGATTTGGGCATATCTCAAATTTCAGGAGGTTCAAAAACAAGTGTTGGAGGTTATGCCCACCCTGAAGATGAATCCGAAGAAGAAACCGCACAATTTGATGTTGAAGACAGAAGAACCTTGGATGATGTTATAAAATGGCTTATGGAAATCGGTTATGTTCCGAGTTTTTGCACCGCTTGTTATAGAGCAGGCAGAGTTGGAGAAAAATTTATGGAGATATGCAAAGAAAAGCAAATCCACAATTTCTGCCACCCGAATGCGCTTATAACCTTAAAAGAATATCTTGAAGATTACGCATCCGAAGAAACAAAAAAAATCGGTTATGAACTCATAGATAAAGAATTAAATGAACTTGAAACAACTCAGGTTGTAAAAGATAAAACAAAAGAATATCTTGAAAAAATTGAACACGGTCAGCGTGATTTCAGGTTTTAATTATTGCAAAATCTGATTTTATATGTATAATATTTTTGTACTTGTTAAGGGGATCCACCCTGAGGGTAGGTTTAGGCTTTTCGATGTAACGATTGCCGGATTAAATTTACCCCAAAGGATAGAAAAGGACAATTGAATATGGAAAAGAACAACGAAACTTTGTCGATTTTAAGACACTCGACATCTCACATTATGGCTCAGGCTGTTCAAAGTTTATTCCCGAATGCAAAGTTGGCAATCGGTCCATCTACTGCTGACGGTTTTTATTATGACTTTGATTTAACAGACGGTCATGCTTTTACGCAGGAAGATTTAGACAAAATTGAAGAAAAAATGAAAGAAATTGTTAAACAAAATCTGACATTTGAAAGATACGAAATTCCTGATGTTCAGGCGCAGATTGATGAATTTAAGGCTCAGGGCGAAATCTACAAAGCGGAACTGTTAGAAGAACACCGCAACGACAATCCGACTTTGTATATAACAAAAGACAAAGACGGAAATGCTTTGTTTAATGATCTTTGTGCAGGTCCTCACTTGCCAAATACTTCATATATCAAAGCAAATGCGTTCAAATTATTAAAAGTTGCAGGTGCATATTGGCGCGGTAACGAAAAAAATAAAATGCTTCAAAGAATTTATGCTACTGCATACTGGAATAAAGAAGATTTGCAGGCATATTTAACTTTCTTGGAAGAAGCAGAAAAACGCGACCACAGAAAACTCGGCAAGCAATTAGACTTATTCTCAACCCGTGAAGAAATGGGTGGAGGTCTTGTTTTGTGGCACCCGAATTTGGCCTGTGTTCGTGAACAAATTGAAAACTATTGGAGAGAAGAACACCGCAAGAGAGGTTATGTAATAGTTAATACTCCTCAAATTGCAAAATCTACTCTTTGGGAAATTTCAGGACACATGGATCACTACAAAGAAAATATGTTCTTTATTCAGAAAGATGAAGATTCTGACGATCAGTATGTTGTAAAACCAATGAACTGCCCGTTCCACATTTTGATTTATCAATCAAACAGATATTCATACCGTTCATTACCATTAAGAATGGCAGAACTCGGTACGGTTTACCGTAAAGAAAAATCCGGTGCATTGTCAGGTTTGACTCGTGTTCAGGGCTTTACGCAGGATGATGCGCATATCTTCTGTACTCCTGAACAATTGGTTGATGAAATCAACGGAATTATTGATTTTGTGGCTGATACAATGGCTATATTCAATATGGAATTTGAAGTTGAACTTTCTACAAGACCGGAGAGTTTTGTCGGAGAAATTGAAAATTGGAACAAGGCTGAAGCAGGCTTAAAAGAAGCTATGGAAAAACGTGGAATGAAATATGACATCAATGAAGGTGACGGTGCATTCTACGGTCCAAAAATTGACTTCAAGGTAAAAGATGCTATCGGAAGAACCTGGCAATGTGCTACAATTCAGTTAGACTTCAATTTGCCGGCAAGATTTGATATTAAATATCAAGACAAAGACGGTCAATTAAAAACTCCGTTAATGCTTCATAGAGTAATCTTTGGTTCAATGGAAAGATTTCACGGTATCTTAATTGAACACTATGCAGGAGCATTCCCGACTTGGCTCGCACCTGTTCAGGTTAATGTTGTTCCGATTTCTAATGATAAACATACTGATTATGCAGAAAGCGTTTATAAAAAAATGCGTGATGCAGGTATCAGGGCTTCGTTAGATGACCGTTCCGAGTCAATGAACTACAAAATCAGAGAATCTTTGCAGGACAAAAAGATTCCTTATGTTTGTGTAGTAGGTGACAGAGAAGCACAAGAAGGGACTGTCGCAGTAAGAGCAAGAGGTATCGGTCAAATTGGCACATTCAGTGTTGATGAATTTATTTCTAAAATTGAAGAAGAAATAAATTCAAGAGCAAATCATTCATTTGCTAAAAAAGATGCTGAATAATTAAACTAAAAAGTTAAAATGGGATTTTGTATAATTACAAAATCCCATTTTTTACATTAACTATATTTAGGGGTTGTTTTTATGCATCATATCGCTTAAATGATTTTTCGACTGTTTTGGATATAATTCCTTTAACGGCATCATATTCGGTTGTAAGAGATGATATTTCAGTATCCAGATTTTTCATCTTCATATCAATAGTGTTTTCTTTGTTTTCTATTTTTGCTTTGGCAGCGTTATATTTTGCCTCCGCCTGAGCAACACCTTCAAGGTCAGCGACTTCTGCAATGTATGTATCTGTTGAATAGCCGCTTTGGTAGTAATTACCGTCATTATTGATAGATGAAATATATACGGCACCCGATTTCATAAGTTCCTGCATATATTCAACACTTTCAATATTCTCGTTTTCAGTCCAGCCGCTTATGCAAATTCTGTTAAATAATGCATCATAGAATCCGGCAAGAAGGTTATCTGTGCCGTCAGTAACATCTGTAGGTGCTTTGATTTTGAAAATATCATCACCGTGTTCATTAATCTTGTATAATGATGCTTTTGAGTATTCACCTTTTTCATAAGAATATTGAGAAGTGTCGATACCATTTAAGTATTCTACAAAGGCAGTCATAAAAATTTCTGTGATGTGGCTTAAGTTAAGAGCAAGACCTTGACGTCTTCCGCCGCCGCCATCCCACCAAGAAGTCGAACCGTTTCCGCAACCTGTATATACGCTGCCGATATAGTCTATTGCAGAATTTCTTGCTACATCAGAATCATCGTCATCATAGTTGTGACAAACTTTTGTAGATACAAGGTTTATGCTTTGTTCATAATTTTTTAGATCTCCGCCATCTGTAATTCTTGCAGTCGTTTCACCACGGTCTTCTTCATCGCAATCATTATAATTGCTCGGTAATTTACCTGCCATATCCTGAATTTCTTCATTTGGGTATAATAAATCATATACTTGGTTATAAGCATATTGAAGAGCCAAATCGTTTTCTGCAACTCCGCCAAAGATTGAACTAAATTGGTCAACCATCCAATTTAAAAACGACGGGCTGTTTTCAGTTCCGATTACCCATTGTTGAAGGAATGCACTTTCACCTGCCGGAATAGTTGCACCTTCACCGGTTCTGAATGATACCGTATATTGTTTATCTTTTTCATTTTTTAATAAATCGTAAAGATTGAGTGTTGTAACTTGATTTTCGCAGTTATCTTTTCCGTCTCCGACTGAAAGTCTAAAATTCCAGTCACTGTTGCCGCTACTTAGTAATGTTTCTTTAGGATAAGCACATGTACCATGATTATCAAATTGACTTACAATGCCATAATCAGTTGTATCTTTACATTGTTGTTTTACCAATTCCATAAAATCATTAGCGGTAATATCCTGAGTGGCGACTGTTGCAGAGAAAGTTGCACCCAAACCTATTGCATTGTTATATGATACACTTTCAATACTTGCTGCGGTTGAAGCCGAAATTACACCCAAATCTCTTAATGCTTCAACAAATGAATTACGAACTTCTGAAGATGGTGTTCCGTTGTAACCTTCTGCAGGAATACCTGCTGCTTTTGCTGCAGAGGCATATACTCCTGATAATACAACTCTGTTTGATTTATCTGTCAATAGTCTCGGATAATAATCGTTATAAACAGACGGAGTCATCAATAATCCGTATGTTAAAGACATATCACTTGTGCCTGTACCATAATAGTCATAGATAAGTTTTGTCTTGTTCATAGCGTTTTGGTATTCATCAGAAATTCGCTCCATATCACGAGATAGAGCAATTTTCTCATGAGATAATTTCATAGATTGAAATTCACAGTCTGCTTTTCTGGCTGTGATAGTTAACAATCTCGCTTGTGATGCCGCTAATCCCATTTTTTTCCTTTCTAAAATTGGTTTCAGACATGTTCTATCATGTGGTTTGACGGCATTTTTTACCTTAAACTTTAGGTTATAAATCGTATTGTTACAAATGTTTACAAAATAAGTTAAAAAGTCGTTAAGACGTTAAGTCTTTATGTTGATAAGTTCGTATCGGGGTATTAATATTAGTAATAATAGTACTTATATTTAAAATAATTAATTTTGAAACGAACTTATCTACTAACTACTCGACTACTTAACTACATTAATTCAACAAAATTTTTTGTGCGATCTTAAAACTATAACCAACAAAAAAGTTGGGGTCGAAACCCCAACTTACTTTTTATTTTGTATTTTCATTTCCTCACCCGAAAATCTAAAACTCAATCCTCGTTTTGATTTTCTACCATCTCCCACTCAATTGACGCTGTGGGCGAGAGGAAATAATGTTTTATTAAACCAATTCTTTTACTTCAGCAGCAAATGTTTTCGGATCTAATTTAATCCCAGGTCCCATTGTTGTTGATAAGTAAACTGATTTAACATAAGTTCCTTTTGCTGAAGATGGTTTTGATTTTAAAATTGCATCTGCTAAGGTTGCATAGTTTTTGACCAAATCTTCTTCGCTAAACTGAACTTTACCGATAGGGCAGTGAATCATACCTTGCTTATCGGCTCTGTATTCAACTTTACCTGCTTTAGCATCTTTTACCGCTTTTGCAATGTCCATTGTTACTGTACCTGTTTTTGGGTTTGGCATCAAGCCTTTTGGCCCTAAAACCCTACCGAGTTTACCAAGCATACCCATACAATCAGGAGTCGCAATCAATGTATCAAATTCAAACCATCCGTCTGAAATTTTATCAATGATTTCTTCTGCACCTGCAAAATCTGCGCCTGCTTCTGTTGCTTCAGATGCTTTTGCACCTTTTGCTATAACGCAAACTCTGACTGTTTTGCCTAAACCTGCAGGTAATACAACTGTTGAACGAATCTGTTGATCAGCCTGACGAACATCAATACCTAATCTCATGTGACATTCAACCGTTTCATTGAATTTAGAAACTTCTTTGGAAATTTCCTGTAACTTCTTTATTGCATCAACAGCAGTTGCCGGCTGATTGAAACCTTCAAGCAGTTGTTGAGTTTTTTGTTGTTTTTTAGTTAATCTTGACATTTTAATTTTTCCTTTCGTGGTGTTAACGGACAAACTGTCCTTCCATGCTGTTTTACTTTTAAATGTCATGCCGAATCTATTCCGGCATCTCCTTATAATACATATTCAATAATGTTCTATGTGAGATCCTGAAACAAGTTCAGGATGACATAATTGATTTTGTACTAATCTTCTTTAACTGTTACGCCCATTGCTCTGCAAGAACCGGCAATCATTTTGACTGCTGCTTCCATTGTTGTAGCGTTTAAGTCATCCATTTTGGTTTTTGCAATTTCTTCCAATTGCGCTCTTGTGATTTCGCCTACTTTATCTTTGTTAGGAACTGATGAACCTTTTGGAAGATTTAAGGCTTTTTTAATCAACACAGGAGCAGGTGGTGATTTGATTACAAAAGTAAAACTTCTGTCTTCATATACATCAATAATTACAGGAATGATATATCCTGCTTTGTCTTGTGTTTTCGCATTGAATTGCTTACAAAAATCCATAATGTTAACACCATGCTGACCTAATGCAGGACCAACAGGTGGTGACGGATTTGCTTTTCCGGCTTCAATTTGAAGTTTGATTTTTCCTACTACTTTTTTTGCCATTTTTTTCTCCTTTTGTGGTAATAGCGAGGTCAGACCTCTTCCACAGTTTGTGTGTACCTTTGATGCGAATTAATCACACCTTACTTATTATAATTTGTTTATTTGATTATACTCAAGTTCAACCGGCGTTTCACGACCAAAGATTGAAACATTTGCACGAAGTTTTGATTTATCAGGATAAACTTCGATAATATCTGCATCAAAGTCAGCAAACGGACCTGATACAATTCTGATTTTATCACCGACTTTAACATCAAGTTCAACTTTTTCCACTTGTGATGATGTTCTGTGTAATATTCTTTTGATTTCGCTTTCTTTGACAGGAATTGGTTTTTTGACAGAGCCAACGAATTTTGTAACACCTGAAGTGTGTCTTACAACATACCAACTGTCCTCATCCATAATCATTTCAACAAGAACATACCCCGGGAAAATCTTTTCTTCTTTTTCCTGTTTCTTACCGCTTTTTACCTGAACAACGGTTTTTTGAGGAACTTCAATCCTAAAGATTTTATCACCCATATTCATATATTCGACACGCTTTTCAAGATTCACTTTAACCTTGTTTTCGTACCCTGAGTATGTGTGAACGATATACCATCTTTTTTGGTTTTTCTTCGCTTCCTGTGCTTCAACTTCTTCTTGTTCCAACGCTTTTTCTTCTGCGATGTCTTCGTTTAGTTGTTCTTCCATTGTTTTTTCTTTTTTAGTCATAAGCCACCTTTATTATAAATTTTTTGTTTATATTTTATTTACGAGACTCAAAAGCCCTTTGAAAATTAAATCCATGCAATATATTGCAACGGTAAATACAAAAACAATTACTATTACCGATAGAGTTTCGGCAACAATTTGTCTGCGTTCAGGCCAACTAATTCTGCCCCATTCGGCTTTTACGCCTTTAAAATAAGCCTTAATTGATTCAATTGTTTCGTTTTGTTTTTTATCTGAACCGTTCATCATATTTGAATATCCTTATATTTATAAATCGCGCCCTGAAGGACTCGAACCCTCGACATCCGGTTTTGGAGACCGACGTTCTACCAACTGAACTAAGGACGCAAATTAGTGAATAGTGAGTTGTGAATAGTGAATAGTCCTTTTCAAATTTGCAAATCAAAAAATATGAAAAATCCTTGATAACCTCAATTCACGACTCACAATCCACAATTCACTTTTACTTCGTTTCCTTGTGTGCAGTGTGTTTTTTGCACTTTGGACAATATTTGTTTAATTCCATTCTTTCTTTTAATGTTTTTTTGTTTTTTGTTGTTGTGTAGTTTCTTTCTTTACATTCTTCACATGCAAGAACTACCATTTTGTCTAATTTTCCTTTAATTCCCATTGTTTTATTTCCTTTATTTTACTTATTTTTTTGACCTTTAAAAAAGAATGTGGTTTCCTCACATTCTCTTTTAATTCGGCTTATGATGTCATAATATATCAAACATGAAAAAAATCAAACAATTTGTAAACAAATAATAATAAAATTGACAATAAATATAAATATAAATTTTCTATCTGATGACGTTTTTTCATAAAACATATAATCAGATTAACTCCCAAAGATATTCAGATAATTTTTTCATGTAAATATATATTATCTTGCGTAAATATAATATTTGGGATAAAATTTTGTTAAAAAGGAGAGGGTAATGGATCAGGAAACTTATATGAAAATAATGGGTTATGTCCCGACAGTCATCGAAGCATCTTCAAGAGGAGAACGTTCTTTTGATATTTTTTCAAGGCTGCTAAGAGAAAGAATTATATTTTTGGGAACTGAAATTGATGATGATGTAGCAAACTCGGTTGTTGCACAGTTATTGTTGTTAGACAGTGAAAATCCGGATAAAGATATTATGCTGTATATCAACAGTCCGGGTGGTGTAATTACTGCAGGAATGGCAATTTATGACACTATGAACCTTATTAAGGCAGATGTTGCAACAATTTGTTTAGGAGAAGCCGCATCAATGGGTGCATTTTTGCTATGCTCCGGTGCAAAGGGCAAAAGAATGTCCCTGCCGAGTTCAAGGATTATGATTCACCAACCGTTGGGTGGTGCGAAAGGTCAGGCAACGGATATTGAACTTGAAGCAAAAGAGATTATGCGCATGAAGGATATGTTAATTGATATAATTTCTAAAAATTCAGGACAAGATCCGAAAAAAGTTCGTGAAGATTGCGAACGTGACCACTACTTATCTGCTTATGAAGCAAAAGATTACGGTCTTATTGACAAGGTTGTGGAAAAGGTACCTTCAAGCAATTAATTTACAAGAACTTTACAAAACTTAATAAAAGGCTAAAAACATGCAATTACTTGGAATTGCATGTTTTTATATATATGTAGGTTAAAAAAATAGGTTAGTTTAAAAATTTAAAAAGGTAGGTTAGTTATGGGATTTCTAATGTTTACCGCAAGAGTTCATGACTTGTGCCGACAAAAATCAAACATTCAGTACAAGTTATTGAAAATCTCGCGAAAATTACGAGATTTGCAGCAGTACGCCGCTATGGTTGGAAATGGCAATATCTCTATCGGAGATATTTTAGGTTCTCCGGGGTCAATGATGGGCAGATCAATGGCATATATTGGTTATGCTCACAATATGGCATTACAGTATATGCAGCAAAATGCCCCAATGATGCAAATGATGTATCAGCAGCAAATGGGCGGAGCAATGCAAAATCCGCAGCAAATGCAAAATTACATTATGCGAACATTGTACATACAGGGGCGTGAACAGGCAGCTCAAGAAGAACAAAAGAATTTAAAAGTTGAAGAAGGTAAACTTGCACAGGAGCAAGAAACTTTGAAAACACTTCTTGATGAAATAACCGCAGAATTACAGGAAGCCAAAAAAGCAAGAGATGAAGATATAAAAATGATGGCTCCTAAATATACGGCTAACGCATAAATAAAAGATTGATATAACTTACCTTAAAATAACTAACCCTACAAAGCGGGATTTGAAAATTCTTTCAAATCCCGCTTTTTCATGTTTATTTGTGAATTTTTGTAACAACATGTTTAAGGTTGTGCAATTTTAGAATTTTAAAATACTTATTAAGTATATAAGAAGTATATAATTTATTCAAAATTATATAACTACTACCTTCTACTTTCTACCTACTAACCTTTTACACGAGGAATTGTAACAGATTCCAAGGAAGCTTCTTTTTTAAAGAGGCTTTTTTTTTGCTTAGGAGTAAAGATTTAACATGATTAATTTCTGAAAAGAACTTATCTGCTTTTTATGTTATAATCTCAGTGTAAGGAGTGCCAATTATGAAAATAGCGATATATCCCGGAAGTTTTGATCCGATAACTTATGGTCATTTGGATATTTTAAAAAATGCATCTGAAATATTTGACAAAGTAATTATTGCAGTTGCTCATAACGGTGCAAAAACAGGGTTTTTAAGTGTTGAAGAAAGGGTTGAATTAATAAAGAAAAGCGTACAAGATATTGAAAATGTTGAAGTTGACTACTTTGAAGGTTTGACTGTTGAATATGCAAAAAAGCATAGCGCAAATGTTTTGATAAGAGGTTTGCGTGCAGTTTCGGATTTTGAATTTGAAATGCAACTTTCTCAAACAAACAGTGCGCTTTGTGATGAGATAAAAACGGTTTTTTTGACGACAAAACCTAAATATAATTTTATCTCGTCTTCAACTATCAAAGAGATTTACCAAAACAACGGAGATATTTCAAAATTTGTACCTGAAGCGGTCGATAAATATTTAAACGAAAAAATTGCAAAACCATGTTAAAATATGTAATTTGCCCGTATAAAATTATTTGACAATTAAAAATTGCTTATGTAATATATTATTGTAAATAAATGCGAAAGGGATAAGGGATATTAGCATGCCTCAAAATGAAGTGTATGATTTACTTAAGATACTTGAAATGACTTTAGATGATGGATTTTCAATTTCAAAGTATGCGGTAGTCAATAAAAGAGAAATAGAAACGTTAATTGACAGAATATATGCGGCATTGCCTCCGGAAGTTCAGGAAGCAAGAGTGTTTATGAAGCGCAAAGAAGAATTGTTAAATGAAGCGCAGGCTCAGGCTGCAAAAATTGTTCAGGATGCTCAAAACGAAGCAAATCGTCTGATTAGCGAATCAGAAATAAGAAAAGCCATTGAAAGAGATGGTATAAGATTAAAAAATGAAGTTGTTGCAGAAATGGAAAATATTAAACATGTTTCAATGCAGGATGCAGAACAGGTCAGACTTCAGGCAACGGAAGAATCAATGAAAATCAGAGAGGGCGCAGAACTTTATGCAAAACAGGTTCTAACAAGTCTTGAAGATAATTTGACTCAATTGCAGCAGGTTGTTAAAAACGGTCAGATTTATATGGAACAAATCAAAAATGACAATGCAAGATATGCTCCACAACCTAACCAGCAAAATAACAGAGGCTGGGCAAATAACAAAGATGCAAAAAAAATATAATTGATGGATTTATTAAATGAAAAAAAGACCGAAACATTTGTTTCGGTCTTTTTAATGATTAAGTCTTATTGTGCTACTTTTGTTTTTTCAAAAATATCTTTAAGTTTGCTATTCATATTAGGAGCATAAGTTTTTTCGTTCTTTTTGTCGGCAACTTTGCAGCATCTTTCAATAAATGCTAACGGGCTTTTGAAATGCTTTTCAAAAAAGCCTTGATGAAGAACTTCCACTTGATAATCTGTAACTCCTTTGGTCGTATCCGCAATATAACCATAAAGTTTTCCTAATTCTTCTCTTATATCTATTTCAAACGGATTCTTTTTCTGAGTTTCAACAAGTGAATCTAACAATTGAATATCTGCATTAGATTTAATTTTTTGAGCCAAAAGTTTTTGTGCATCTTTGCGTATAATCATAGCCATACCGAAATTTTGGTTTGAATTTACATTATTTATTTGCATATTTTCCTCCTTTTTGTTTTATAAAAACGCTAAAAATTAATTTTGCTATTGAAATCTAAATATTAATCATATAAATCATATTATTAGTTTAGGCGCAGATAATATGTCTTATGTATGCAGTGAATGGTTATATAAATTTTGATTTTATACGTTCAAATAATTCGTTTGCATATTCCATTTTCATTACCAAATTAAGAGGAATATAAACAATTAAGCAAACAAGGGCGATTAAACTGATTTTCAGAAATTCAAACGGTATTTTTGACAGATGAACAAATTTATCATATTGACCGGCGCAAATCCAGCAAATTACACCTGCGACTACTCCTGCCACGCACATTTTTATCAGATTTATAAACAAAGATTTGTAATCCATTTTCATTTTTCTTGTAATAAAATATCCTAAAACACAGGCATTGAATAGCGTTACAAGAGATGTTGAAAGCGTAATTCCGCCGATGCCAAAGTGCATTTTTGAGATTAAAATCCAGTTTAAAAATACTTTTAGAACGATAGATGAAAAAGCAACGGTAAACGGAGTTGCAGAATCATTAAACGAATAAAAAACTATTGTTATAGAATCTCTGAATACATAGGGAATAATTGAAACAGACAAAAACCACAAGGCTTCTGTTACCATAAATGTTGCGTTTGCATCAAATTCTCCACGCTCGAAAATCAGTCTTATTGCATCCGTTCCGACAACCAAAATACCTATAATAATCGGAATTGCTCCAAATAAAAGCACTCCGACACCTTTGTTAAAATAATTTTTTATCCCTTCAAAATCTTTATCCGCAACAAGTCTTGCAAAAATCGGGAATAGCGGGACCAAAAACGCTGTAACCAAAATTCCGACAGGAAACTGAAATACTCTGTTCGCATAGCCGATTGCCGTCCATGCACCCTCGGAAATTGATGAGGTAAAAAACATATCAACATATATATGCACCTGTCCGACAGTTGAACTCAAAACAGCAGGAAACAAAAGTTCGCCGATTTCTTTAAAATGCGGATTATTTACAAATTCAAAATTAGGTTTCAGTTTATAACCGAGTTTTCTTATATTCGGGTACTGAATAATAAGTTGTAATACCGCACCAACAGTTGTTGCCCACGCAAGCGCATAACCCTTTTGGTCATTCGGTACGGCAATTACTATCCCGATAATCGCAAGTGACATAATTATAGGCGACAAATTCGGCAGCATGAATTGTTTATAGATAATTAAAATACCGTAATAAATCCCGACAATTCCGCCTATAACAAGCAAAGGTGTCATAATTTGCAAATGAACCGATGCAAGATGAACCAATTGATCAGAACCTCCGGAAATAATAAGTTTCATTATTTGTCGGGGAAAAATATACATCAAAACCGATAACAGCACGAAAAATATAATTGTTGCCGTCATAAAAGTTGAATACAACTTATTGACGGCTTCGGGCGGTTTTTCTTTTAAGTTCGGTATGAGTTTTGAAAAAATTGCAACCGTTGCACTGTGGAAAGGTCCACCTACACCGCCTAACAAAATCAGCGATAATGACGGTATTTGATACGCATAGTAATAAGCATCAGATACCATTGATGCACCGTAGTAGTTTGCAATTATAATATCTCGCACAAATCCGATTAACTTGCTGATAATCGTCACCACCATAATAATCCATGCGGCTTTTAAAAGACTTGGTGTTTTATCGGTTTGTGTTGTCATTGTTTCCTGCTACTTCCACATACAATCTCATTCCGCCTGTTGTGTTTATGTATGACGGATATGTAAATGTTATCGTATTCATTCCGTTTTGTAAATATTGCCCTAAATCTATACGATTAAAGCGTTCTTTTTTGTTTAATCTGACTGCTTCATAAATCCCGTTTATTGTCAGGTCTATATAATCAAGTTTGTACCTGTTATCGATAACCAAAATTCCCGTTCCGTTTTTGGTGTAAAAAGTTTGAGTTTTTTTGTTATCAGGTGTTTTAGAGGTTAAATAAATTGGTTCTGTAGAAAGAGTTATTCCCTGATAATAGTGTTTCAAAATTTCTTCAAAAGATTTGTGCAGGTGTGTTGCCATATAACCGGCACCATATTGGCTCATGCCGACTCCGTGTCCGTAACCTCCGCCGTATATTTTAATTTTTGTGAGATTACCGTCAATGTCATGTTCTTCTTTAATTACAAAATTGGCACTTGGCAGGGCTTTGCCTTTAACAGTAAAAAGTCTGCGGATGACAAGTTCCTTTTCAACAGTATAATGAAATAATCCCGTATGGATTTCAATTTGCATTACTTTACCGGAAACTCCTCGTCTGATGACTTTTAGACCTGTTATTTTATCAATAATTTCGCCTTTGCTCACAGACGGATGAACAAAACCTGCGTCACTTTGGGCAGCAATATGATTTTGCACTTCCGTTTGCAGTTCTTCAGGTGTCCATTCTCTTTCCCAACGGAAATAAGAGGATTTATTATCAAAAGTTTTTGGTTTTGTTGTGTAAAAATTCAGAGCATCTTCTTCGTTTTCAAGTGTTCCGAAATCCTCATAATCCGGAACTCCACGCAGATATTGTTTTGGCGCAGCAGGAAAAACTTTTGTTTTTGGTTCTGAAAAAGCATTATGATAACTTTCTGTGTATCCGCCTGCCGTTGAAGAATACAGGGCAAGTATCATTTCGCCGTCATAAGTTGCGACAATTCCTTTTGTTTGTTCAACTGCTTTGTCAGACAATTCTTTTTCCGTATTTGCACCAAAATAAACCTGACTTGCAACAGAATCCACAACATCATAATTGGGGTTGGCTTTTACTCTTGGTGTTAATACATAATTTCTTGCTGCTACTGCCTGTGCTTTTAAGGCTTCAAGTCCGAAATGAACAGGCATTTCATTTGGTACAACACCTTTTAAATATTCTTCAACAGGCAAAGAATTTACTATATGAAAATAGCCTTCTTTGGGGCATATAAGTTCAATTTGACCTCTGTATTGAGCATCTTTTCCGGCGCGTTTTAAATCTTTTATTCCGATAAAACCGTAATCAGATTTGAAAATTATCGGTCCTGATACTTTTGCTATGACATTATCATTACTGTCTTTTAGTACAAAAATTTTGCCGACCATAGAAATATTGACCTGATTATTGCCGTCAAAAGTGTTTATATAGTTCTTGTTATTGTAAACTTCGTATTCTTCTGTTCCGTAAACAGAAACATTGTTCCACAAATAATTTGAAAAATTTTGGTTCCCGATACCAACTCTGACGATTTTTCCGTTATTAAAATTTTGTGTTTTAAAAGAATCAATTATTTTAGTAATTTGATTTGAATTGTCTGCGTAATTTGCGGATACTGGACAAATACATAACCCTAAAATTAAAATAATTAAGCCCAATCTTTTCATAAATTTATTATATTACAAAATATAGATTGTTAAAATTGTAACGAAAATTTTTAAAACTGAAATTTATATTTTTTTTGTATTTTTATATTTATGTAAGTAATGAATTGCTTAGCCGCAAAAATCGGTTCGCAATTACAAAAAGTACCCAAAGAAGATTGATTATGATGAACAATTCGATAAATGCTGTACAAAGGCAATATATGTTTGCCGTAACCCCTGTGCAACTGTTTGAAACAAAAAATTCACCCGTTGCATCAAAAAACTCTTTTGATTTCATAAACCAAAAGAGTCCAAATTCGTTTAATCCTTTTCATCCGAATGTTCAAAATTCTACGACTGCGAATAAATTGGATATTCTGTCTTAGCAATATGCAAGATGTTTTAGTACGGGGTCGCCAAAATATTTTCCTGCGTTTGCATAATCTTCAACGACAGGAGATTGACCGTAAGTTTTGTCCAAACCGTTGATAGAAGCATATAATCCTTTGTTTTGAATAGGATTAGATACAACTCTTTGTGCCGGTACATTTCCTCTTGTGCCTGCTATAACATTTGAACCAAATAATTTTGATACATTAATTCCCATAGTGTTTCCTGATTTTTCCCTTATATATTAATTAAGTACAAAATTAATTAAAAATTGACAAATTTTTGTCGAATATTAAGAAATATTAACTTAAAGTTCTTGCGGTAAATTTAGCCGTGAATAAAATGCCTTTATTGCGTTTCTGACAACCTGCGATTCTCTTGATATCGGATTTCTTTCAAGTTCGCTATCATAAGGAATTGCACCTAAAATATCCAAATCATATTTGTGCAAAAGTTCAGACAGTGCAAGCATTTTACTGTTATCAACTTTATTAACGACAACACCTAACTGTGTTCCTGCTGCATGTTTTGCGCTAAACTCTTTTATACGTTGAGCCAAATGCGCAGATTCTTCAGACGGATTAGCAACAATTATAGTGGAGTCAATTTCAATATCGACAAGTTGGTTTAAGTATTTCAGGTCAAATTCGCAGTCAAAAATACAAAAATCATAACGATTGATTAGTTTGTACACCGCATCATTGATTTGCTTTGTAATCGGACATCTGCAATCTTTTGAACCGACAAACCAGGATTCTATAATGTCAACATTATCATTTATCGGGACAAGAATTTCTTCTAACGCCCATTCAATAAATTCAGATTTACTCATATCGTCAGGAATACCGGTTTTATATTCGTGTTTTCCGCTCCTGATACCGTAAATTGTATTTCTTATGTCAAGTCCGAAACTGTGAGCGAGTTCGCTTGTCAGGTCATTATCAAACAACAAAATTGATTTATCGGGGTACATTTCTTCAAAAATGTGCATAAACGCTTTTACAATTGTTGTTTTCCCGCTTCCGCCTTTACCTGTTACGGCTAATTTTATTGTCAAAATTTACTCCTCACTTTTTAAACTGTCTGATAATTCTTTGACTAAATGCATTGCAAGTTCTGCATCTTTAACACTTAATCCTCCAGCACCACAAGATGATGTAATCAGTGAATTATCTAAAATAAGTTTCTCATTTATGCCGTTTTTAGTCAAATAATTTACACTATCGTGAAACTTTTGTACCAAATTTTCTGTATTTAATTTGCGCAAAACCTCTCCGTCAAGTGTCGGCACAAATCCCCAAGCAATTTTCCCGCCGTTATTTAAGAATTTTGAAATCTCTTTATGATATACATTAAAATTTTGTCCGTAAGTATAGGCATCAAAATTTATAATATTAACTCCGGTTTTTATCGGAATCCGCCAGTCACATTTCCCGCAGCAGTGCATTGCGCTTAGCGCCCCGTTTGATTTTATAACTTCTGATATTTCATTAATCATCGAAATAACATCATTTTCTGATATCGTCAAATATGCAGATGAACCGATTTGAGAAACAGACGGCTCGTCCATAAAAATTATCGGAATAGTGTCAGAGTTTGCGGATTTTATGCGCTTAATCTGCCATAAAACTTTTAAAGTTAAGAGTTTGACAATTATATCACGCAAGGTTTCGTCATATATTACTGCCCTGCCGTTTTGATCGTTTAGAGATGTGCAAAGAGTAAACGCTCCGACAATTTGACCTTTTGCATATTTGGGTTTGTTTTCTTTTATAAATTGCTCAAATTTTTCAAAAGTTGAAGATGATTTTTTACTGATAGCATATTTATCAAGTAAAGGTGAATTTATATCAGCCATAATTTCTTCATAGTCGCTGAAAAACTCTTCCAAACCTGATAAAAATTCTTCACTTTCACTATTCAGAATAAATTTTTCACTCTTATCGGGTGAAAATGTAGGCAATCCTTCCAAAAACTGAAGCATCATATCTTCATTTTTGCTGATATTTGCAAGTTGAGGGAAAAACGGAATTTGAGAAAAATTTTGCTCTACAATTCTCATCGCCTCATCAGGATTTTTGTGAGGTAATGAACCTATTCCAAGCGGTTGAAGTTTTAAATCATTTTTCATACTAATTTAGCCTTTATAACGAAACTGTCATTCTGAATTTATTTCAGAATGACAGTTACAATTTTATAACTGTTGAGTCTGTATGCCTGCTTGCATTATTCAGCAGTTTCTTTAGTTGCAGGTTCTTCTTCAATTGCTTCTTTGACAACTTCTGAAGCGGTTACAACAACAGCCAATTCGCATTTAACTTTTGATGTTAATTTGATAAGCATTTTGTATTCGCCGATTTTGTTGATTGGAGCATTAAGAGAAATTGATTTTTTATCAACTTCAATACCTGTTTTAGCAAGAAGTTCTTCTGCAAGTTTTTTGGTAGTTATTGTACCAAACAATTTACCTGATTCACCTGCTTTTGCGGATAATTCAAGTTTGCCAAATTCTTCAATTTTGCCTGCTTTTTCTAATGCTTCTGCATTCAATTTTTCTTGTTTTGCTTTGATTCTTGCAATATTCTTTTCTCTGTTTTCCAAAGCACCTTTAGTTGCTACTTCTGCAACATTTTGAGGTAATAAAAAGTTTCTTGCATAACCGTCTTTAACATTGATGATGTCACCGGCTTCGCCAAGGTTTTGAACATCTTTTTTCAATATAATTTGCATAATAATATTCTCCTTTGTACTTATATTTCTGCGTGTAGCACCACCTTACACCAAACAAACTCATTTGTCGAGAGGTTATGTAAATTTGTTAAACTTGTTTACATGCTTACTTCTTTGTCCTAAACTTTTATTACTATGGAAGTGAATGTTATCGGGGCAGGGCTTGCGGGCTCGGAAGCGGCTTTGCAACTTGCAAAACGAGGGTTCAAAGTTAATTTATACGAAATGCGCCCAAATGTTGAAACAGGTGCGCATACCACAGAAGATTGCGCAGAATTTGTCTGTTCAAACAGTTTAGGCAGTTATGATATTACAAACGGCAGCGGTCTTTTAAAACACGAAATGGAAATCTTAGGCGGAGAATTAATAGAGATTGCAAAAGATTGTGCAGTTCCTGCAGGGAACGCACTTGCAATTGACAGACACAAATTTTCTCAAACGGTAACCAAAAAAATTACATCAAATCCTAATATTAATTTAATAAGAGAAGAAGTAACAAAAATTCATGATACACCGACTATTATTTCATCAGGACCTCTGACAAGTGATAAATTTGCTGACAGCATAAAAGAATTTACAAAAAGTGAATACCTGCATTTTTTTGATGCAATAGCACCGATTGTAGAGTGCGACAGTATAAATTTTGATATAGCATTTTGGGCAAGCCGATACGATAAAGGGGAAGCATCTTATATAAATTGCCCGATGAATAAAGAGCAGTATGAAAAATTCTATAATATTTTAATCAATGCTCCAAGAATTGAGCGACATGATTTTGAAAAAGGAGCAAAATTTTTTGAAAGTTGTCTGCCTATTGAAGTTTTGGCATCTCGCGGGGAAGATACTTTGCGCTTTGGTCCTATGAAGCCTGTCGGTTTGATTGATAAACGAACAGGGGAAAAGAATTATGCAGTTGTTCAGTTAAGGCAGGATAACAGCGCAAAAACACTTTTTAACCTTGTCGGATTTCAGACCAATCTAAAATGGGGTGCGCAGAAAGAACTTTTGCAGTTAATTCCGGGGCTTGAAGATTGTAATATTGTCCGCTATGGTGTTATGCACAGAAATACTTTTATAAATTCGCCAAAACTTTTAAATCCTACTTTGCAGACAAGAGAAAGAAAGGATTTGTTCTTTGCAGGTCAGATAACAGGAACGGAAGGTTACACCGAATCAATTGCATCAGGACTTTTGGCAGGGATAAACATGGCAAAATTTCTCAATAATGAGCCTTTGCTTGAACTGCCGTCTGAAACCATGCTCGGAGCGTTGACTCATTATATAACTAATCCCGAAAACGATAATTTTCAGCCGATAAATTCCAATTGGGGAATAATTCCGAGTGTTGAAATGCCGAAAAAAGAGCGCAAGAATAAAAAACTAAAAGGCGAATTGATGTCCCAAAGATCTATTGAGGTATTGGGAAAATACCTGACAAATAATATAATTTAAAAAGTTTTGTAACAGAAATGTTATAATTGTAGTAAATAACTTGAAAAATTTTTTCAGATTAAGTATAATAAGTACACTTGTTTTAAAACAATTGTGTAAATGAATGTAAAAGTTTTGAAACATTACCCGATAAAAAGACAATTTAAAAAAATGTATTGTTTTTATCTATTATGTAGCAGGTTTTGAATACAGTAGGGATTATGCAGGTAAAATCAGTAGGACAAAATATAGGTTCAGTCAACAATAATCGCAAAAGAACCGAAAATATACAACCCCCTCGAATGAGTG
This sequence comes from bacterium, assembly GCA_017470815.1. Classification (GTDB taxonomy): domain Bacteria; phylum Cyanobacteriota; class Vampirovibrionia; order Gastranaerophilales; family Gastranaerophilaceae; genus Zag111. The sequence continues at coordinate 44,015 of JAFUXT010000001.1, read as the reverse complement.
CGCAGGCTGATAGTGTTGCTTTCACAGGCGGAGCGTTCAAAAATGCCCCTAATTTCATTGTCGGTTTGATGGATTTTATTGCTGCAGGCGGCTTTGCTGCATCATTTTGTATTCAGGACGGTTTAGGTTTTATCGCTCCCCGTGTCGGTAAAGGGCTTTTGCGCGGCGGTAAGAAAAAGCATGACGAAAACGGTAACGAAATTTTAAATAAAAACGGCGAACCAAAACGTGAACTTAATTGGGCTTATGCAAGAAAAGAAGGCATAAGAGAAATTATCACAGGTCCGAGTGCGTTTTTGATTCCATGGTTTTTATTAAAAGGTATAAATAAAAAATACGGTACGGGTAACAGTGTTAAACTTGATTATCTTGACGGATTTAAAAATATTTTCAGTAAATACGCAAAAGAAAATATTGATTCAATAAAAGCGGGTAATGCTGACAAAAAGGCTTTCTATACAGAAGTATTTAAGAATGTTCTTGATGAAAGTATCAATAAGCAGCCGGGTGCTATTCAGATTAAAAAACTTGATGTTCTTGCAGAAAAATACGCTGATAAACTTATTGCAACCGAAGATATTCAAAATCAATACAAAGGTTTCAAAAACAGAAAAATAAGAGAACAAAAGTTGGCAGAACTTGGGTCTTCTGTTGAAGATGATTTTATGCGATTAAGAAAGAGTCATGTCGGCGGAGCAAGCGGTGATATGGCAATTCAGATGTTGTCTTCTGACGGTAAAGTAAAAGGCGGCAGCATTGGTGAACTAACCAAATCAATGAAAAATTATTTCGGAGATGCCGTTAAAAATACCCATGACGCATTGAAAAAAACTGCGGATGCTAACTTAGACGATATTATAAAGAAATTTACAAGCCGCAGAATGGGCTCAAGAATTTTAACAAATCTTGGTTTGTTTGCTACGGTTGCACTATTCTATACGCAAATCCCTAAATTGTATAATATGGGAACAGGTGGTAAAAATCCTGCATTGATGAATGATGAAGAACCGGCGTTGCAAAACGGAACTACAGAAAAAGCGCAGGATACGGCTGATAACAAACAGGTTTCATTCGGCGGGCTTTCCTCTGCCCTTGAAAAAGCAGGCGATAAAGTTATCGGAAGTTCAAAAATGAAAAAGATTTCAGATATATTTGAACTTAACGGCCCTATAATTCAGGGTAATGCAATGGCAGTGTTGTTATATGGTGCTTGTATTCCTCCGAGGTTGTTACATGCTCAGGATAAATATGATTACGGTGAAATTCTTGTCCGTGATATGACTGCATTCTCAGCGTTGTTATTCGGAGCAAAAGCACTTGCAAGACTGTTCTCTGACGGATTTACAAAATTGACAGGGCTTGCACTGAATAGCAAAAATCTTGCAGGTCGTAATACATTCCAAAAAGTTATTGATTACTTAAATCCTTCTGATTCAAGACATTCAATACTTTCAAGTAAGCAACTTGATTCAAAATATACAAATATCAAATTGTATAAAGATGGTGTTGACGGATTTATTGATTTTATTGAAAAATCAGGCGGAAATATTAAAAAAGCATTTGCAAATGATTCAAAAGTTAAAGAGGCAGTCGAAAATATTTTAAAAGACTTTGGCGGAAAATCTTATGCTGATGCAACAAAAGAAGAAATCAAAGACGCTTTGCATCAGGCAAGAATAAGCAAATCAGAAAAACTTAATGAATTTTATAAATTGTTTGAAAAACCAAATAAACTGCTTAACAGAGCAAAAACCTGCAACAGTTTCTTTGGCGCATTATCTACATTAGTTCTTGTTCCGGGCTTAATTATCGCATTAACTGATATTTGTAAAGCGATGACGGATAAAAGAAAAGCAGAAGAAAACAAAATAAAATCCGCTACACAAGCGCAACAGGCACCACTTGTTCCGTCAAGTAAGCCAACAATGGCAGGTTTTTTGAATAAAAATGTAGCGTAATGTCTTGTAAGTAGTGAATTGTGAAAAGTGAGTAGTTCTATACAAAAATTTTAGGTAATTATTGCAATTTCGCAGTAATATTTATAACAATGATAAGAACAAAGTGCAAAAAACACCAAGTAATAATTTCTTGGTGTTTTTTGAAATTTCTAATATTCTAAATGAACAATTCACTATTCACGATTCACTATTTACGCTTCAGTTTCGTTTGCTTCAATAGCGGCATTGATATCGTTTACCATAGCATCGACATCAAAACCGTGAACTTTTGCACCTGCTTCCAAGTTTTCAAATCTTGCAGCCGCACAACCTAAACAACCCAAACCGTATTTGTGGAAAATTTCAATGCTTTCAGGGTGTTTTTGTGCGATTTCGATAATGTTCATATCTTTTGTTACTAATTCTGCCATAATTTTTCTCCTTTTTTGACTTTTTAAAAAACTTTATTAAATACATTATACACGCTAAAAATTTTTAGGAGGTTTGAATAATGGAATTGTTAAGTTTTATCTTTAAAGAGGATGTAGATGCTGTCGGACTGTCAAAATTCAAAGACAAAAAGGACAATTACCCGTCATTTATAGACCAAAATTTTAAGATTCATAAGCAATATTTCAAACCCGACTATAGCAACAATTTCTTTTTGTTGTAACTTAAGCAGACAGCGTAAAGATTTCGTAAATTTCTTCGTCTGTCAGTTCTGTGATAATCTTTTCTCCCTCGTAAACCGCCATGTCGGCAAGTTCTTTTTTGGATTTGAGCATTTCGTCAATTTTTTCTTCAAAAGTACCCAAAGTTATCATTCTGTGAACCATTACATTTTTGTCCTGACCGATACGATAAGTTCTGTCTGTTGCCTGATCTTCAACTGCAGGATTCCACCACAGATCATAATGAATTACATTCGTTGCACTTGTAAGGTTCAAACCTGTTCCGCCTGCTTTGAGTGACAAAATCATAACCTTTGTTTCAGGGTCGTTTTGGAATTTGTTAATAAGTTCTTCTCTTTGCGGTACTGTCAGACTGCCGTGGAAGAATAAAGGTTCAATATTACATTCCTGCGCAAGAACTTTGCATAAAATATCTCCCATCTCTTTATATTGAGTAAAGATAAGCGTCTTTTCCCCTCTGTCAAGTATACCTTGCACCAAATCTAAACATTTTGCCATTTTGCCTGATAATTCGACACCCATTTCGCCTGCTTTGAGGAATTGATAAGGATGGTTGCAGATTTGTTTGAGGGCGGTAATGAGTTTAAAGATGTTTCCGCGTCTGTTTACTCCGGTAAATCCGCTGATTTTTTCCATCATTTCATTTAAAGTCTTTTCATAAAGAACAGCCTGAGGTTTAGACAAATAACAGTATTCGTTGAGTACCATTTTTTCAGGTAAATCAGAAATTACATTCTTATCCGTTTTCAAACGCCTTAAAACAAACGGAGAAATAGACATTTTGAGTTTTCCGGCTCTTGAATGTTCTTTAAACCTTTCAATAGGTATCGCATAACTTTTTTGAAATTCTCTCAGCGAACCCAAATAACCTTTATTGATAAAGTCAAATATACTCCACAATTCTGTTAATCTGTTTTCAACAGGTGTACCTGTCATTGCTATTTTAACATCTGATTTCAACATCTTGATTGCAAGAGTTTGGGCGGTGTCAGGGTTTTTGATATTTTGTGCTTCATCAACAATAATGACACTCCAAGCCTGTTTTTTTAGTTCTTCAACATCAATTCGCATAATAGCATAAGTTGTAAGAATTACATCGTGCTTAACATCAAGAACTCTGTCTGTACCGTGGTAAATTACCGCATCTAAAGATGGAGCAAACATTTGTAATTCTTTCATCCAGTTACCCATCAATGTTGTTGGACAAATGACAAGAACAGGTTTTTTGAGTTTTTTCTCCTCTTTCATCTTGAGTAAAAGACTTATAACCTGAATGGTTTTACCTAATCCCATATCATCAGCCATACATGCACCAAAGCCTTTGGCAATATTTGTCCAAAGCCATTTCAAACCAACTTGCTGATATGGTCTTAATTCCCCATTCAAATCTTTTGGCAAAGTAATATCGACAGGTTTTGTGAAATCCGCAAGTACTCTTGCAAATGCTGCATCATAGTCAAAGTCGTATTGGTCAAACTGTTTTGATAATGATGCATGGATAAGTTCCATTCTTGACATTGATTTGAGATTGGTTTTTGCAATTTGTTCAAATATTTTCTTTGATTCTTCCTTATCCACAAGAACATATTTGTTTTTAAACTTAATCAGACCGTTATTTTCAGAGGTCAGTTTCTTAAATTCTTCAAGTGATAACTTTTCATCTCCGATAGAAACTTCGTACGAAAATTCCAGAATATCGTCTAAAGACAATTTACCTGCAGTATTGCTGTTAAATATATCTGATAAATCCCCTGCTCTTGCGGATTTTACTTTTGCATTAATTGATGCTCTCGGAATTACAATATTTGTAAGTTCGTCAGGAAGAACAACCTCAATCTGTGCTTTTTGCAGATAATAAGCGGTTTTGGTTATTATCTGATAAACTTCGTTCAGGTTGAAATCAAGATACAATTTCTCCTCATCTTCAAACAACTGCTCTAATTCAGGCATATATCGCAGAGCATAATTTAATTGTTTCTCTACAATCCGTGAAATATCACTTGCTTTAGCACCAAAAACTTCTTCATCTGTGTAAAGTTTGTCAATAAGTACTTCTTCATTTGTTTTTCTGTTTTTGATATAAACTTTAAGACGGAATATTTCGTCAGTTTGTTTTTCAATTTTAAGTAGTGGAATAACATCATATTTCCCTAAATAAAGTTCATCAAACCAGGTGTTAAAACTTTCCGCCAAATCACGATTTTTGAACATAATTTTGCGTTCCAAATCTTTGAGCAGATAAGTCCCTGACTGAACATCTTTGAAGCGAAACATCTTTATTCCGAGAAATTTATACACAAGGTAATTGAGGTATGTATAAATAAATTCGTATATAAAATTTTTCGGTTTTTCGCCGATAACAAATAAATCTTGCGGCATATTTTCTTCAAACAGATTTACTATTCTTGCCATTTGAGTCGAATTTATAATCGGTTCATAGATTATGCGAAACATTGTGCCGTTGCGTTTGACAGTCGGAATAAAGTAAAGTTTTTCAATCAACTTCATTACAAAATAAGTAAGTTTATTGAAATAGACAAAAGTCGGTGATAAGGCTTCAAAATCAACGACATTACCAAATCCGCCGAAATAATCCATCACAATATCCCATGATAAGAAATATCCTCTCGTTCCGTCAGGAAGTTCTTCCGGACGAAATCTGAATAAAGAGCCTTTAGATTTGAGGTAATATTCAAAATTATTCGTCGGAGTGACAAAAAATGAATATTTGCCGTCTTTATTAATAAGATAGAAATTAGTATTTCTTGTCGGCATATTAGGGCTTAAAAATACCCCTGCAAACTCATCTTCAACAATCTGATAAATCATGCTCAAAGTATAACGAAAATCTTTGTTCTTAAAACCTTCAGGGCTTTCACCCAAATTAAAGAACAATTCATCTACATCATTCTTTTTGAATGAGAAATCAATATTGAGGTTGTCAACGGTATTTTTAGTCATATTAATCCTATTTAATCAATGAAATTCCTGTCATTTCTTTCGGTTGTTCGATTCCGAGAAGTTCAAGAACTGTCGGTGCGATATCGCAAAGTTTGCCTGTTTCTTTGAGTTCTAATTCTTTCGGTGCATTGATTAAAACAAACGGAACAGGGTTTGTTGTGTGTGCTGTATGAGGTTTGCCTGTTTCTTCGTTTACCATTGTTTCAGAGTTACCATGGTCTGCAGTTAAAAGCATTGTTACCCCGTTTTGTTTGCATGCATCTGCAATTTTTCCTACACATTCATCAACTACTTTGCAAGCCTTTGTTGCGGCTTCAACAACCCCTGTATGTCCAACCATATCAGGATTTGCAAAGTTTACCAAAATGAACTGATATTTTGGATTATTTACTGCTTTTAATACATTTTCGCAAACTTCAGGGGCACTCATTTCAGGCTGCATATCATAAGTTGCAACTTTTGGTGACGGAACAAGTACTCTTGTTTCGTGTGGCTGAGGTTCATCTATACCGCCGTTAAAGAAGAATGTAACGTGGGCATATTTTTCTGTTTCTGCGGTACGGAACTGATTTATTCCGTTTGCTTCCAAAACATCCCCTAATATATTGACAAGTTTTTCTTTCGGGAATGCAACAGGAAAATCAAATGTTGCCTCATAACTTGTCATTGTTGTATATAGAATATTTTTTAAGACTTTTCTTCTGTCAAATCCGGTAAAATCAGCAAAGTTAATTGCCTTTGTGATTTCTCTTGCTCTATCCGGACGGAAGTTAAAGAATATGATTGCATCGTTATCGTGTATTCTTGATTCATCGCCTCCTGCAATGACAGGGAGAACGAATTCGTCTGTGATTCCTTCTTCATAAGATTTCTTAACTCCTTCTATTACGCTTGATGCGTGGTTTCCTTCTCCAAACAATAATGCGTTGTAGCCTTTTTCAACTCTTTCCCAGCGATTATCTCTGTCCATAATGTAATAACGACCGATAGCCGTTGCAACAGGAGGAAGATTGTATTTTTTAAGTTCGTCTTCAACAATCTGCAAATATTCGCATGCGCTTGCAGGAGGGGTGTCACGACCGTCTAAAAATGCGTGAACATAAAATTTTTCTACTCCGTTTTGTGCGGCAAGTTGAATTAATGCTAAAACGTGATTGAGAGATGAATGAACTCCGCCTGTTGAAACAAGTCCGTAGATATGTAATGCGGAATTGTTTTCTTTGACGTGTTTAATTGCATTTAAAAATCTTTCGTTTTTGAAAAATGAACCGTCTTTTATTGCATTATTAATTTTAGACAAATCCTGATAAACAATTCTGCCTGCTCCTAAATTAAGGTGTCCGACTTCACTGTTGCCCATTTGACCTTCAGGCAGCCCTACATTTTCGCCGTCAGCATGAATTTGTATAAATTTTTCTTCTTTTTCTAATTTTGGTACATTAACGGGGTGTGCTAATTTTGTGGCATCAAATTTTTCTGAACCTGATGAAATTCCCCATCCGTCCATAATGCAAAGTAATACTCTTTTATTCATTTTCTATCCCTTCTTTAAATATAAATATGAATAAAGGTATCAAAAACATGTTTTTTTTTCAAGAGAAAATAAAAAGTCATAGTAATTACAACTTTTTTTTCTGTAATACCGTATATAATTCTCAAAATTTTTTACTGTAAAATTTGTAAAATATTTTTGTTTTTACAAAAAATTTTGTTTATAATCAAGTTACAGGGATAATATGGGCAAAATAAAACAGGAAAATCTGAATAATTACGAAGAAAAACGCCGTAACAGGCAGTCGGGGTTTTATTATTCTTTTTTGACTATTGTTCTTGTTTTTTGCCTTATTCAAATCGGTTACGGAGCGATATTAAATGTCGGTAAAATTGTTTCGTACAAGTCAAAAGTAATCACATTAGAGCGTGTTTTGGAACAGACCAGACTTCACAATCAGGATTTAAAACGTCAAAAGAAAATGGTGACTTCTGATAACAGTCTTGAGGGAATTGCAAGAAATAATCTCAAAATGGCTCAGTCGGATGAAGTTTTGATTATAATAAACAAAAAAGTCGCAAAACCGAAAAAGAAAAAGAGACAATTTGATTTTGAACAGTGGTTCAAACCGAAACAAAATTCAAATCAGCAGGGAGTTAATGAAATCCCGTATATCCCGCAGACAGTTGACGAAGAATAGGAAAAATTATGGAAGATAATCAGGTAATAAATTATATAAAACAGGCATTTGAGTTAAAGGAGCAAAAATATTATAAACCTGCGATAGAAATGCTTTATAAGGCTTTGGAAATCGAAAATGATAATGTAGAAATTCTTTATCAAATCGGCGAATTATATTTTTTGCTTAATAATTATGAACGTTCAATGCAGTATCTTGAAAAGGCTCTTAGTTTTGAATCAAATCATGAGGCTTCCAAAAAACTTGTATGCAAAATTTATACAAGAACAGGAAATTTGAATTCTGCTCTTGCCCTTGCACAGGAACTTTTTGACAACAATCAAAACGGCGATAATTTAAAAAGACTTGTCAAAACTCTTATAAGGCTTAAATTGTTTACTGAAATTGAAAAGTATGAGAGCAGTCAGTATTTTGATAATGATGTAAAAATTGAATGTGCAGATTCTCTCTATTTGAATGGTGAAACTGAAAAAGCGAAAGAATTATTGACAGGTTGTGATGAAAATAACGAAAAAGTTTTGCTTTTAAAAGGTAAAATGAAATTTGACGAGGGAGATTTTGAGTCCTCTAAAGAAATTTTTAACAGAATAACTTCAAACAGCCAAAATCCAGAAATATTAAACTTTTTAGGTTTGTTTGATTTAGAAAATATTAATTTTGTGGAAGCAATAAAGCATTTTTCAAGAGCGATAGAGTTAGATAAGCAAAATTCAAAGTACTATTACAATTTGGGTAATGCATATTTTTATAACGGCTGGATAAAAGAAGCGCAAAGAGCATATTCACAGGCAATATATTTAAGCCCTGATAATGCAGATTATCGCTATTCACTTGCTTATCTATATTATGAAAATAAAGAATACCAAAAAGCATCAAATGAAGTGGAAGCAATATTAGGTATAAACCCTGAACATAGCGGAACACTTGTTCTGAAAGCACTTTTGCTTGCTAATGATAAAAAATTTATTGAAAGTGTTGAGATTTTGGAAAGTTGTGTTCAAAAAAATACGAATGATGATTTTGCAAAAACTTCATTAAGTTCAATATTTGTACAATTGGGGAATTATGATAAAGCACAAAAGATTCTTGAGCAGACTGATGGTGTAAAAAGAAAACTACCGTCATCGCTTTGTGATTTGGGGGAAATTTATATTTATCAAAAGAATTATGATAAGGCACTTGAATTATCAAAAGAAATTATAAATGAGAATGAAAATTACATCAGCGCATATATTTTAGGCGCAAAGGCATCATATCTGAAACAGGATTATGAAAAGACTAAAGAATTTGCACAGGATATTCTTTCTCTTGATATAAATTGTGCGTCAGGGTATTACTATCTTGCACTTTCAAGACAAAATACAAACGATACCGAAGAAGCGATTGAATGTATGAAACGCGCAATTTTATATGATTTGAATAATCCCAAATATTATGCAAAAATGAATGAATTTTATCAGGCAAAAGAAGATTACAAATCCGCACTTGAATATATGTCAGAAGCACAAAATCTTGATGATTCAAATGAATACAAATACAGATACTCTGAACTTGTAAAACTGAACAGAAAAAAGTAAAAATAAATTTGCCTTTTGTAAAAACATAAATATAATAATTATATCAGAGATTAATGAGGGATATAATTAAAGTATGAAATTTAAACCAAGAAATGTATTAGCAAAATTTTTAATCGGAGCGTTACTTGTCGTAAATATCGGAACTTTTGCATTTGCGGAAGATAAAGATATTACAAGTCAGGTCGTTCCAAAACAATATCCGGCAAAATATACACCTGTTTATATAAAACAAATTGCTCCGGGGTATAAATCTGTCGGTCAGGATGAAATCTTTTATGTTGCTCTTGATATGCTGAAAGATACGACAGGAATGTTTTCCCGCAATGCAATTTTAGGCAGTAATTTATCTCAAAAACCTGTCAAAATTGAATTCAGGGATTTGAGCAAGATTAGTGCCGATTATGCTACATTTGACGCATTGGGCTGGAAAAGAGGCAAAAGATTGTATATTTATATAAACCAAAAACACCGTAACGCTCCGGCAGGTGCTATTGCCGCATTGTTATCTCATGAAGCATTGCATCAGGACGAATACAATTCTCTTGCGGAAGAAACTTATGCGTGGCACATGGAAGCAGTTGTGTGGGATGAGATATTAAAACTTTACCCCGAATGTAATGACGAAAGTTCTTCGCTTGTAAAAAGAGAAAATACATTGAAAAAACTTCTTGAAAAAGGCAATTATACAAATAAATATATCAAAAAATCAGTTATGCAAAATTCAGGGTATAAAAATTTGCCTTCATATTCTCCGGGGTTTGAAGATTTGTAATAAGTTTTGAATACTTTGAATGTCTTACTCAAAAAGTATATTGATAAAAAAACTTCGTTGATGTTAAATTGTTTGTATGAAACGGAGGATTACCACTTTAATATTGCTTGCAGGGGCAGCACTTGTATTTTATACAGGTCATTCATTTTATATTGCAAATAAAAATCCCGTGTTGTCCGGCAGCCAAAAAGTAGTTGACAGCCGTAAGGTTACACCCCAAAAACTTTTTGATAAAAACTGGCATGTTATAAAAAGTGAATATTATGATTCGACTTTTAATCATCAGCATTGGAGCAGATGGAAACATCATTATCAGAATAAAATCAAAACACCTGATGATGTAAAAGTTGCAACAGATACAATGCTTGCAAGTCTGAATGATCCGTATTCAAGATATTTGTCCAAAGAAGAATTTGCAAAACAAAATACAAATATCGCCTCAAAAATTTACGGAATTGGGGTGAGCATAGCAAATGACGGCGGTAAAATAAAGATTATTAATGTACTTGAGCAGACTCCTGCACAGTTTGCCGATTTGCGAAACGGGGATATAATTTTGTCCGTGAATGGTAAAGACACTAATGGTCTTTCGATTTCACAGGTTTCAAATTTGGTCAAAGGTCCGCAGAACACTCTTGTCAGTCTTGATATTTTAAGGGGAAATACAAAATTAACCAAGCAGATTATAAGAAAAGAGATTGCAATAAAGAGTATAAAAAGTTCAGTTGAAGATGAAATCGGTTATATTCAGATATCAAGTTTTATCAGCAGTACGGTTCCAAACGAATTTTTAGAAGCGTTAGAAAATACTTCAAAATCAAAAGGATTGATAATAGATTTAAGGGGTAATACGGGCGGATTGCTTTCAAATGCTGTATTTATAGCAAATTTGTTTATAGATAAGGGCAGGCTTGTCAGTATTGTTGGTCGAAACGGATACCGGTATGATGTAATGGCACAGGATACAAATGTAGGAATTCAAAAACCTGTTGTAATATTAGTTGATGAAACAAGCGCCAGTGCAACAGAGATTTTTGCAGGTGCGATGAAGGATTATCACAGGGCAAAACTTGTAGGTACAAAGACTTACGGCAAGGGTATGGTGCAAAAAATTATCCCTATGCCAAATGAAACAGGGTTAAATCTGACTATTGCAAGATATTTAACTCCTAACGGTGCAGATATAAATAAGCGGGGAATAAGTCCTGATTATAAAGTAAATTTTACAAAAAATGATATGGAAACAAAGACCGATTCTCAACTCGAAAGAGCGAAAGAAATGCTTGGCAAAATGCTTTTGAGCAGGGTGCAATAAATTATCTTGACATAGGTTTATGTCTTTCGTATATTAGAAATACGAATTAGGGAGACATGGCCAAGTGGTAAGGCAGAAGCCTGCAAAGCTTTTATCCCCGGTTCAAATCCGGGTGTCTCCTTTTTTATTGGGCGATTGGCACTCAATCTTATTCCCCTCGCCCGCAGTGTTTGTGTGCGGGAGAGGGCAGAATTTCTTAATAAGCGTCAGCGAATTTAGAAATTCGGGTGAGGGAACGAGAGGGGTAGCGCAGTCCCGAAAAAGCGAAGCGTTTCGGTAAGGGCGCAAAACAATTAAATAATTTTATGGGCGATTGGCGCAGTTGGTAGCGCACTTGAACGACATTCAAGGGGTCACAAGTTCGAGCCTTGTATCGCCCACCATAGAGCCTCCGAGAGAATCGGGGGTTTTATAATGCGATACTTTGGCGAGAACTTGTAATATCAAGTTCGGCGACCTGCGAGCAGAGGCTGGAGCAGATTTTGGCTGTGCCATAGGCACAAAAGCCAAAATGCGAAATGCCGTTTATAGCGAGCAGGTCAAGACAAGCCTTGTATCGCCCACCATAAAACCTCCGAGAGAATCGGGGGTTTTATAATGCGATACTTTGGCGAGAACTTGTTATATCAAGTTCGGCGCAAGCGAGCCAAGTGCGAAGCCTTTTTGCTTGTGACGAAAGGCACAAAAAGCAAAAAGCGTAGTCACGTCGAAGGCGAGCGCAGCAAGACAGCCTTGTATCGCCCACCATAGAGCCTCCGAGAGAATCGGGGGTTTTATAATGCGATATTTTGGCGAGAACTTGTTATATCAAGTTCGGCGCAAGCAAATCAATAGTTCCTCCCCCTCTGGGGAGGAGTGAGCAGACATATTTTATCGGGTTAAAACTAGACCTATAACTTTATGTTTCAAAAAATCGGTAAATGAAAGAAATTTTTTCTTCACTGAGTTTATCTATGTTATTTTTTATAACATTTTTCATTGCATCTATTGAGTGTAAATGATTGAAATCAAATAATGATTTTAATTCTTTGTTTAAACTTAATGCAATTTTTTCTAATGTGGGTAAGGAAGGAAAATGCCGTCCACTTTCTATACCGCTGAGTGATGTAGTTTCAATATTAATCATTTCTGCAAGTTGTTCTTGTGTCAATCCGGCATTTTTACGCAGTTCTTTAATTCTTTTTCCTAAAAGTTTTTTATTATTGTCCATTCAATTATGATAAATAATTTTATAATAAATTAACAGCGTAAATAATCTATAGTTTTATGTTAAATCATGTAAATAATATATACAAATCATTGAAATATACGAAAAAATATCTTATACTATTCATATAATACGCAATTTAACAGAAATTAAGGAGAATATATGAAAAAGGTAATTATCTTATCTACAGCATTGGTTTTAGCTTTTGGCATTGCTCAAATTGGATATACATGGTGTGCAAATAATGATTATGGATGCAGAATGTCAGAAGCATTGGAAAGACAAAATATGAATTTCGGTAGTAGTGGTTATATGCCAAATGAAAATGAAATAAGATGCGATAGAGCTTTAAGGCGTCTTCAAATTGAATGCAGTCTTGATTCTAATAGCGAAGAATGTGCAAGTGCAAGACGCATTTATAATCAGATGAGAATGTTGGGCGGTTGTTAATTGTAAATACTGTAAAAGGGTATAGCATGGGTAAAATTGAAGATTTAAAGAAAAAAGAAGAATTAATGTTAGACTTGGATATTAAATTTGAAAATGATGCTTACTATAAGGACTACTGCGGTGAAAAAGATGGACCATATTGCTCGTGTTGTTTTGATTTTAATGATAAACTTGTGAGAATGCATGAAATTTGTGAAAATGATGCTAAAAATAATATTTACAATTATATTTGTCCAAAATGTAAAACGAAAATATTAATTGAATAAGTTACAAATTTGAAAAATTACACTTGTAAAATAAAAAAAATGATTTATAATGAGAGTAGGGAGGGAGTATCCCGCAGAGATACCCCCAATGCAGTCCCTACAATAATGAAGAAATCAATAATAAAAGGTTTCCTACTACCAATAGGATGCCTTTTATTTTTTCTTTGATTTGCTCTGACATCATTGATTGACCCTCCTTTCTTACACCTTTATGCAGAAAAGTTTGTCGTGCATAAAAAGGAAAATCACGCGACTGTCCTACTCTTATTGTCAATTATTTTAATGTGCAATAACTTAATTATAATTCTATTTTATAAGAATTCCAATTATTTAAAATTTTAAATATATAAATCGTCTGATACGACAAACCTATATTGATAATTAATTGCACTTTTCCGATGGGAAAGGAACAATCAACTAAAATAATTGCACCATATATTTATATTAAGATATATTAAGAACTTTACGCTCTGGGGTGAGTTTGGTCGTAAACTTCTTTCATGTGCTGCATTGAGACGTGGGTATATATTTGAGTGTTTGAAATGCTTGCGTGCCCGAGGAGTTCTTGTACGATTCTCAAATCTGCTCCGTTTTCAATGAGGTGTGTTGCAAAACTGTGGCGAAACATGTGTGGTGTAACCTTTTTGGGCAGTTCAATTTTTTCAACTGTTTCGTTAATGACATTTCTAATCATACGGGTTTGGAGTCTGAAACCTGTTTTGTTTATAAACACCGGAGAGTTGTCATTAATTGGCGGGATATCGTAACCTTTGGCAATAAGCGGTCTTGCTGTTTCAATATAGTTTTGCAGATAGGTTTTTGCTCTGTCTGTAATTAGGATAATTCGTTCTTTTGCACCTTTGCCGAATACCGTAATTTCGTTGTTTTCAAGGTTAAGGTTACCGAAATTAAGGTTGCTTAACTCCGAAACTCTCATTCCGCTTGCCCAAAGCAGTTCAAGAATTGCTCTGTTGCGGAAGCCTGCCGGAGTTGAAATATTTATGTTGTTTAATATATCTTCTATCTCCTCTGTTGAGAGGAATTTTGGTAAAGATTTCGGTCGTTTGGGGGAAATTATATTTTGCGCCGGATTGTTTTCAATTTTTCTTTCTCTTGACAAATATTTGTAGAAAGTCCTTATGGATGCTATCTTTCGGGCAATTGTAGTTTTTTTGTAGTCAAACTTTTGAATAAAGTGTAAGTAGTCACGAATTTTTGAAAAATCTGCCCCTTCACAACCCTCATCTCCGAGCCATATAAGATAACTCAAAATATCTGAACAGTAGGCTTTTGCGGTATGTTCGGAGAAGTTTTTTTCAACCAAAATATACCCTTTAAAATCTTCCAAATCTTTTTTTGAATTTGAATTTATTGCCATTTTTTAACTCTATTGCTTTTTTGTAATAACTATTATACAATATCCTCATAGAATTTGGAATAATATTAAGCGATAAAGGTTAGGAGAAAACAATGAATTGTAAAAAATTGTTAGTAACATCAATGATTTTGGCTTCTTGTGTTCTTTTTGCTCCTGCATCATTTTCAGCGCCGTTAAAAGCGGGTATATCAAAGAATTATGTTGATATCGGCAGAATGATAGAATATACCAACTATGCAGAAGCAGATGCGAAGTTGAAAGAGATTTTGCAAAAGAATCCTAATGATTTGGAAGCAAAAGCGTTGCAATTGATGTCATTTGCAAAACAATGGAAATTAGCACCTGCACAATCAGAATTGGACAAGTTATTGGAAAAATATCCAAATAATCCTCAATTCCATTATGCACAAGGGCTTGTATATTTGATGAGAGAAACATCATCAGACGTTGAATATATCAAAAACATTACAAACTTGTCTAATGCTGCGATTCAGGAATTTGTAAAAGCGGTTGATTTAGACAGTACATATTTTGAAGCATACAACGCAATGGGTGTTGCAACTTTAAAACTCGGCAACAAAAAGGATGCTGCCGATTTGTTCAAGGTTGCATTAAAAATCAATCCTCAATTTGCGCCGGCTTATGATAATTTAGGTAATATAGCAATGCTTGACGGAGATTTGGACCAAGCAGAAAAATATTACTTGCAGTCAATCAAATGCAATTCTCACAATGCTACTTCAATGTACCACATGGGTCAGGTTGAAGCACGCAGAGGTGATTATACAAAGGCTTTAACTTGGTTAAACCACTCACTTCATATCAATCCGCAGTCTTCCCCTGGCTGGAACTTGCAGGGTGAGTTGTACTTAAAACAAGGTAACCAGGCAGCAGCAATCAATTCATTCAAAAAAGCAAAATATGTAAAACCTGAAAACTTCAGACCTTATGTAAATTTGGCAGGTGTATATGAACGCCGTGCCGACCACGAATTTGCTATGGAAGAATTGAAAACCGCAATTATTTTGAACCCGAATTATAAAGAAGGTATTTACAGAGTCGGGAATATGTCTTTGGAAACAAAGAAATATCAGCAGGCTTTGGAATTTTATTCAAGATTATTGGGTGATGCAACATATAATAATGCTGCAATCGTAGGTCTTGCAAATACTTATTACGAAATGGCAAGAGATACGGCTGATTCAAGAGATTTCACAACAAATAAAGATGTATATTTGGCGTATGATTATGTAAATGAAGCAATTCAAAGAACTCCGAATGATTTGAAACTTCATCTTGCAAAAATCAAATTGGCTAAATTGACTCATCAGGTCGAAATGACTGAAGATAATCTAAATTATATTGTTCAGTCTGCTTCAAACAATTTGGTTGATACGGTAATCAAAGGGGAGGCATATTTATCATTAGGTCGTGAATCTGATGCAGTTTATACATTCGAAAACGCAATCAATTTTGCAAATAGTATTGATGATGAATTGTACTTGTCAGAAATTCTTGTTCAGCACAAGCAGTTCAGAACTGCAAGAAAGGCTTTGGAAAAAGTTTTGATGTCTGATCCTGATAACAAGATTGCGTTAAACGGTTTGCATTATATTGATTTATGCGAAATGAAATCAAACGAATTCTTTGAAATTGCTTTAAGACAGTATAAAGAAGGTAATTTCGCATCAACTATCGAATATTGTAACAGGGCAATTGATTTCTATCACAATGCTCCATCTATTGCAAAACTCAAAGCGCAGGCTTATGAAGCAGAGAAGAACTACGAAGGTGCAGTTAAATACTATAAGCAGTATTTATCTTTAGCGCCGAATGCTTCTGATAAATCAGCAGTTGAACAGAGAATTCAGGTATTTTCTCAGGAAATGTAATTGATAATAGTTAGTAATATTGAAAAAGTTTGCGTGTTCTGCGCAAACTTTTTCTTTTTATGTTTTAATATTTCATGAGTATGAAAAAGAAAAAATTTGATATTAGAAGAACATTTGAATCTTTTTTAGCAGAACCGTTGAGTGTTTTGACAAACGGTTTGTTCCAAATTGTTAATATTGAGGGTGAAAATTTTTTTGCGAAAGAAAAATCATTCAATATTGATTTTGTAAACGGTAAAACTCAATTAACACTTGTAAATAATTCAAAAATGTATAATCTTTTTCAGACTGTATTATATAAGAAGAAACTTTTAGAACAGAAAGATAAGATGTCAAAATGAGTAATTTTATGCAGGCAAAATTTATACAGAGCGCGGAAAAACTTTCACAGTGCCCGAAGTTCAACCTAAGTGAATTTCCTTTATTGGGGCGTTCAAATGTAGGTAAATCGTCGTTTATAAATTGTTTGTCTAATAATAAAAAACTTGCTAAAACATCAAATACTCCGGGTAAAACAAGGCTTATCAATTTTTTTAATTTCAGTGACAAATTCATTATTGCAGATTTGCCCGGATACGGTTATGCAAAGGTCTCAAAAGAAGTTCAAAATCAATGGCAGAAAAATTTGGAAGAATATTTATTAAAAAGAGAAGATATAAAATGCCTTGTTCAACTGATTGATGCAAGACACGAAATTCAGAAAAATGATTATCAAATGAGAGAGTGGGTTAGTGCGTACAATCTGCCTATTATAACGATTGTAACAAAAACGGATTGTATTTCTTCGCATAATAAAGTTGCGCAGGCTCTTGCCTATGTAAAAAAAGAATTTGGCGGAGAAGTTTTTCCGTTTAGTGCAAATAATAATCGCTATAATGATAAAATTTTGGAGTTTTTTACAACTAACAGTTAATTTTGGTTAAGAGTATAAGAATTAAGAAGATTAAATATTTTGATACAAAATTGCTTACAAAACGCTTTTCATGTAGTACCAAATATTTGAACTTTTTAAAATATTTTTCTTATAGTTCCACATCAGATTCGTGAATAGGAGCACCGATTACACGTTCAATCTCTGCCGCATTTATATTGTAATTCAATAACACATTGTAGTAATCAAGTTGGGCATTGAGGTATGTATTTTCGGAATCTTTAAATTCGATAGCATCACCCAAACCTACCTGATAGCGCCTGAATGCCTGATACTGTTGTTCTTTTGCCTGTTGAAGCGCAAGTTTTGAAACTCTTATACTGTCATAAGAGTTCATAAGACTTATATATGCGCTTTTTACATCGAGATAGACATTTTGTCTTTCTTTTTCATAATCCGCTACGGCTTTTTTGTATGTTGCAGTCGCTTCGTCAACTTGTTTTTTGAGTTTCATAAGATTCACGCCCGAATACTGCAATTGCGCACCGAATTGATAGCCGTAGTCACTATTGATTTCTCGTCCGCCATGCTGATAAGAACCAAATGCACTTATATTTGGAGTGTAGGCTCTTTTTGATGCACGAACCGTTAATTCTGCGGCATCCATTTTTTTCTTAGCCGAAAGAAGTGACGGTCTTGATTCTTGCGCAGTTTTTATTAAATCCGTAAAATTAACCTGATATTCTTTTGAATTTAATTCGTCTTTCAATACAACTCCTGCAAGTTCAGGAATACCAACGGCATTGGCAAGTTGCACCGCAGCAAGTTCAAGAGTATTTTTTGCTTTAATTTCGTTTAGTTGCGCTTTTCCAAGGTTATATTCAGCATAAGTTACATCAATTTTCGGTTTTTTACCGATTTCATAGTATGCTCTTGCCTGTTTTAACTGAAGTTCATAATCTTTTACTGTTTCGGCGTAAACTTCTTTTTGCACCTTTGCAAATACCATATTGTAATATGCAACTTTCACTTTGTATATTACATTTTCAATACTTGTTTCGGCATCATAACGGGTTGATTCATAAATTCTTTTGGCATTATCAGCCTGCGCTTTGGTTTTACCAAAGTCAAATAAAAGCATATCCGCTGACAGATTAGGAACATAGAACATATTATATGTCTGTGGTATCATACCAGCCATTGCTCCACCCATCGTCATAAGCATATTGTTTCGTGAATAACTTATTCCTGCAGTTAATTTTGGGAAATAATTACTCCAAGCCTGACCGATTTTGGTCTTATATATTTCTGCATTACTAATCGCAGACATAATTGTCGGATTGTGAGTAATTGCAAGTTTTATACAGTCTTTGAGCGTTACTTCCTGAGGAATATTTGATGTATCGTAAAAATTTATCTGACTGTCAATGACAGGAAATTTTGATTCATACATTCCTTCTGCTTCTTTTGAAGATTTTTCTTTTGTTACTGCTTTTAGTTTTGTCTTTTTATTTTCTTGTCTTTTGTTTACTTTTTTCTGCTTTTCAGGTTTGACAATTTGAACAGGTGTAACCGTATTAGTGGTTTTAGAAGATGCAAGCACATTTGCTTTGTCATTTCTAATCTGCTGAACTATTTCTTCATCAGGCATATTTATATTAACTTTTTTTGCAAATGAACTATTTATGCCCATTGCAGTTATTGAAATTATCAATGCTATATTTAAAATCTTTTTCATATTTTATCCTTTTTGTAGGTCGGAGCTTGTTATGCCGACAATTTGTTATTCTTCATAAGTTAAATCTTCTTGCGTAATCGGACGTTTTGGGAATTTATCAACAAATTCCTGAACGATTACATAAAAGGCAGGAGTCAAAACTGCCCCTAAAGTTGCTGCGGCAACCATTCCGCCAAATACTGTTGAACCAACCGAAATTCTTGAATTTGCACCGGCACCGGTGGCAAAAATCATAGGTAATACACCGATAATAAATGCAAGTTCGGTCATCATAATTGCCCTAAAACGCAATTTGGCAGCCTTTATTGCAGCATCCCGAACCGACAAACCGTTTTCTTCGTGTTCGGTTTTTGCAAATTCTACAATCAAAATAGATTGTTTTGCCGCAAGCCCAATCAACGTAATCATCCCGACCTGAGAATATATATCAAATGCCTGATTTATCATTAATTGGAATATTAGTGCGCCAAGCGCCGCAACAGGAGAAATCAAAAGTACCGCAAACGGTATTGTATAACTTTCATACAATGCAACAAGGAACAAATATACAAATATCAAAGCAAAACTGACTATCATAATAGTTTGTCCCGATGCTTCCCTTTCCTGTGCGGATGTACCCGACCAGTCAAATGTCATATCTGACGGCAGAACTTTTTTTGCCACTTCTTCCATAGCATTCATCGCATCACCGGAACTCTTACCCGGAGCCTGTTGCCCTTGAATTTGAACAGATGTATATAAGTTATATCTTGTAATTGAAGCCGTACCGATAGTTTGTCTTAATTTTACAAGTGACAAGACCGGTACCTGAACTCCTGTTCTGTTTGTAACATAAATCCCTTCCAAATCGGTTGCTTTATCTCTGAATTTACTCAATGCTTGCAATTCTACTTTAAATACACGCCCGTATTTATTGAAATCGTTTACATAATAAGTCCCGAGCATTGAGGCAAGTGTTGCATACAATTCCTGCAAATCAACATTCTGCGCCATTGCTTTTGCATAATCTATATCAAGAATATATTGCGGAACATTCGCCTGAAATGTTGTATTGACATCTGAAAGTGACTCGTTCTGATTTGCTTCCATAATGAGTTTATTTGCCCACTGCTCCATCTGTTGAGGGGTGTAATCCCCTTGTGAAAGCATTTGGAATTCAAAACCGCCCATCATACTCATACCCTGAATTGCAGGAGGAGAAAATGATATAATTGAGGCTTCCTTTGTATTTGCCCCGATTTGTCTGATTTTATTCAAAATTGCCGTATGAGAAAGGTTTGTCTCACGTCCCTGAAGTTTTCGTTTTATCCATCTCAAAGGTCCGATTTTTCTGTAATCATAGTCTTTTAACAATACTATTGCAAATGCGGTGTTTGATGCCCCATTTCCGCCGAATACAGTTAGTTTTTTCTTATCAACACCGTCAAGTTCTCCTACCTGAGCAACAAATCGTCTTGCAACTTCTTCGGTTCTGGGTAAAGATGCACCGTCAGGTAAAGTTATACTTGAAATCAAAACCTTTTGATCCTCGTCAGGAATAAACCCTGTTGAAGTAATTTTGAATGTCCCTGCGGTAATTAAAAGTATTGCGATATAAAATATGATAGTCAACTTTTTGTCATAGACAAATTTTTCAACAAATTCCATATAGAAATTTTCTATCTTATCAAAAATACGATTAAATTTTGAAACATAACGCAAGGTTCGTCTGTTTATTCTGCTTAAAACATGCTTTAAATGTGAACGTAAAGATGACTCATGCATATCAATTTTATCACTTTGTTTTTTGCCCAAGAAATGAGAACACATTGCAGGAGACAATGACAATGCACAAATTGCAGAAATCGCAATAGAAACAGCAATACAAACAGCAAACTGCTTATACATAACCCCTGTCATTCCGCCCATAAAGATAATAGGAACAAATACTGCCATCAAAACCATTGCCATTGCAACAAGTGATGAACCTACTTCCTCCATTGTTAATTGGGTTGCCATAATGGCTGATTTGCCTTCGTCAATATGCCTTTTAACATTTTCAATTACAACAATAGCATCATCAACAACAACCCCGACTGCCAAAACTAATGCAAATAAGGACAGAAGGTTGATAGACATATTCATAACTTTTAATGCAAAAAATGTACCGATGAGAGAAACAGGAATTGTTGCACACGGAACAAGGGTTGCCATAGCATCACCCAAGAACAAATAAATTATCAATACAACGATTAAGGCGGTCAAAAGAATTGTAAATTCAACCTCTGACATTGATTCTTCAATATAATCTGCATCATCTTTGGTTGTACTTATAACCAAGCCGTTATTTAATCTTGAATTAAGTTCATCAACTTTTTTGTGTACGGCTTTTGACATCTCTATAATGTTGGCATCGGGCAATTGCGAAATTACAATAACCGCAGACGGTTTACCGTCAACCAAACCTAAGTTCTGATAGTTTTGCGCACCAAGTTCGACTTTTGCAATATCTTTAATTTTTACATTTGAGCCGTCAATATTTGAACGGATAATTATATTTTCAAATTCTTTGACATCTTGTAATCTGCCTTTAGTTTTTAATGTAATTTGCAATGCCTGTTCATCTTCGGTTGGTCTTTGCCCTAAAGCACCTGCCGTAACCTGAGTATTTTGAGCGGCTATTGCAGCCTTCACTTCGCTTGTGGAAATATTCAGCCCTGCCATTTTTTGAGGGTCGAGCCATATTCTCATTGCATAATCGCCGGAACCGTAAACATCGACATCTGCAACCCCTTCGACACGCTTCAATTCATCTTTTACATAAATTGACCCGTAGTTTGTCAGGTCTAATTGCGACCAATTCCCTCTTTCCGGAATAAGTGTCAAAATCAGAGCACCTGAACCCGCAGACCTACTAAGAGCCGTAACCCCTGTCCTTTGAACATCTTCAGGAAGTTGTGATTGTACCTGTTGGATTCTGTTTTGAACATTCATAAGGTTTACGTTTTTATCTGTCCCGACCTTAAAGAACATCTTTAACTGGTACATACCGTCGTAGCAGGTTGATGTCATATATGTAAGGTTTTCAACCCCGTTCAATTTTTGTTCAAGAACTGTTGCAACAGAAGATTCTACAACCTCTGCACTTGCCCCCATATAATTCGCACTTACCTGAATTTGCGGAGGGGTAACATCAGGATAACTTTCCTGTTTCAGCCCTGCAAGTGAAATTAAACCCATTAAAACTATACAGATTGAAATTACAAGTGCAAATCTAGGTTTTTGTATAAAGAAATATAAGTTTTTTTTATCAAATATCTTTTTCATTGTATTTATCCTAAATTAAGGTTATTCGCTTTTTTGTTTCTTTTCGTACTCTTTTTTTGTAATAATTTTAACTTTTTGTCCTTCAACACCGATATTTTGAACACCGGCGACAACTATTTTGTCATTCTTATCAAGACCTGATTCAACAATCCAGTGATTATCAATCTGGTCAGAAACTTTTATATCTTTTCTCTTAACAGTATTGTCTTTATTTACAACCCAAACATAGTATCCGCTCATAGCATCACCTTTCGTGCAGGCTTGCGGGACAGTCATATATTTGAATTTTTTAGGAGAGACCAAAGACACTTTCATATAATCTCCGGGGACAAGCCACCAGTCAGAGTTATCAAATGTTGCTCTCATCTGAATTGAACCGGAATTTTTATCAATTTGGTTATCAACAAAATCAACTACACCCGTCTTGCCATACCATTTCCCGCCTTCAAACTGAACTTTTACCTTTACATCTTTAAATTCGTTACTTGCTTTGAGCATTTTTATAAAGTCTGAACTTCTGAGGCTAAATGTTACATAAACAGGATCCATACTTGACACATTGACCAACGGCCCTGAAGTAAGTGATACATAATTCCCTTCGGTAATTTTTACTTTCCCTATTCTGCCATCTATTGGGGATTTTATTGTTGTGTAGCCTAAATTTACTTTTGCAAGTTGCAATTTTTGTCTTGCCGCATCTAACAATGCCTGATTTTGATTTCTTGATGCAAGAGATTGGTCCACATAAGAATGGCTGACCAAATCCTCTTTAATCAAAGCATTTGCTCTGTCTAACTCCTGTTGAGAATTTACAAGCAATGCATTATACTGATTGACTGTTGCCTGTGAATTACGCACTTCAAGTTGAAATTCCTGAGGGTCAATTTGAAATAATGTTTGACCTTTTTTTACAAAATCACCTTCATTAAAGTATTTTTTCTGTAAAAAGCCTGCAACTCGGGCCATAACATCAATTGAATACTTGGCTTCGACTCTGCCGGTTGATTCTGCGCTGACATAAGAATCTGCATTAACAGGATAATCAACAACGACTTCTTTAGGCATTTTCATCATTTGCATCATAATAAGGCCTGTAACAAGCCCTGATAATTTGTTATAAACTATAGGAGCAATAATTATTATCAAAACAAGTATTGCAAGTTTTTTTCTTGTCATTTTAATATTTAATTTCATAGATTTTCTCCATTTTTACCATTTTTAAATTAAACCATAAATATCACTAACATTCAAGCAATATAAATAATATATTGTGTAAATATACTACTTTTAAAGGGCAAAAAATTTTTTTTGACGGTTTATAATATAGGTATGGATAACAATACTCAAAAAAACAGTATTAATACCAATATTTTTACCAGAGAGTTCGGTTTTTCTCCGGTAAATCCTTTTAATGCAAAAAATATTAATCAAGTATCATTCACTCAGAATTCGCAAAAAAGATTAAACGGATATGATTCGACAATACTAAACAATTCTAAATTTGATGAAACAGAAGAACAGGAATTGAGTATTGATTATAGAATAAAAGAAAAAGAACAGTCTATAAAAGATTTAGACGAAAAAATTAAACTTGCCGATAATTATGGTACTCAAAATGAGTCACTCGGTTTAAAGGCAAAACGCCAAAGATATTTGCAGGAACTATCGACACTTGAAAAGCAACGTGCTTACGGTGGTCGTGTTTTGGGAGATAAAGAAAAAATACTGCACGAAACTTTGAAAGAAAAAATGCCTGTCATGTACAAAATTCAGTCATTTGTATCGCGAAAAATTCTTGCAAAAATTTCAAAAAAAGTGAATTCTGTTGTAACTTTAAGTGATTCATTAGAACAGTTATCTCAAATAAGCAAAAGCGTTGATGAACTTATGGATATGAATATTCCTTATGGAGAAAGAGGTGGGAATTATGATAAACTCACCCAATATTTAAGCAAAGCAAATGCTATTCATTCAAAGATTTCAAAATCGTTGAAATATTAATTATTTATTTATTTCACTTACCAAATCTTGTATGTGTTTTTTAACTGCGGGAGTAATAATCAAATCCGGCTCTGACATTACAAAATCATCAAGGGTAGTGATTGCTTGTTTTTTGTTTCCGCTTTGCTCCTGCAAAAGTCCAACCATCACTCTTGCAACAGGATTTTTGTCAATTTGACTTTTATATTTCGCAAGTTGTTCACTTGTTCTTCCCAACTGTCCGTAACATTTTGCAAGATTATCATAAAATTCAAAATTCAGACTATACTGTTTAAGTGCATCTTCAAAACATCCCAAAGCAAGTTCGGGGTAACCGATTGTCAGGTATGCTTTGCCCAAATTGTTCATATAAATTGCTGTTGATTGCGCTTTTGGGTTTAAACTTATTGCGATTTTAAATTCCTGAATTGCGGCATAATAACATTTTTCTTCCATATAATTTACACCAACATTGTTATGCTCCCATGCATTTTTTTCAGGGTCTATGGTGTACGTGACAATAGTTCCCGGTTTTGCAAATACGGGAAGTGTAATCATAAATATTGCAATTATTGTGAGCAGTTTTTTCATACTAATCTTTTAATAATAAATTTTGTTTATTCAATGTTTAATTCAAGACCTTCGTAAGCCATATAAACATTTTTATTTTGTGAAGTATAAAGTTCTTTTATTTTATCAAGTTTTGAATCATCATAAGATGGTTCATAGTGGAAAAATACAAGATTTTTTGCGCCTGTTTGATGCATTGCTTCAAGTGCCATGTCATAAGTGGAATGTCCAAACCCCTGTTTTGGTGAATGAGAATTCAGATAATCTTCTGAAGTGTATTGGGCATCATGGATTAAAAGATTGCAATTTTTGGAAAACTGCACAAATTTTTTATCCCCCCCAAAATAACTTTCTTTATCTGTTGCATAAACAACGGATTTACCTTTATAAGTTATTTTATAAATAATCACTCCGTTTTGCGGATGAACATAAGATTTGTAAAAAGTCACCACGACATCATTTTCCTGCGGTTCAAATTTGTCTTTTCTTACAAGTTGCGCATTGCAATCATCCCGAAGCAAAATTACATAATTTTCATCTAAATTGTGAATATCAAGTTCACATTGAATATCGTTTAAATCAAGCGGAAATGTTTTTCCGAAAACAAGATTTGAAAGATTGTCTTTTAAAATATCACTGTCATTTCCATCTCCAAAAATACTGATTTTTGATGATTTCAGATGCATTGGCTTAAAAAATGTCAGTCCGAGAATATGATCCTGATGAATGTGAGAAAGTAAAACAGATGCACAGACAGGGGTTCTGTCTTTTACTTCAAGCGCGGAAGAAATATATTTTTCCATAAGTTCATCCCCGACTTTGACAATACCTGTTCCCGCATCAAGTATAATAACATGCCCGCCTGCATTAATTTCCACACAGGAGGTATTTCCGCCGTATTGCAAAAATTTCTTATCAGCAACGGGAAAACTGCCTCTTACACCTCTGAATTTTACTTTAAAATCTTTCATAATTTATTAACCTTTTATGTTTATTTTTTTATCTCATAAACTCCGTTGCGTTCATTTTCTTCTCCCGTATAGATTGAAGATGCGATTACAAGAAGTTTTGCCATTTTTTGAATAGTTTTTTCTCTCGTTTCGAACCATTTGAGTTCAAAAACTGTTTTGTCTTTATAATTCTGAACGGATATTATTCTAAAAGCATCAGGATACGACACCAACGCAGGAGTATTTACATACAAAACATTTTCATGCTGTACAACTCTTGTTGCGTGATAGTGCCCCTGAAAAACTCCTATCGGATTCTTATAACTTTCTATAAGCCCCATAACCTGTGATGCGTTTCTTAATCTGTGATTTGGGCTTGCAAAAGGTTCAATTAACGGTATATGCATAAAGATTAATGCCGTATCGTTTTTGGCTCTGTCAAGTTCTCTTTTAAGCCATTTTAACTGTTTTTCGTCTATATACCCCTGTGAAGTTATTTCTTTTGTTATAATATCATCTAAAACTATTACCCTATAACCTTTTTTAGGGACAAAAGAATAATAAGGATTATCATAAGTGAAATCAGGATTTGCTTCGCGAAGCATTTTCAGATATAAATTTGTGTCTAAATATCCGCCAACGCATCTGTCATGATTCCCAAAAGCAAAATACCACGGATAATTTAGATTTTGCATATGAGGTAAAACTGCTTTTAATTCTTTTTCAAGCGGTTTATCTATTAAATCGCCCGTAACCATGACAAAATCAATATCTTTCTGTTCGTTAATTTGTTCTATTGCATCATCAAGCAAGCGTGGGGATTCACCTATCATTTTGAATGTTGTATTTGAACCGTTTTCAAGAAAATGAATATCACTTAACTGCACAAAACGAAGGGCTGAAACATTACTGCATGCCTGCAAACCCCACATCAAAGCAACGGTCATTACAATTGTTGCAAAAGTGTTTGTTACTTTTGACAAAAAACTGCCCGATTTAGTATGGTAATTCTGTTTGTGATGATGAGCCATTATTCTTACTTTCCAGCATTTGTTTTGCTTCATTATATTTCATTTCAAGATATTCGTCATCATTAGTTAAGAGGATTGCACGGTCAAAATCTGTTACCGCCTGAGTATAATCATTTAGCGCAAGGTCACACAAGCCCATGTATTCATATATTTTTGATATTTGAATATCATTTAAAAGAGATTTAAAAAGTTCTCTTGCTTCTTTGGCATTTCCCTGTTTAAATAAAATTTTCGCTTTGTCAAATCTATATTCGGGGCAATCATTTATTTGAATTGCAATCTCGTTATCCTCCTGAGCCTGAGAAATCATTCCAAGTTCAAATTCTGCTCTTGATTTTATTGCATACGCCAAATCATCTTCGGGATTAAATGACAAATATTTATCTATCGGATTTATTGCACTGCTAAACTGCCCCATTTCATAAAGAACTATTGCCGTTCCCAAATATGCAGGTGCAAAATCGGGTCTGGCAGAAGATGATGCGCTATAAGCATTTAACGCACTTTTGTATTCTTTTTTTGAACGATAAAAATTGCCAAGATAATAATAAGCAATATAAGCATTGGAATCCTGAGTTGCTTTAACAAGCGTGTTCCATTCTCCTGTTTCATCTCCGGCGCGCTTATATTCCATTGCCTGTCTTACAAGCGGTGATACATTATCTATAAATGATTTTTTATCGTTTGAAATTACATGATTTAATCCTTTTTTTAAATCAAGTGCATGCTGATTTGACGGATTAATCTGAAGTATTTTTTCAAGATATTCTAATGCTGAATTATAATCACCCGTAACACAATAATTTGATGCAATATCAAAATAATCATCTTCTATTTCATTTGAAAATGCAGGAGCATAACAAATTAATGCCGATAAAATTAACGATAAAACTATTTTTTTCATAGTGATATTATAACATAGATTTGTAAAAATATTAAATTTATGCTACACTCAAAATGTATTGAAATTTTTAAGGAGATTTATTATGCGGGCAGAGGAGAGAACATTTGTTGCGATAAAACCTGACGGAGTACAAAGAGGACTTATCGGTGATATTGTAAAAAGATTTGAAACAAAAGGATATAAGGTTACGGCATTAAAAATGCTTCAGGTTACAGATGCTCAGGCAAAAGCACATTATGCGGAACACGAAGGAAAACCTTTCTACCCGAGACTTATCAGATATATTCAAAGCGGTCCGATAGTTGCGATGGTTGTTGAGGGCTACAATGCCGTTGCCGGAGTAAGGCATTTGATGGGTTCAACAGATCCGGATAAAGCGGAAGTCGGAACAATTCGTGCTGATTACGCTCAAGTTATGGAATACAATGTTGTTCATGGTTCTGACAGTGTTGAAAGCGCAGAAAGAGAAATAGCAATTTACTTTAATGAAAACGAAATTTTTGATGAACGCAAGTGCATGTCAGAACTTGTTACAGAATATCTTGATGCTGACTAATTATAATTTATAAAAGTTCTTTTGGAATGTGCGGAAATTCTTTTTGGATTTCCGCTCTTTCGTAATCATATAAAACTCTTGCTTTTTCACCCTGTTCACTGGCTTTAATTTCAATCAGGTTTTTGCGGTATTTTGCTCTGTCCTCGGCTATTGTTACATAAGAACGAATGGACTCGGTATATTCCTGTGCCTCTTTTTTTAATGATTTTGGCAAATCCTTAAACAGATCATACATTTTTTCTTCCCAATATGTTGTTCCGCCTTGAGTGTTTCTTGCATGCAGATAGAATTGCCAACCGTGTTCTGTTTCGTGTCGTGAAGTCGTACAAACTTCTGATTTTGATGTAAATTTGTGCCCTTTTACAAAATTTATAGAGCCTTCATTGGGATCAAAAAGTGCTTTTGCAAGTTCTTCTCTGTCATCTACGGGCAAATATTCAGGATTAATTGTTATTCTTTTATTTTTTAAGCCTCTCTCACTCAAAAATTTTTGCGCAAATGCTGTTTTTGAATCATTTATATCTAATGCCCTCATCCCTAAAAAGGAATCATTTTGAGGAAGTTTTGCATTTTGCTCAAGAATATTTTTTGCATTAATTGTATGTCTGAGCGTATTGACAGAAAATTTTAAAATCTTTTTTTTCTTATTTTCAATTTTACCATTGATAATATGAGGAAATTCAATAAACGTATGCGTTTCTTTTTGAGGTTTTAAAAGGTTTGTCTGTTTTACCTGTGTTAAGATTTTGTCGCCTGTGTCAACATTTTCACTTGTGTGATTTGTAAAAAACTTAACAGGAGTCCTAAACAATGTTCTTGGGTATCGGGCAATCACTGATTGTTCATGAGTTTTTTTTAATGTTCTTGGCAATGTATATTCTTTTGTATGAACAGAAGTTACAAATTCATCTTCGCCTATTACATTATAACGAGTTGTATAAATTCTGTTTCTGTACGGTTTGTCGGAAAAATTAATCGCTCGCTCTATTATATTCCCTTTTGAGTCTTTAAAAGTGGTTATTTTTCTGATTATTTCAGGACGATTTTTTAATCCGACAACAACTTCATCAACTGTTCTTGCGGTTTGATTAACCAAACGCAAAGCATCCCCCTTATACTTGTGATAAGGAAGTTTTTCTACCTTTGAAATCAAGTAATATCCGCTCGTCATGGATATTTAAAAAACGGTAAAAATATTTTTTGCTATTTAAAACGGTTTTGTCTGATTTAATTTTGCTCTCAAATCTCTGAATCTTGCAATATCTTCCTGAGTTTTGCCTGAATCCCTGAATACTGCTTGAGTTGTCGGATGAACCATCAATACATAATCCATGTGTATTTCAAGGAAATTATATCTTCTTGGGGACTGATTACCCGTACGGGGATAAATTTCAGCATTAGTTACAGCCAAAAATCTTCTTTCTCTGTCGTTTAAAAGGTCTGTCAGCTCTCTGTTTGTATTTGTATATTTTGAAACATGCACCACCCCTTTAATATCGTGGTCAGATGTCAAAATAGTAACTTCTATTGGAACTGTATCATTATTTTTAGCCATTTTATTTCCTCGTTTTCTAAAATAAGTATATAATATTTTTTTTTACTTGTCTATAATTTAATGTTTTTTGAAACTTCCGCCATAGACTTCGTGAACATCAACAACCGAAACAAATGCTCTTTCATCAATTTCTTTTACTATATCAAGCATTTTGGGGAGTTCTAAACGAGAAATTACGCAGTAAATAAGTTCTTTACTCAAGCCCGAATACCCGCCGACACCTTGCAGATAAGTTACACTTATATCTAATTTTTCAATAAGTGCTTCGCCGATTTGAGCGGATTTATCGCTGATTACCCTTACGGATTTTGAACTGTTAAAGCCTTCCATAACACTATCTATGACTTTTGACCCTATAAAATAGGTCATAACGGAATACATTGCACTTTCCCAGCCAAAAACCAAACCCGCAACCGCATATATAAATACATTGATAAATAATATAAATTCTCCGACACTAAACCCGAATCTGCGAGATACAATCAACGAAAGCATTTCAGTTCCGTCAAGTGATGCTTCGCTTTTTAAAATTGTACCAACACCGACCCCAAGCATTATACCGCCAAAAACAGTTGCCAAAAGCAAGTCGTTTGTAGCATGAATATCATGGAAAAAGTTAGTCGCCAATGCAAGAACTACGTTTGCATAAGCGGTAAGTATGACAAACCTTGTACCCATCTTTTTCCAAGCCATCAAAATAAACGGCAGGTTTAAAATCATAATGAGTAAACCTAAATTGAGTTTAAATGCATTACTCAAAATCATTGAAACACCGATTACCCCGCCATCAATAATATCATTTGGCGACAAAAACGACCCGAGTGCAAAGCCTGTTAGTATAGCACCAAGGGTTATAAAAATTAATTTTCTTATCAACTTTAAAACTTTTACTTTTTGACGAGTCATTTTATTTTTCCGTATTTTTATTTTTTGTAATCAATTTTTCAAGGCTAAACCTGTTTTCTTTTGAATCATCTTCTGATTTTTTTATTCCCAAAATATTTTCCAAATCGGCTTTTAATGACGGAATATCATCATATTTTTTAAGGCTTCCGTCCATTGTAATTGAAACATCACCTGTTTCTTCCGAAACTACAAGGCAAGCGGCATCTGTATTTTCTGTCATCCCAATTGCCGCTCTGTGGCGTGTTCCGTATTTCCAACTGAGTTTTGGATCTTCAGTCAATGGTAGTAAAACTCCTGCTGAAATTATTTTATCCCCATTAATTACTATTGCGCCGTCATGTAGCGGGGTATTAACATGGAAAATTGTCAAAATTAGTTCGGTTGAAACATCTGCATTAAGAATTGTTCCGACATCTTTAAAAGTATTACTCAAATCTTTTTGAAACACCATTAGCGCACCGGTGTGAGTTTTGGATAAATATTTTACCGCTTCAACTACTTCCTTTATTACATCTACGGATTTTGCATTTACGGACTTTTTACCCGATAACAGCCTATTAATAAATCCTACCTGCCCTAAATAACCAAGTAATTTTCTTAATTCAGGCTGGAATATGACAATCAAACTCAATGATACAAATAAAACAACCGAACGCAAAAATACACCTATAATTTGTAAATCTATAGCAATGAGTATCTCACTTAATATCCAAATAAATACA
This sequence comes from bacterium, assembly GCA_017470815.1. GTDB lineage: Bacteria > Cyanobacteriota > Vampirovibrionia > Gastranaerophilales > Gastranaerophilaceae > Zag111. Next base: position 12,287 of record JAFUXT010000001.1, on the reverse strand, counting down.
AGAGCAAAAGCCCCTTTGACAAATTTCTCGGATTGGGAATTTTTAATAAATTTTTGATATACAAGCATAAGTATTGACACAATTATCAATACTTCAAAAATATTTTTCCAACCGAAAACATCTTTAATGTTTGTTTGCCAATCAACTATTAAATTTTGCAGACCAATTAAAATACTATCCATATTATTTTTTCAACCTATCAGGAATTACATCACATCTTATCAAATCATCCAAAGTTTCACGTTTTACAATAACTTCGGATTCACCGTTATTTACAAGCACCATTGCAGGTTTTTCAACTCTGTTATAATTAGAAGCCATTGAATAATTGTATGCACCTGTATTATAAACACACAATATATCACCTTCATCAAGTTTTGGTAAGGTAATATTTTCTATTAAAATATCTCCCGATTCGCAAAAACGGCCACCAATTGTAATTTCTTCGGTTTCATCAGTTTCTTTTTTATTTGCTACTTGGGCAAGATATTTTGCCTGATAAAGACTCGGACGAGGATTATCAGCCATACCGCCGTCTATTGAAACATATTTTTTGCCTTTGGGAACTTGTTTTGAACTCCCTATGGTATAAAGAGTAACCCCGCACATAGAAATTATACTTCTTCCCGGTTCTAAAAATATCGCAGGTGCTTCAATGTTATATTTTTTTATTGCCTTATCTAATGCATTAACAATAACTTCACCGATTTCATAGGTCGATGGAGGAACATCTTCTTCAGTGTATTTTACGCCCAAACCGCCGCCTATATTGATTTCATCAAGTTTTAAACCAAATTTTTCATCAAGCCTTGCCAGTTCTGAACATAAAATATCTATTTCATCGGAATAAACGCTTGTTTCAAAAATTTGAGAACCTATATGAGCGTGTAAGCCGTGCAATTTAAGATTTGTATATTCATTGAGGATAAGTTCGACGGCTTCATCAATTTGAGTTAAGTCAAATCCGAATTTTGAATCAAGATGCCCTGTCTGAATGTATTGATGAGTGTGACATTCTATTCCGGGAGTAATTCTCAATAGAATATCTACTGTTTTATTTTTACTTTGTGCAATTGTATTTAAAAGCGCAAGTTCATAAAAATTATCAACAGAAATTCTGCCAACACCTAAATCTATCGCAAGATTAAGTTCATCAATGGATTTGTTGTTGCCGTTGAATAAAACCTTATTCATATCGGCTCCGGCTTTATATATCGTATAAATTTCCCCCCCCGAAACAGTGTCAAACCCCAAACCTTCCTGTGATAATATTGCGCTGATAGCACTTGTGCATAATGCTTTTGATGCGTACATTATATTTGTTTTGGGGTATTTTTCAAATGCTTTTTTATAATCTTTGCAAATTGTTCTTAAAGTATTTTCGTCAATGACATAAAGCGGAGTACCGTATTTTTCGGCAAGTTCAACCAAATCGCATCCGCCGATTTCAATATTGCCGAGCGAATTAATTTTTGTTGTTAGCGGTTTTTGTGATTGATTTGCCGAATTTGTCATTTATTTGTACTTTCCCTCCCTCGTGGGAGGGAGTCAGGGAGAGGTTAGTGTTTTTATTTCTCTCTTTAAATTATTTTACCATATTCATTTTTAAAAATATATGTTTTTTTGCGTTTTAATAAGCGAAAAATTTATCAAAATCCACATCATCAAAACTGCACAAAAGCAGGAATATATCATCATCATCCGGAAGTCTTTGAAAATTATACTGGTCAAAAGTCCAATATTTAGGGTTTATTCCTTTCACTATTGCAATATTTTTGTTTTTGAGAATAGTTAATTTTTTCTTTACTGTTTCAACCGGAATATTTACACGCTTAGACAGTTCAACAGCAGTAATGCCGTCTTTTGACGAATATTTTTCCGGAGTTAAAAACATCAGTTCCAATCCGACTGCCTTCAGTTCTTTATCCTCGTTTTCTAATGACGCATAGTAATCCATATTCATATTTTAAAGAAAATTATAAATATAGTATATCCGTTATTTATAGGATTTGTGATAAAAATTATGCTTTTGTGTTAAAATTATTTTCGTAAAGGGGACAGTAAAAAAGAAAGGGAAAATATGTTGACTAAAAGTTCAAGTTTAACGGCTAATTTCTCAGGTATAGATTTTAGCAAGTACACTTCAAAAGTATCTGAATTTGTGAATGAATTTTCTTCAAGAGCAAATAAACAGGGACAATTTTTAAATTGGGTAGATTTGCCATCTAAACAGGCACAAAGAATTGATGATATCTATTCAATGGTATCGGCACTCAAAAATGCGACAGGTGCCAAGACATTGAGCGTTATGGGTATCGGCGGTTCAAAACACACAGTTGAACACATGTTATCAATTAATGGTCTGAATATTAACAGAACAGATATCGAATTTTATTCTGATATAGATTCTTCAAGTTGGGAAAGATTTTTATACCGTTTAGGCGGTGATGTTACAAGTTCAAATTACCTTATTGCATCAAAATCAGGTTCAACTTTTGAAACAAAAGACGGATTTTTGAGAATTTTAAACAGACTTATTGAAGCATACAAATCTCAGGGCAAATCTGAAAGTGAAGCAAAAGTTTTTGCAAACAAACATTTTATTGCCGTAACTGATGCTAATTCAGAAAAATCAGAACTGCGCAGAACATCAAACGAAAATAATTGGATAGGCGATTTGTTTATTCATGACGATGTAGGAGGAAGATTTAGCGCATTTGACGACCACGCACTTTTTACTCTCGCTTATGCAGGAATGAAAAAAGAAGATATGCTTACGATGTTAAATTCTGCTCAAACTGTTTCACAAGAATCATTAAGCGCAGATTTGGAATTGAATGATGCGTTAAAAGAAGGTATTTTCTGGGCAGATGCAAAATCAAACGGTATTGATGCTTCAGTTCATCAATATATGGGAGCAATCTTTGAAAATACTGTTTATTGGCATGCACAAATGCAGAATGAATCAGTAAAGGATACTCTAAAACAGGTTGCAAAAGTTCCAGATGCAATGCATCACAGTGCAGAAGCACATTTTAACCCTGCAAATAAACTCGTATTTGCACTCACCGTTCCTGTTGATAAGGGTGAATGTCGTGAAAATTCCGAAAGTTACATTGATGCTTTAACAAAATCATATTCTGTAACAGGTTCATTATTTGTTGAAAGAGTAGAAACTCTTGGAATGGGTTTAACTCCTGAAGCAGCAGGCAGATTAACTCAGTTAAGAGCATTTGCAACTGTTTATCAGGAAATTGTAACCAGAATTATGAACAATTCCGGATTCCCTGAAGTTCTTGATAGCGTACTTCAACCACATGTTGAATTTTATAAAAAGAACTTAAAAGGCGGAGTTGTAGTTCCGGGAAGAATTTCTTAGTAACTTATAATTTTTAATACTTTAATACAATACGAAAAAGCGGCAGCCTTGTACGGTTGCCGCTTTTTGTTACGAATTGTAAACATCAGGATAAATTTATTAAAGTTTTTATTAAAGTGAACCGATAAATATCATGTAACTAAAACATAATAAATTTCCTCCTTTTCCCCTACTACAATAACGGAACCTCCAAAGGTTCCTTTTTTATTGCTTAATTACAATCAAATTAAAAAATTAAGAAATCGTATAAACTTTTCTGTAATATAAAATCCCGCCTAAAATTGCAAGAGTTACATCAGGTATCCATGCGGCAAGATTTGGCGGGATTGTACCCGCTTCTCCCATAGAAATTGACAACGCTCTTAAAACATAAAACGCGAATATAATCAAAATTGTGAACAAAAATCCTCTGTTATAGCGAACTCTTGGCGGTGTAATAGCAAGTGGAACACCTAACAGGACAAAAACTATTGTCGCAAGCGGAAGTGCAAGTTTATCATATAGTTGAACAGTCAAAGCCCTTTTGTCTTCATCGGTAAGGTCTTTTTTGTTCAGATACTTTGTTAATTTAGTAAAATTCATTTCATCTGCGACATCTTCATCCATTGCTTTGGACAAATCAAGACCGAATTGAACTGTAGAAGTATCAAATAATGTTGTATTCAAAACCTGTCCGTTGACATCTATTGTATAAATTGCCCCTTTATCAAATACCCAGCCTTTAGGAGAAGTTTTTCCTTCTCTTGCTTGTAAAACCTGTATAGTTTCAGGTTTTGAATTATCGAGTACTGTAACATTATATAGTGTACGACCTGTACTTTTTCCTACATAAAAAAGACGTTTTAAGTACGAGCCTGAACCTAATTCTTTGAACACAAAATTTTCCTTTCCGGCAGGAATGTGTTTTTGTCCCAAAGACCACAATGCCAAATCTTTTGAGGTCTTTCTCATAACAGGTGCAACACTTTCGTTTATTGCGAAGGTTAATAATGACATTATTATTGAAAAAATAAATATAGGTTTTGCAATTCTGTTCAAACTGATACCGCATGAACGCATGACGGTAATTTCGGATGCAAGGCTCAGTTTATTCAAAACCATTACAGTTGATAACAATACCCCCATCGGAATTGACATAACAATAACCGCAGGAAGATTTAACAAAATCATTATCAAAGCAATTTTAAAAGGTATTCCGAATTGAGAAATTTGTTTAATAAGAGTAATAAAAGTATCTGATGCAAAAATAATAGTTGTAAAAACAAATACCCCCATCAAAAACATCATAATAATTTGTTTGAGAATGTATCTGTCCAAAACTTTTGTACGGTTATATTTCTTATTTAAATATTCCAAAATTTTTGAAAACATAGTTAAATTTTAATCTAAAAAAATATTTTAATCAATTAAATTAAAATGCTAATAATATACGATTTTACAATTGTATGTTGTTGCTATATTTGTAAAGCAATAATTAACATAAAAAATATTACCTGTAGTAACCACAAATATTTACTGTAAAATTGTATATAATTTTCATTAAAATGTAAAAAAAAGTGAAAAAAGATTTTTCTTATTGTATAATAAATTCGTAGGTCGGTGTTTATATTCCGACAATATCAAACGGAGAGTTAAATATGGAAACATTAGTTGCTTCAGAGGGTTTAATTACAAAGATTATCGGGCCGGTCATTGATGTAGAATTCCCTGACGGGAATCTGCCAAAAATTTATACGGCATTAAATATTTATAATGACAACGGAGAAAAAATCGTTGCGGAAGTTGAGCAAATGCTTGGTTCAAACAAAGTCCGAACCGTTGCCATGTCATCAACTGACGGTTTAAGACGAGGAATGAAAGTTGTTAATACAAACGAGCCTATTAAAATTCCTGTAGGAGATGCAATTTTAGGCAGAATTTTAAATGTAACGGGAGACCCTGTTGATAATGCAGGTGCAATAGAAACTGATACTTATTTGCCGATACACAGAGATGCCCCTGCGCTTGTTGACCAAAATACTGATGTTGAAATTCTTGAAACCGGTATCAAGGCAATCGACCTTTTACAACCGTATCAAAAAGGCGGCAAAATTGGTTTATTCGGCGGTGCAGGTGTTGGCAAAACCGTTTTAATTCAGGAATTAATCCATAATATTGCTATGGCGCACAACGGCGTTTCAGTCTTTGGCGGTGTAGGTGAAAGAACCCGTGAAGGCAATGATTTGTGGAACGAATTTAAAGAAAGCGGAGTTATAAATAAAGTAGGACTTATTTACGGTCAGATGAACGAACCGCCTGGAGCAAGAATGAGAGTCGGTTTGTCCGCTCTGACTGCTGCCGAATACTTTAGAGATTATTCTAAACAAGATGTATTGTTGTTTATTGATAATATCTTCAGATTTACACAGGCAGGTTCAGAAGTTTCGGCACTTTTAGGCCGTATGCCTTCAGCGGTTGGTTATCAGCCCACACTTGCAACAGAAATGGGAGAATTGCAGGAAAGAATTACATCTACAAAAGACGGTTCTATCACATCAGTTCAGGCAATTTATGTTCCTGCGGATGACTTGACTGACCCTGCTCCTGCGACAACATTCTCACACCTTGATGCTTCAACGGTATTGTCAAGAGAAATTGCTTCGTTAGGTATTTATCCGGCTGTTGATCCTTTGGAATCAAATTCAAGAGCGTTAGACCCAAATATTGTCGGGGAAGAACACTATGAAGTTACAAGAAAAGTTCTTGAAATTTTGCAAAAATATAAAGATTTGCAGGACTTAATTGCAATTCTCGGAATGGACGAACTATCGGAAGAAGATAAAGAAACCGTAAACAGAGCAAGGAAAATTCAGCGTTTCTTATCACAGCCGTTCTTTGTTGCCGAACAATTCAGCGGAAACAAAGGTAAATATGTCAAAATTGAAGATACCGTAAAAGGCTTCAAAGAAATTATTGAAGGTAAATATGACGATTTGCCGGAACAAGCCTTCTACATGGTAGGAACAATTGATGAAGCGGTTGAAAAAGCCAAAGGAATGGAAGAATAAAGCGAGTAGTGAATAGTGAATCGTGAGTTGTCGTTATAAGGATTAAGGCACATTTCACAATTCATAAACTTATAAAGGTCAATTCGTTTTTCACAATTCACGATTCACTCTTAAAAGGATTTATATGAATTTAAAAATAATTACACAGGAAAAAGTTGTATTTGATAGTGATGTTGATGAAATCTACACAAGAGGTGTAGATGGAGAGTTCGGCATCTTAAAAGGTCATGTTCCTGTTATGGCGGCTTTGGATATCGGGGTTACAAGAGTTAAAATAAATAACGAAACAAAGGCTTTTACCACAATGGGCGGAGTTTTGCAGTTTAAAGACGAAGAATGTCTGATTTTGACTACTCTTGCAGAACCGGGTGAAGAAATAGACGAAATGCGAGCAAGAGAATCATTAGAGCGTGGGCGCAGACTTTTAAAAGAGGCCAATGCAAAGATAGATTCCAAAAGAGTTGAAGCCTCTATTGCAAGGGCAAAAGCAAGACTAAAAGCAAAACTCAATGATGCTGATGTCTAAACCCTTATTTATCAAATTTCAACTTTTGAAACGTCAATAAGTTCAGGCAGAGAAATTTCAAATGCATTTGCAATTTTTGCAAGTGTTTCTATTGTTGGGGAAGATTCCCCTCTTTCTATTGCCCCAACAAAATTTTTACTGATATTAGAAAGGTCTGCAAGTTGTTCCTGAGATAAATCTCTCTTTATTCTCTCAAGTTTAATTTTCTTGCCAACTATTTTATTTATATTACTATCTTTATTTATCATCTTAACAATTATATTAGTTTATTGACAAACAATATACAACATGATATATTTGGTTTAAAGCACAATATATATGGTTTAATTATATGAATGAATTATTGAAAAAATTAGATAACTTATATGAAAATGCACTAAACCTAAAAGATTTTATGCAAACAATCCGTGATGCCATACAGCATAATGCGGACGAAGTTCAAGATGGGACACATGTTTTATCGGCAATGAATTATTTATTGGCTGAATTTGAAAAAATGACTGAAAACATTGAAAATTTGAGCCAAATCGTATTATTAAAGAAATAAGGCAATAATTCGTAAATGAACTTATTGCCTTATTTCCTAATTGTCCAATTGTTTTTTATTAAGCCTGCGCTTTTCTTTTTCTGATTTTTTCAAATATCAAAAGAATCGTACAAATTACAACGCAAATAACTGTTGCAATCATCCAGAATGAAATTGCACCGTTCCATCCGAATTTATCAACAAAGAACCCTGTTCCGCTTGCTGATAGTGCCGCACCGACATAACCAAAAATTCCGGTAAATCCGATAGAAGCCGATGCTACACGCTTTGAACTGCTTTCAACTGCGCAAAGCCCGCCGATTAACATTTGAGGCCCTGCTGTAAATACCCCTATCATTGCGGCATAAACATAATCCAAAACTTCAAATATCGGTTTGCCTGTCGGGTTAGTTGCAAACAGGAATAAACTTAAAATCAACAAACATAAGAACACAATATTAACAGGTGTTCTGTTGCCTTTGCAGAGTTTATCGGATATTACCCCTGCCATAATTGCGCCTGCCGAACCTACAAGAGCGAGTGTACTCAATTTTGCACTCGCAATCGGCAATGTATTGTTCTTAACTTCGACAAGATATTTTACAAGCCAATCTTCCGTACCGAAACGAATGATATAAACAAAAGTGTAAGAAATTGCAAGCATCCAGATAATCGGGTTGCACAAAATATGTTTTTTGAATATCTGAACATAAGAAACATCTGCCTGCTCATCTTTTTCTTCTTCTTTAACGGGTTCGTTATTGTATTTTTCAATATCAGGCAATCCTAAAGACTGCGGTTTATCTCTCAATCTGTTAAATAACCAGACACCTGTGATTAAACAAATAATTGCAGGAACATAAAATGCGGCCATCCAGCCAAATTTGTCAATTACGATACCTGACAGTGCAACTGATGCAAAAACCCCGATTTGATGAGAGGTTGACCAAATAGACCATTTTGTACCTCTTTCAGAATTTGAAAACCAATATGAAAGGCTTTTTGCAACAGGCGGGAATCCGCATGATTGAAACCAACCGTTTGCGCCCCAGAAAAATGACAATAGCCATAATAGTACGGTTGCTGAAGGTAATCCGAAGAAACTTATATGCCCCGGAGTTACAAATAACGCACTTAAGACAAAACATATATTACATATTGCAGACAAAATAAGAGCGGTCGGCAAAAATGTTCTTACATTTGATTTATCTGCAATTACACCGTTTACAAATTTCCCGATACCATAAGTTACATATAAAGTTGAACCTAAAATACCGAGTTGGGTATTAGTAAGATTTAGAGCCTGACCCATTGACGGAAGTGCAACTGCGATATTTTTTCTGCACAAATGGAAAACTACATAAGCGATAAAACTTGAATAGAAAATTCTCCATCTCCAGTGTTTATACATAGATGCGACTTTTTGTACATCTTGTATCGGTTCTGCCGCAGGTGGTTCTGCAAAAAAAGCCCCTAATTTTTTAAACATTTATTATTTTCTCCTTGTTATAGATTAAATATATGTTATTCCGAATTTATTCCGGAATTTCTTCTTATGCAAATTTAGGAGATCCTGAAACAAGTTCAGGATGACATAATTACAATTTATTATTTTTTACTATCTGCACATTTCTTGTTTCTGTAAGTTCAGTTCTTGCATTTTTAAGAATTTCTCTTTTCTCATCATCAATACTGTGACCGTTTGCGAGTCTGTCAATAAATCCTGTGTTTATCCTTGCGGCTTTTGATAATGCGCCTATTTCTTCCAAAACAGGTTTTATTGCGTCAAAATCATATCCGAAAGTTTGTTTTGAATTATAAATGAGCAAATCACCTTCTTCGGAAGTCAAAGGTTTTCCGCCCAAATCAAAGTATAATTTGAATACTGATTTCAAATCCTGTAATTCGGACTGTAAAGTGGTAACAGTATTTTGTATTCTTAAAAATCTTTCAAAAAGATATTCGACATTTTCAAGTTCTTTATTTGCCCAGTCGTTTCTCTGAAGATAAAGTTTTTTCAATTTCGGATAAGCAAGCGCAAGTCCCATAGTATCACCCATCGCTCTGTGGTGGTCTTTTAATTCTACTTTAAATTTATCTGTCAGGGCATTAAGACCGTGAGCATCCAAATCAGGATAAATTTCTTTGAACATTTGCTGAGTATCAATTCTTTCATTTTCAATACCTTTGCCTGTAACTCTTTTTGCGGCTTCATTTATAAATGAATAATCAAAAATTGCATTGTGGGCAACCATAGGGTAATCCCCCATGAATTCCAAAATTTTTGGCATTGCTTCTTCTTCTGTCGGAGCATCCTCTACCATTTCAGGTGTAATTCCGTGAATTGCGATACTTGATTTTCTTATATGCTGCTGGGGATTAATCAGAGTTTGAAACTGGTCTTTTATTTTGCCGTTTTCAAGTCTTACCGCCGCAAATTCGACCATTTTTTCTTTTGTGTAATCAAGCCCCGTTGTTTCAGTGTCCAAAACTATCTCAATTATCTTTTTTCTTGCCATTTCTCTATCCTAAGTATTCCTACTTTAGATAATAGCATAAAAATATTTTCTATGTTAAAATATGTCATGTTACAAAATTATGGAGAGGAATTATGGCAGAAATATTAGAATTAACTGAAAATATCTTTGAACAGGAAGTTGAACAATCTGATATCCCTACTGTTGTTGATTTTTGGGCAACTTGGTGCGGCCCTTGCAGAAAATTAGGTCCTATATTGGAAGAAATCGCAAAGGATTATGATGGTAAAGTAAAATTTGCAAAAGTGAATGTTGAAGAAAACAAAGAAATTGCAAAAAAATATTCAATTAGCGGTATCCCTTGTTTATTAGTTTTCGACAAAGGGCAACCTGTTGAAAGAATGGTAGGTTTGATGCCAAAATCAACTATTATTTCAAATATTGAAAAACATATTTAAAAAAATTATTTAATAAAAAAATAATGTCGTTTTAAATTGTAACAATTTGTAACGGCATTATTTTTTTATGCTCTAAATGTTAAAGATTATGAGAATTTATGCCGTCAAAGGACATGAGTAAATATTAAAAAGGCGCGCTTAAATGACATCAACATCAGGGACATCAAGTAATTTTGGACATTTGGATTATCCAAATCTGGGAATGGGGCTATCTTCAGGCTCTACTACCGGATATAGTCGTGATGTCATTGATCTTGCAGAGAAATTAAAATATCAGCATGAATGCATAATGCACCAACAGTTTAGTGATGAATTTTATTTGCAATATGCAAAAAATATGCTGAATATGACACAAAATTCAAAATTCGACAAAGTTTTACCAGGTGTAGATGCTGTACCGGACTCTGATTATGCCCAATATTCTTATGAAGAAATTATTACAATGTCCAATAACGGTGTCAACATTCCGACTGAAGTTCTTGCATGGGCGCAAGCGCAGCGAGAAGCAGATGTAATTGATTATAGCATTGTATCTGATGATGTTGAATATAATGATGTAAATTCTCAGGATAAAGAAACAGGTGAATCTGAGATAAACAAAATCAGAGCAGAAGTCAAAGATAATGCCATAAAATCCAAAAAAGCACAGGAAGATGTAGAAAAAGACAGAGAAAAATCAAGGGAATTAACTGATACCGCTATTAGTATTGCAAAAAAACAAAAAAATATTTTGCAAAATAACTCAATTGACAAAATAAAAGATATGGCTGATGAGTGGAAATCTCTTGATAAAAAGAAACAAGAAGAAGGTAAACTTGATGCTTCTGAAGAAGCAAAATATAAGAAATTATCAAAAAATCTTAAACAAGGCGGAGCAGTAATTGATGAACTTCAAAAAAATTCCGTTGATTTGGATAATTTCTTAGAATCAATTGATACCCTTACAAATGATTCAAATGAAGGTTTAATAACAGCACAAAAAACAATAGATTCGTCAAAGAACTTTAGCAAATTAGATAACAGACTTAATATTTTTCAAAAAGTTCACGCCTTCAAAATTGCTGAAAAAGGAAGCGGGTTATTAGAAGATGCATTGGTCAATGTAAACGATACGCAACTCGCTTATGTTGCTGAGAAAATCGGTCAGGATTTGTTAGACATTGGTAATGAAGGAATTCTGGATGTAACAAACGAAAATACACAGGAAGCCGTAGAATTTTCTATAGACTATACTGCTAAGGCAAAACACATTGAAAACACTTTGGGCATAAAAAATATAGAAGGTTCTCAAAAAATAAGTACTCAGGATGAAGAAAGCAAAGAATCTGAACCTGAATCAAGTTCAGATTCAAAAGAAGAACTGATTGTTTCAAATGCTCCTGAAGCAAGTGTTGAACCGCAGGAAGAAACCCCTGTCGCAAACGCTCCTGAAGCAAGTGTTGAACCGCAGGAAGAAACTCCTGTCGCAAATGCTCCTGAAGCAAGTGTTGAACCTCAGGAAGAGCAATTTACTGCTAACGCTCCTGAAGCAAGCGTTGAGCCTGAAGAAGAACAAGTTACTGCCAACGCTCCTGAAGTAAGTGTTGAACCGCAAGAAGAACAAGTTACTGCTAACGCTCCTGAAGCAAGTGTTGAACCGCAGGAAGAGCAATTTACTGCTAACGCTCCTGAAGCAAGCGTTGAACCTGAATAAGAACAATTTACTGCTAACGCTCCTGAAGCAAGAGTTGAACCTGAAGAAGAACAATTTACTGCTAACGCTCCTGAAGCAAGCGTTGAACCTGACGAAGAACAAGTTACTGCTAACGCTCCTGAAGCAAGCGTTGAACCTGAAGACGAACAAGTTACTGCTAACGCTCCTGAAGTAAGTGTTG
>JAFUXT010000026.1 GCA_017470815.1 bacterium | reverse complement strand
GTTGTTGTTTCTTCAGGCTTTCCTGCAATTAGATTATTTACAGCAACTTTCAATTCATTTGCCTTTAAATATGCACTTTGCGGATCCATACCGCTTGTTTTAAGTGCTTCAATTTGTTTTTCATATTCTTCTAATTTTTTAAGTTGTTCTTCAAGTTTTGTTTTGTCTTCTGCTTTAATGTCTTGTGCTTGCAATTGAGCCTGAATTTTTGCTTTTTGACCTGCAATTGTTTGCATTGCAGTATTTATTTCCTGACTTGTTAATTGGTTTAATGATTGTGCAGCCATTGCTGATGCCTGACCTATTACAGCCGGCGTATTGATTTGCGGAGTCATTTGATATCCACCGAATAAACCCATCGGCCATCCTGATGCCTGAGCAACCTGATTGAATGCCATGCCAATTTGTGATTGTTGGTAATTATCCACAGGGAAAATTTGGATGTCACCACCAAAGTTTGTTATCCCAAATGGATTATATGGCAGATATGGAAGATATGCCATTGATGCGTTTGTTAAATTTCCGTTACAACTCATTCCTAATCCAAACATTTTTGTTTCCCCGTTTCTTGTTTTTATCCCCTGTACATATATAAACAATTTTGCTATTTAAAAATTGCCTTTTTAATTTTATTTATTTTTTGATTGTTCACTAAAAGTCAATCAGTGCCGTTATTTTAGGATGTATGTATATTGTAACATTTCTTAATATATGATTATTTGACAAGGTTTATGTTATTATTTTGTGTATGAAAACACTTGCAAAATTTATATATGAAAAAAGAGAAGAATTAGGATTTACTCAAAAAGGTCTTTCAGTTGCTTCAAATATTCCGTTGAATGAGATTGAAGAAATTGAGGAGGGAAAAACTTTATTTTTGTCTGTAACAAGACGTCAGGCACTTGCGAAAGTTCTAAAATGTGAACCTGAAGAGATTAAGGTTTTTGAAAAGGATATCAGTGAGAATATTATTTCTGATGAAATTATAGATAGCATAAAAGAATTGATTTTAAACGGTGCAGGTGGTTTGAAATGTCCAAAATGCGGAGCGCCTTTGGTTACTCGTATAGCAAAAATGTATGATTTAGAAGACAATTTGATTTTGCATCCTAAAGCACATTGCACAAAATGCCCGTTCCAGATACATTCCTGAAACGAGCATTTGTAATTTATTATTTCTTTTGTTTATTAAACAAGTCCCTGAGCAATCATTGCTTCGGACAATTTTTTGAATGCTGCAATATTAGCACCTGCAACATAGTTTCCGCTGATGCCTGCCTCATCTGCTGCTTGTTTGCAGGCTTTAAAAATATTAGTCATTATGGTATCAAGTTTTTGTTCAACTTCTTCAAATGTATAGTAATATCTGATACTGTTTTGTGTCATTTCAATTGCTGAAGTTGCAACCCCGCCTGCGTTTGCGGCTTTTGCCGGCGCAAAAAGAACTTTATGTTCCAGAAAATAATCGATTGCTTCGGTTGTCGAAGGCATATTTGCACCTTCGCCGACTGCAATAACTCCGTTTGCCACAAGCGTTTTTGCATCTTCAAGTGTTAATTCGTTTTGAGTTGCACAAGGAAGTGCAATATCTGTTTTGATATTCCAAATTGGTGAATTTGCACCTGTTTTTTCAATATATTTTGCGTTCGGATTACATTCGAGATATTCTTTTATTCTTCCTCTTTTTACCTCTTTTATTTCTTTTATGCAGTCTAAATTTATTCCGTTTTCGTCATAAATACAACCGTTTGAATCGCTCATGGCAACTACTTTTGCTCCCATTGCCGTCGCTTTTTGTGCAGCATAAATAGCAACATTACCGGAACCTGAGATTGTTACTGTTTTCCCATTCATTGAGTTGCCGTGTTCTTTAAGCATTTCTCTCATATAGAACAGTAAACCGTAGCCTGTTGCTTCTGTTCTTGCTAATGAGCCGCCGTAACTGATGGCTTTGCCAGTTAAAACTCCGCCCTCATAAGCATTTTTAATTCTTTTATATTGACCGAATAAATAGCCGACTTCTCTCCCTCCAACACCAATATCTCCTGCCGGAACATCAACATCATGTCCGATATGTCGGTATAATTCGGTCATAAAACTTTGACAAAATCTCATTACTTCGTTATCAGATTTGCCTTTTGGGTCAAAGTCGCTTCCGCCTTTTGCTCCGCCGATGGGTAAACCTGTCAGAGCATTTTTAAATATTTGTTCAAAACCCAAAAATTTCATTACGCTCAAATTTACGCTCGGGTGAAATCTCAAACCGCCCTTATAAGGGCCGATAAGAGAACTAAACTGTACTCTATATCCTCTGTTAATCTGAATTTTTCCGTTATCATCTACCCAAGGAACCCTGAACATTATAATTCTTTCGGGTTCTGTCATTCTTTCAAGGATTGCATTTTTTTCGTATTTATCACTTGCACTTATAATAGGTTCTAATGTTGTTAAAACTTCTTTTAGTGCTTGTATAAATTCCGGCTGGTTATTGTTTCTGCTTTCAACCTCTTTTATAACTCTTTCAATATAACTGTTCATGACTACTCCCTTTTTCTAACTTCCTTTTTATTTTTATTATTTTCGTAATATAATTGCAAATTAATTTTTTATAAAGTTCTTATTTTTATATACTGTTGGGTAATATGAAATAATTTTTCGGGTTTTAATATGATATTGTTATGTTATTAGTATTATCTTTATTACTTATTCTAATGATGGGTTATCAGATGTATTTGATAAAAAAATATAAGAATCTTAATAAAGATGAGATGTCTTATGTTGCAACCCTTACTCATGATTTAAAATCTCCAGCCAGAGCGCAGATAAATATGCTTAATTTACTTTTAAACGGTCATTTTGGAGCATTGAACCCAAAGCAATATGAAATGCTTAAAATGACTTGTTCTTCTGCTAAGTATATGTCAAATCTTGTTGGTACAGTTTTAACAGGGTACAAATACAGTTCAAATTCTATAGTTTTATCAAAATCGAATTTTGACTTGGTGAGTCTTATAAATTCGGTAATCAAGCAAAATGAATTGCTTATCTCTGATAAAAATATGAATTTAATATTTGATTATGATACGCCAGTTTGTATGGTAAACGGTGATAAACTTCAAATAGAAAGAGTTTTATTTAATTTAATTACAAACGCAATTACTTATGGCTTTGAAAATACAGATATAATCATAAATTTAAAGTATATTGACGGGATTGTAAATTTTTCGATTTCAAATAAAAGTCATTTTATTCCACAAAAGGAATTAAAAAATGTTTTTAAAATGTTCTCAAAAACAGTCAATTCAAGGCGGAATAGTGCATCAATTGGGCTTGGATTGTACGCTTCAAAACAAATTATAGCAAAGCATGGCTGGGAAATTTATGCAAATAGTACTACTGACGGAACTTGCACTTTTGGATTCAGATTGTCAGAAGAAAATAATGATGCCAAATTACTTAATAAATAAATTATTTTTCCAAAAGATGAGTATTTATTTTTCCAAATTTTGCGGAAAGATTGTCTATAAGGTGAATGAGGTATAATTCAGGCTCAATTGCATCTTTGGAATCCAAATCAATAATAGCACCCCAATCCGCTCTGCCATGGTGTGCCGCAATCATTCTTGCAACTCTGACAAAACCTGCGTTCATGCAAGTACTGAAACCCCATTGTGAGTGAGTAATCCAGGTTTCTCTAAATCCCGGTGCATAGTCAATCAAACCTGTTTCCGTATCAATTGTGTATTCAAAGATTTTGCCGAAATCATGCAACAAGCAAGCGGCGATAATATTGTCTTTATTTATCTTTGATGCAAAATGTTCAATATTTAATAATGCAAATTCTACACATTCAACCGTATGAACAAGCAATCCGCCGATAAAATTATGGTGCATAAGTTTTGCAGCCGGCATAATTTTAAATTTTTCAGCATTGTCTTCAAAAAGTTTAGATACAAAATTCCTTAGTTCTTCTTTTTCTATCAGGTTTATAAAAGACTGTAATTTTGCCCAATATTGTTCAATTTCATCAGGTTCAAGTCCTAATTTTGCTTCTTTTAGAAGTTCAAGGGCAGATACAAGGCAATTATTATATTTTTCGTTGAAAGTTGCTGATACTATGCGTACAAGATTTCCTGTTCTGAATATTTTTGCGTCAAATCGATTTAGGGTTTCTTCCCACAAAATGCAATTCAAAACACTGTCGTCTTTTGTATTTTTCAGTTGTAATTTTCCCATTTTTGTACCGGCTTTTGTATCGCCTATTGAAAATATAACTACTTCGTAAGTATCTTCTGTATTAAACATCTTTACTCCTTAATTTTTTTCTCTGTCAATAATGTTTTCTTTTCTGCCCCAAACAAAAGACGAGCGGATTTCTTCGCCAATTTTTTCTATAGGGTGATTTCTGTTTTCTTCTCTGAGTTTGTCAAAATATTTGTGACCGGTTGCCATTTCTTTTGTAAACTCATCTGCAAAAGCACCTGATTGAATATCTTTTAATATTTCTCTCATTGCTTTTTTAGATGTTTCGCTAATAACCTTTGGACCTCTTGTCATATCGCCGTATTCTGCGGTATTAGAAATTGAATAGCGCATATCTGCAAGCCCGCCCTGATTAACTAAATCTACAATAAGTTTCATTTCGTGCAGAACTTCAAAATATGCCATATAAGGCGAATATCCTGCTTCTGTAAGAACTTCAAAACCTGCTTTCATTAATGCGGAAACACCGCCGCATATTACGGTTTGTTCCCCGAATAAATCTGTTTCTGTTTCTTCCCTGAATGTTGTTTCAATAATTCCTGCCCTGCCTGCACCTATTGCGCTTGCATAAGAGAGAGCAACTTCTTTTCCGTCACCTGATGGATTTTGATATACTGCGATTAGGCTCGGAACCCCCTTGCCTTCTGTGTATTGACTTCTTACCGTATGCCCAGGACCTTTTGGCGCTACCATTATGACATTTATATCATCTGGCGGTACAATTTTTTTGAAATGAATATTAAACCCGTGAGCAAACATCAAATACTGCCCTGCTCGCATATTAGGCTTAATCTGGTTTTCATAAACTTCTGCCTGAACCTCATCAGGAATTAAAACCTGAATTACATCAGCCCATTTGACGGCATCTTCAATTGACATTGTTTTAAATCCATAGTTTTTGGCTTTAATATCAGATGCCCCTCCAAGTCTTAAACCTAATACAACATCACAACCGGAATCTTTTAAATTCATAGATTGCCCATAGCCTTGAGAACCAAAGCCGATAACTGCAATTTTTTTTGTTTTGATTAAATCTTGATTAATGTCTTTATCTAAAAATATTTTCAATTCGCTCATTATACACATCCCTTCTGTACCCTAATTTTAGCATAAAAAAAATAACTGTCACTCTAAACAGTAAAGCAAAGTGGCAGTTATTTCTTTCGTATTTTATATATTAGTCATCATTATTTGCAATTTTATAAACAAGTGCTGCACAAGCACCCCCAAGAAGGTTTGCACCAATTGTTACAAGTGCGATACATGGACAACATACACAACCCATAATTGTTGCTGAAATAGCAACTGCAGGGTTAAATGCTGCCATACAAACGCTTCCTACTGCAAATGCCCCAACGGTTACGGTTGAACCGATAGCAAAACCGTAGTATGAATTTCCTGCAGTCTTGTTTGATGTTGCAGTATGTAATACGACATAGCAAAGTGCGAATGTAAATAAAAACTCAGCAATAATAATTGTTGCAATATTGAATGTAACTTTTGCAGGAGCGTCAAGTCCGCCCGATAACAAATTAATTGCCAATGCGGCACAAGATCCGCCTAAGATTTGAGCAACTGCATAAGGAATCCATTGTTTCCATTCTAATGCCCCTCTGATTGCACAGGCAAGTGAAACTGCAGGGTTGTAGTGTCCCCCTGAAATGTATCCGCCGGCGTAAACCATTACCATTAAAACAAAGCCGATTGCAATAGGTGCTATGCAGGTTTCTCCGCCCCATGCCGCAGTTGCACCGATTGTGAATACAAGGAAAAATGTGCCTATAAATTCAACCAGGTATTTTTTTAAACATTCATTCATAAAAAATCCTCCTTATTAATAACTAACCTGACGACCGTTTTGATTATATAATATTATTTTGAACTTTGCAAAATCTTAACCTTTGTTATGGCTGAAGCCATAATTCTCCGAAACAAATCTCCCAATTGATTCAATCTTTGCGCCGATACAATTTCTGCATTTATCAGGATTATCATTAACACAAATTTTATCAGGATAAATTTCATATTTTGCACGATATTGTTGCGTTGTAATATTTGGCATAACAACATTTGCTCCGCTTTTCAGGGCAATTATTCTTCCGTTTGGATGCAGAGTTTCCATTGCTGTAGTTGCAGGAATATTTATATCAGGAAGCATAATTCTTGTTAATGCCATAACTTTTAGTGCAAGTGTGAAATTCCCTTTTTCTTCTTTATGTAGCGGGGTATCAGGGTGTGGAATAAAAGGCCCGATTCCAACCATATCTGCTTCAATTTCTTTAAAAAATAATATATCATCCGCAAGTGATTCTGTTGTTTGATTTGGCAAGCCGACAAGACAACCTGTTCCGACTTCATATCCTAAGGTTTTTAAATCCTTTAAACATCTCAAACGATTATCAAAATCCATATTCGGGTGCATTTGTTTATACAAATTTCTGTCCGTTGTTTCTATCCTTATTAAATATCTGTCCGCTCCGGCATCTTTAAATGCTTTGTAATCTTCATAAGAGCGTTCGCCTATACTTAATGTAAGAGCAACATCAAATTCTTTTATTGATTTTATAATTTCAACCATTTTGTCTGTTGTGTAATATCCGTCTTCTCCTGATTGAAGTACTATTGTTTTGTAGCCCATATCTGATGCGTGTTTAACGATTTCAATAATCTCATCTTTTAATATTCGGTATCTGTCTGCGTTATTGTTATCTTTTCTCAGACCGCAGTATTTACAGTTGCATTTGCAAATATTTGAAAATTCGACAAGTCCTCTCAGATGAACTCCGTTACCGACATTATCTTTTCTTGTTTTGTCGGCAAGGTTAAATAACCATTCATTTTTCGTATCGTCTTTTAATATTTCAATTATTTCTTTTTTTGTAAACACGAATAACTCCCTTTAAAATATTACCATAAATCAATGCAGATATACATTTCCCTTTAAATGTCGAAAAATCAAGTGCAAAAGTTGAAAATCTTAACAAAATAAATAAAAATTTACTTTTAGAAACATTTTGTGTCACTTGGCATGCTTTATGATAGATTAAGTGAGTAAGGAATAGTTTAGTAAGGAGATAATGAATGGCTGAGTATCTGAGTAAGGAAGAGATTAAACAGTGGAGAAGTTCATTAGAAAAAATAACATTAGAGGAATTTGCTGCAAGATTGGGGAAAAAGATAGAACAAAAAAAAGAAACAAATGATTTAGTTGATATGGTCTTGCACGGTAAACCGGTTGTATCAAATGAAACTGAGTGGAATACAACAACAGAAAGACTTAGTTCTATTGCAAACAGAGCATACGAGAAAGAAAAAGAATTGTATGTTTCTCCTTTTTCTGTAAAGAATTTGCAGTCAGATAAAAAAGAAGAAACAAAAACTGCCAAGAAAGATACTAAAAAAGTTCAGGCAAAAGTTGAGTCTGTTTCTAAAAAAACAGAAACAAAAAAAT
>JAFUXT010000025.1 GCA_017470815.1 bacterium | reverse complement strand
TATAAATAGACAGTTAAAATTGAACAAGTCGGACAATGAAATTGAAAAGTTTAATTTTGTGTTTAATTAAGTCGGAAGTTGTTCAATTCTATCTGTCAGACAGTTCAAATTGATGTAGATTATCAGAGAGATTGAGAAAAGTACCCCCGGAAGTTTGAGAATAGTCTCAAACTTTTTAAGTTTCGAGGGAAGAATTTCAAAACTTAGTGATACAATCTCTTAAACTCCCTGATAATTCACTCTTAAACTAACTGATAAGTTTCTTACATAGCCCCAATACCACGAAGAATACCAATCATACCTTCTGCTGCTATATCATTTGTAACTTTACCGTCTTTATTAAAATAATAAAAATTCATTACACAAACAGAAATTCTTTTATTTGTTGGTGCAATTCCCATAAACTCCCCGTCGTGAGTTCCTGTTAAATTCCATTTGACTGCAACCTTATCAACATCAACTACCATATCAGTAATATGCCATTGAACGTTACTAAAACCTTTTCTCATCCAATGAACAACTGACAAATAACCTTTGCCGCCATACAAAGGTTCAGGACTTGCAGGTGTATAAAATGGAGCATCACTTGCAACAAGTTCTTCTGCTAAGTTTTCATCAGCCGTATTTATCATAGTTTCGAACTTCTTCATAAGTTCTTTATTTCGTTCTATAAAATTCATATAAATTTCTCCTTTTATGTAGCTTTTATTTTATAAACTTTTCACCCCAATCGCACATCGCATATAGTATCGGAATAAAAGATTTACCTTTATCAGATAAACTATATTCGACTTTTGGTGGTATTTCTTTATAATCGTGTTTTATTATCAAATCATCCTGTTCGAGTTCTTTAAGTGTATTACTTAAAGTCTTATGCGATAACAAATTCAAATATTTTTGCAAAGCATTAAATCTTATAACATCGTGTCTATATATTGCATACAGGACTGTTAATTTATACTTACCCGTAAATAAAGACATTGTATAGTTAAACCCTGTCTTATCAAAACTTTCGACTTCTTTCAAACAATCTCTTTCATCTGATGTCATAGTAGTTACCTTTATTACCGTACTTGTAAAATTTATACTGATAGTTTAACATAAAACAGGAAAAAAGGAGAGTATTATGACAAAAAATATAAGAGAAGAATACGAAAAAATTATTGAAACAATGAATCACTATTATCAAGCACAAGTTGAAGGTAATTCTGAAATCTTAAAACCCGTATGCCACAAAAACGCAATTATGCACGGTTTTGCAGGTGAAACATTATTAGAAGGCTCTATTGAAAATCTTTTTGCATTTATTGATAGAACAGTTGCGCAACCTGAATTAAAAGCAAGATTTGATGTTACTGCATTAGAAGAAACCGTTGCAACAGTTCATTGCTGTTTAGAGGGAAAAACTAATACTTATTCCGATTTCTTCCAATTATTAAAAATAAACGGTGAATGGAAGATTATTTCAAAAGTTTTTCACCAATATAAATAAAGGAGTTAAAAAAATGAGAGATGATATTAAAGAATACAATGCCGTAGAAAATGTTGCACGCAAATTCTGTGAAGCGGTTAAAGCAGGTAAAAGTGAAATTGTAAAACCTTATTTTTATGAAAAAGCAGTATTTTTCGGACAACTTAATGAAGAAACTTATCAATCAGGTTCAATAGAAGAATTTTATAAAACGATTGATACATTCGGTGCTTGCGATGATGATTATATCGCAAGAATTGATGTTTTAATGTTGGAAAAAACGATTGCCGTTGTTCAGGTTATTGAAGATAACTGGCACGGATACAAATTTACAGACATCTTAAACCTAAATAAAATCAACGGCGAATGGAAAATAGTCGCTAAAGTTTATGATACTTTATCCAAAGAATAAGCATAATTAGTATTGATAAAAAGCAAAAGTCTTTATTATGGCTTTTGCTTTTTGCTATAATATTTACATTAGAGGTACTGCAATGAAAAAATGCAAAATAACGGTTTTGAAACGAAATTTTGATGAAGAACTTGCTCGTGAGCATGGGGTTGAGGGTTTAACTGCTTGTCCGATGTTAAAAGAAGGACAAGTTTTTTATGCTGATTGGGAATGCCCTGAAGGTTTTTGCAATGAGGCTTGGAAAGCAATTTATCAATATGTTTTTACTCTTGCCCACGATGGTGCGACAAAAGAATTATTCTACTACGGTGACTGGATAAGAAAACCGGGGGTTGCGATTTGTTCCTGCAATGACGGACTTCGCCCTGTAATATTTAAAATTGAAGCAGAGGAGTAGATATGAAAGCAAAAGAATTATGTACCTGCAAAAATACAAAATGCAAATTGCACCCGCTAAATCACGATATGGGCTGCACTCCCTGTATTGAAAAAAATTTAAGAATGGATGAAATGCCAAATTGTTTCTTTGATAAAATTGACCCCGAACATAAGCGCAAAGGAACAAAAACAAAAGATTATGCAGAGTTTTTATTGAAGGGTGAAATTTAAAAATGAAGTGGTTGATGCTCCTGCTTGCAGGAATATTTGAAATCGCATGGGCAATTGCGATGAAATACTCAAACGGTTTTAGTGTTTTAATTCCATCTGTAATTACTGCCGTTACTTATATTTTGAGTGCGGTATTCTTAGCCTTGGCATTAAAATATCTTCCGCTTGGGATGGCTTATGTTATGTGGGTTGCTTTCGGAATAATCGGAACAACTATTCTCGGAGTTTTATTATTCAGCGAAAAATTGACCGTTCTGCAAATAATATCCATAATACTGATTATTATTGGCGTTATTGGGCTGAAACTTTTTGCAAAACAGTTATAAATAGACAGATAAAATTATTATTTTTGCCATTGTTTTTTTATGTTTTTAAATACATCACTGTATTTGTAACCTATCATCATTGTTATTGTTTTTTGCATAATGACAAAGCAGGCACACATAATCAAGGCTCCGATTAAATAATCAGTTCCCGACAAAATGTGATTTTTGATTAAATAAGTAAATAATATTATAGTAACTACGGCTTGAATTTCTGCGGTTACAAATCCCGGGGAATAACATTTTGGGCACTTAAACAGTTTTATTGCAAAAATATGAACAAATCCTTCAAACAAGCCTAAAAATGCAAGCGGTAAAATTGCGATTGGGTGATTATGCAAAACAAAAGGTGTAATAGTAAATGTCAAAAGCAATATACTTGTCGGAATTCTGCTTGCTCTTTTCATTTCATCATTAATATCAACCCCTATCATTTTTGCAATCAAATCAGCAAATCCTCCGGGGTATTTCATTTCTTCCCATTCGTGCAAGATGAATAAGAAAATATACACTATAACAAACTTCTGTATAATCGACAAATCGCCCATAATTCCTGCGATAACAAGAATTAACATAGAAATAACCGTATAAATTTCTAAAGCATAATATTTAATAACTTTAATCATACTTTTCTCCTTATTCTATTCTAATATATAAGCATTAACTATTTCACCATAATAGACTGTATGATAATCATCATTTGTTTTTTCTCCGTCTGATGACGGTGTATTCTTATAAAATTTCTCATATAGTTCTTTGGGAATATTATTATGCTCTTGCTCTTGTTTATAAATAACTTTGCATTCTAATGTCAAAGGAATTTCTTTTATTGCAGGACTCTTAACTTTAATACCCTCAACTGCCGTTAAATTGCATTCTTTAAATTTATCAATATTTTTACCGTTTCTATAGCCGCAAAAACCTATGGCTTTTGCAATAGCAGGTGTACGCTCCAATGGAATTGAAACTGTAAATTCTTTTGATGCTTCAATTTGTTCGTGTGTGAATCTCGTGTGGCGTATGTATGTGGTAAACACAAATTTATTCCACTCAATACCGATTTGCCCCCAGGCGATAGTCATTGTATTTAATTTATCACCGTTTTTAGTATTTACCAAAATTCCTTTTTCAAGTTCTGTCATAATCTTTGGTAAATATTCTATTACATTTATTTTCTGCATAATTACCTCTTAAGCATCTGCTAATTTGAATACACCTTTTGCACAACCGCAAATCGGGCATTTGTAATCATCTGATTCATTATCCAATTCGCCTTCATATTCAAATCCGCAGACAGAACATACATAGACTTTTCCACTACCATTTACCTCTGCATTTACCCCTGCGTATTTATTATAAATATCTTCTGTTTTAATTCCATGGTGTTTTTCTTGAAGAGCAAAATATTCAACGCTATCTGCGGCTTCGCTTAATCCATAAGAGCGAAGTGCGTCTGCAAGTTTATTTAGATTGCTTTCCCCTTTATATTCCGCTTTTGATAAACCTTTAACTAATTTCCAAAAATCTTTTTCATTACTTGGATATTTGCCGTTCAATGTTGCATAAAATCCTGCGTGGTTTACTTCTTGATTACCTATGCCTATAAATTCTTTTGCAACTTCTTCCAACCCAAAATCTTGTGCAATGCGAGCCAAAGCATAATACATCATTCCGCCCATTGCTTCACCTGTTGCTAATTGTGCAATTTGTTTTTCAAATTCCGTTCCTTTTGTTTGACCGTAAATACTCATATTTTTACTCCTTTATTTTCCTTATAACTCTTGCAGGAATGCCGGCTACAATTGTGTTTTTAGGAACATCGCGCGTTACAACGGCATTTGCTCCGATTATTGCACCATCACCTATTGTTACACCTCGTAAAATTGTTGCATTAGAGCCTATCCATACCTTATTACCGATTTTGATTGGTTTTGGGTAAATATTCTGTCTATACTCAGGTCTTTCATCGTGATTTAGGGTAGCTAAAGTAACATTATGACCGATTAAAACTCCATCTCCTATTTCAATACCGCCTTGGTCTTGGAATTTACAACAAGCATTTATAAATACATTTTTTCCGACTGTTATATTTTTCCCGCAATCAGTATAAAACGGTGGAAAAAGTCTGAATGTTTTATCAACTTTTCTACCAGTAAGAACTGAAAACAAATCAACAATTTCTTCAGGTGTATGATATTTGTTGTTGATTTCCATAGTAATCTTTATGGCTTCTTGGCTCAAAATATTAAATATTTTAAGCATTTCACCTTCAACAACTTTACCCGATGCCATAAACTCGCGAAATTCATCTAAATCGATATTACTCATAAATTAATGTTAGCATAAACATTGCAAGCAATAATTATACCTGTTAATTATTCATTTTTAAAACAATTTTAAATTCAAATCTTCGGCAAGGAAACTTTTTTGATTTCCTTGCTGAATTGTATCGGTTTCTTTTATTTCGCCAAGTAATATCGGGGAATTTGGGTTATGCAGTTTAAAATTTTCTATTGCTTTTTCAGGTGTTGAATTTGCATAACAGTATCGGCATCCGTTAGGACAAGTATCATACCAGCCTAAATCTCTTGTTTCTATACAGTTACAATTTTTTCTCATTCCTTTATGTTTAAGATTTTTGAATTTAACACCGTTTGCTTTGCCTAAAATATCAAGTGTCATACACCCAGAAGGATAGATATTAAATTGCTCATAGTTTCCGTTTGTTGCACAAGTTTGGAGGTGTAAATTATATTTTAAGGCGATTTCCCCCATACCACGTGAAAGTATAAGTTTTTCATCTTCGGTTATAGGTTTTAATTCGGGCATATTTACGGAAAGTTTTTTATACATTTCAACAAAACTGAAAATACAACGGTCAATGTGTTCTGAAAGTCGGTTTGCCATATTATCAAAGGTTTGCATGTGATAATCAACAGTATATTTTCCTGTTAATAAAACAGGGTCATACCTCCATGCAATTCTTTGTTTCCCTACTATTTTTCCCAACTTTAAAAGAGTTTCAATACTTTTATCTATTGAAGGAACTCTCGGCTCAATGTCAGTTTCGTAGGCAGTAATTGTATAATGAAAATATGTGTTAAATCTGTCTGTTATCTCATGTAATCTGTCTAAAATCGGTTCATAATTTTTTGAACAGAATACTACACAATCAACCTTGTCGGGAGCCAATTCATATCGTGTAACTTTATTAGGATAAAAAGGGTTTCTTGAATATACAAAACCCTCTTTAAATCTGTTTAAAAGCCACTCTGAATAATATTGAACTGTATCCGTTCTTCCGCCTGTATTTATTATCATACTTTTATGTTAGCATAAACTTTGAAAGGAATTTTATGGATTTAAAAGAAGTTATAAATCGCTCAATAAAAATCAGAGAGCAGTATCACAAGTTAGAAAATGAGTACCATGGCTCGGAGTGGTTTATTGAAGAAGACGCACTTGCATTTTTAACCGATGCTGGGCTTGTCGGCAGATTGACTATGGATAATCAGGGTAGGTGGCCGGCTGATAATGGAGAAGAACGACTAAAACACAAATTAGGCGAATGCGTATGGTGGCTTGCAGTTTTAGCTGATAGAATGAATTTAGATTTAGATACTTGTGTTAGTGAATTTTTGGATAAAACCGAAAAGAATTTTTAATGAAATTAAATATTTAAGAGGTTGAATATAATGGAAAGATTAAAAGAGTTCTTGGTTAAATTTAAAAACTTTTCACAAGTAAAGGCAATAGCAATAGGCGGTTCGGGAACGGCAAAGACCTCTGATATATTGTCTGATATTGATATTTATATATTTATAGATAAAGATATTCCTGTTATTGAGAGAGAAAATCTAATCAAGCAATATTCTTCCAAATACGAAGTCGGCGGGAAAGTTGTTTTTGAGGGCTCAGTTAAAGATATTTGTAACTGTGAAACAAGCAAAACCGGAATGTATTTAAAAAAATATTATGAAAAGTAATAAAATAATGACTAACAATAACTGTAAAAG
>JAFUXT010000033.1 GCA_017470815.1 bacterium | reverse complement strand
ATCTTCATCAAGTTCATCAAGCAGTAGCAGTTCATCTTCATCACCAAAACCGGAAAATTTTGCAGCATGGGCAGATGCATTCCACGATGCAACATTCAAACCAGGTACTGATAATGAAATATTCAACGCTTGCTGTGATGAAATTTCAAAAGACAATGTAGTTGAAAGAATGATTCAATGGAATCAATCATATCCTGGGGAATCATTTATGGAAGTATTTATGGCAGATGCTGACAGCGATCAAAAATTAAAATACGGAAGACAAATTCAAAGGGCACTACGAGATAAGGCTCAGGAATTGGGTATTGATTTAAGTAAAGATGCAGATTATCAAGCAATCACAAAAGAATTAAACAGCATCTTATACATTGACAACGGTGTAGCCGATAACTTTAACGCACTTATCAAAAAACTTGCGGCAAAAATGGGTTATCAGTACGATTATAAAGAATACTCAATGTTTTAATAAAAAGTTTGATTCATAAATTAAGGTTAGGTAGTTAGTGTAGATTTTGAACCCGCAAATTTGCGGGTTTTCTTTTGTTAAGGTTTGTAAAAATAAACATAAAAAGAGTTATTTTTAGAAAAATAACGGGAATATTACTAATGATAACCATTTTTCTTTTTCTTTATTTTCTCCTACATTAACCTTTTACCTAAAAGCCGTCCCCTATGCAACGGCTATTTTTATGACCGGATGATATTGAAAAAAACTCTTATTTTTGTTAAAATTACCGTATAAATAAGGGATATTAGCAAAAGAAGGGATATAAAGTTATGTCAGGACATTCAAAATGGGCAAACATTAAAAATAAAAAAGCAAAAACAGACGGACAAAAAGCCGTTGTATTTCAAAAATATTCAAGAGAAATAATTGTTGCCGCAAGACTTGGCGGGCCTGACCCTGCGGGGAATTTCCGTTTAAGAACAGCGATTGAGAAAGCAAAAGCATCCGGATTGCCAAATGATAACATTAAACGTGCAATTGACAAAGGTGCGGGCGCAGGTGCAAGTGACAATTATGAAGAAATTACTTATGAAGGATACGGAGCAGGCGGAGTTGCAGTAGTTGTTGAATGTATGACGGACAACCGTAATCGCACGGCAGGAGATGTTCGCAGTTTGTTTTCAAAATTCGGCGGAAATCTTGGAGAAACAAATTGCGTAAGTTATATGTTTGATAAAAAAGGCTCTATAACATTTGATGCCGAAGAAACCGATTTCGAAAAACTTTTTGAAACTGCAATCAATCTTGATGCGGAAGACGTTGAAGAAGACGAAGAAGAATACAGAGTAATCACTTCTGTCGAAACATTCCAAAGTGTTGTAGAAGGGCTTGAAAAAGATGGATTTAAAAGTTCAAATGCCGAATTAACAAGAATCCCGAAAAATACGATTGAAATAACGGATGTTAAAACAGCAACTTCAGTTATGCGTTTAATTGAACGCCTTGAAGAACTTGATGACGTTCAAAATGTTTATGCAAACTGCGATATATCAGACGAAGTTGCACAACAAGCAGAAGCGTAAAACAAATTCAGATAAACAAATGTTAGATAAAATAGAAAAACTTTCAAATATTTTAAATGAGAGTTACGGCTACAAGTCGCTTAACTCTGCTTTGGATAGTTTTTTTAAGAATAATTTCGAAGTTGAGGAATTTGCGCTTAATCTTGAAAATTCAAAAGAACCAAAGACTTTACCCCATAGTGTTCCGTTATTTAAACACAAGAAATGTTTGGGCAGTCTTGAATTTTCACAAATAAATCCGAATTTATCACAATTTTTGGACATCTGCTCAGGCTTTATTTCGCTAAAAATTCAAAATATGCTGCTTAATGAAAAAATGCAGAAAGATGTAAATTACCACGATACAATGAAAAATATTGCCAAAATAATTGAAACGCAATATGAATTAAAATACATTATTCCAATTATTGGCGAAATGCTTGACAAGTTCTTTGAAGATTATCTTGTTTACATATTTCTGCGAGATGAAAGCACAGGAGTAAATGTTTTGTCTTACCCGAATGACTGTAAAGACGGAAAAATTCTTGACGCTATAAAAGAACACAAAGAAACAAAACTTTTATCTGACGGAAAAATTTATGCAGTTCCGTTGATTTGCGAAAACAAAAATGTCGGTTCGCTTGTTGCTAAAAGTACGGAAGATGAAATAAACCTCAAAGACCGAGAATACATGGAGCAATTGGCAAACCAGATGGCTATCACGATTAACAGAGCAAATGTTTATGCTGAAATATTAAAACATGCCACTTTGGATGCATTGACAGGTTTTTATAACAGGCGGCAGTTAGAGGTTCGTATCAAGCAGGAAGTTTCGAATGCAAAGCGTCAGCACGCACCGTTATGCGGAATAATGACAGATATAGATTACTTTAAACATGTTAATGACACATACGGACATGCCGCAGGGGATTTGGTTTTGAAAACAATCGCTAAAGTAATAAGAGGTCAACTTCGTGAATATGATATAGCAGGTCGCTATGGCGGGGAAGAATTTTCTATCCTTTTACCGTTTACTAAAATCAATGAGGCGCAAATGGTTGCAGAACGTCTAAGACAGACAGTTGAAAATAAAGTTATCAATATATCCAAAGTTGCACCTGATTGTGAAGAAAAAAATATAAAAATCACACTAAGCCTCGGAATATACGAGATTAAAGAAAACGACAGTGATGATGATTTAATGAAAAAAGCCGATAAAGCACTTTATCAGGCAAAAAATACAGGAAGAAATAAGGTTGTAATTAATAATGACTAAAACTTACGAAAAAATATGCAAAACACTTGCCGATACAAAAGAACTTGCATACCGTTTTGCCAAACTTATTGAAAATGACGGATGTTTTATAAATTTGTATGGCGAAATCGGGGCAGGCAAAACGGCATTTGTCAAACAAGTTGCGGATGCTATCGGTATAACAGAAAAAGTTACAAGTCCGAGTTTTGTAATTTTGAATGAATATCACAGTGCAAAAATACCTGTTTATCATTTTGATTTATACAGACTTGAAAATGAAGGAATAAAAACAATTTTTGATGAACTTCAGGAATATTCCGAAGGAAAACAGATTACATTTGTTGAATGGGCGGAGTTTGGTCAAAATCAGGTGCCTTTTGATCATATAAAAATAAATGTAACTTATGAAAATGATGATTCAAGAAGATATTCATTTGAAGGTTTTGGCGATAATTGTATAAAGATTGTAGAGGAATTAAGCAGGTGAAAATATTAGTTTTTGATACATGTTTAGACAAAATGTATGTTACATTAGCAGACAATGAAAAAATATTATCCTCGAAAATAGTAACAAATAAGGATAACAAATATCATTCGGCATTTTTGATTTCAACAATAAAATCCGTATTAAAAGAAAACAGTTTAAATCCACAGGATTTAAATGCAATCGGCACAAATATCGGTCCGGGTAGTTTTACGGGAATAAGAGCCTGCACAACGGTTGCAAGGACTATGGCGCAACAATTAAAACTGCCTGCAGTCGGAATTTCATCTCTTGAGATTTTAGAACAAATTTCCAAAGGCAAAAATACCGCAGTAGCACTTGATGCAAGAAAGAATTGTGCATATTTTCTTATAAACGGAGAAATAAAAGGTGCAATCCAACTTGAAGAAGTTGAACGAATTCTCCAAAACGGCGAATACACTCTTATAACCGATGATAAATTACAACAAAGACTTGGCGGGACATCATATCAGCAGAAACAATACCCTCTTGGTGATATTTTGGCAAAACTTACTTATGAAAAACTAAAAACTAATGAATGTAAATGGCAGGAATTAAAGCCATTATACATTCAACCGCCGCCTATGGGCTAAAGGGTTTGAATATAGTCATTCGCACTAAATTCTTTGCCCGTCAATTGTTTAATAAGGTCATATTCTTCAACCGATGCACCTTTTGAAAATATATTGTCTTTTAAATATTTTGCAGTTTGAGTATTTTCGGTTATATTACCCAAAACGCCTTGTAAATGATTGTAAATCTGTGTTTTCATTAAAGATGCTCTAAAGTAGTTCTGATAATATCCCGGATGAGACAAATAATGCGGAATGGTTGCCCATTCATTATTCGGGGCATGATTTTGGTTACGGTATTTCAAACGCAAATCTGCCCAAAGTTTAGCCGGATTTTGATTAGGATTTTTATATAATTCACGTTCAAAATCAATAATTAAAAGACTTTTTGAAACAAAATTTGCTTCATCTTCCGATATTGATTTTTTAAACGGAACAAGAAATTTTTCAGGAATTATATTTTTTAGAATATTTTCTCTTTTAGGCAAATCACCCATCATCATAGCAATTGCCTCAGTAAAAGCAGATGATGCAGGTGCTCTGTCAATAACGGGTAATCCTCTTGAAATTCCCAAGTCATAAACACAATGTCCCATTTCATGGTTTAATGTATCAAGGCTGAGTGCATCATTTCTTAAATTAGCCAAAATCCTTGAATCTTTTCCAGGATCAATTCCAAAACAAAAGCCATGCGTATTTTTTCCTTTGCGAGGGTATAAATCAAGAGTCAAATTACCTTCTGCTATCATTTTATCAACATCATAGCCCATACCGGCGTATGCTTTCTTAGATATATCTTCTATTGAATAGTTTTCAAGAATTTTATTGACCGCTTTTGCAGGATTTGAATCTGTTAAAAGTCCGTAATGACAACCTTGCAAATTTTCTGTTTTAAAAATTTGCCTTAATTCGGCATAAGTTTTTTCCTGAATGGCTTTAATTTTGTCCTTTGCACCGGAATATACCTGATCAATAAGCCGATTCAAAAATGGAGTTTCCACGTCAAATTCTTCTTTCAACTGATAATCAAAGAAATTATCATAGCCTTTTGTTTTTGCAAACTCGTTACGCATTTTAGCAAATTCAATCATATCATCAGCGATTAGGTCTCCGCCCTTAATCAATGCGTCATAAGCCTTTTGTCGCAATTCAGGATTACTTTCGGTCTGAATAATTTTTGATATTTCAGATTTTGAAACTTCTTTACCGTCAATTGTCGGGACATAGGAATTATATTTTTGAGCGATATCATTTTCTTTTTTTTCTAATGCTTTATAGATTTCGCCTGTATTTATTCGTTTATCAAAAATTTTAAGTAAATCCTTGAGTTGCTTTTGTTCGTGTTTAGGGAGTTTTGATGAGTCAATTGATAAAAATTTTTCATAAGTTTCTTTATTGCTGAATAGTTGAGAAAATTCTTCTTGAGCGGTTTCGTATGCTTTCATATTTTTAGGATTAGAATTTATATAAAAATCCCAGGCAGTTCTTTCTTCATTACGCAAAGCACTGTCGAGTGCAGGAGAAAAATCTTCTCTCAACTTTATAAACTTATCTGTTTCATTCATAACCTTCTTACTCCCGATATTTAACTCTGCAATTATTTTAGCACAAGCATTATTCATAGCGTTAGACACAACTTCGGGGTAAACTGTTTTTACAATTGACTTTGAAGTTAATCCGCTGAATGATACTTTTGTTGAATAATTATTTTTATTTGTTCTTATACCATAATCCGAAATAATTTTCATTTATACACCTCACTGCATTAATAAAAGCAGTAAAAATATTTTTTGCGCATAAAAAAGTACGGAAAGAACATCTATTCAATCCGTACTGTCAGGTTAATTAGGGTTAGGTATTTATTTAGGGTTATTAGAGAAAATTTTTAAGCCACCGCATTAAAAGGCATTTGCTGCATCATTATATCGTTTGCATAAGGCATACTTTGAAGTTTGTATTGATTATAGTCAAAAGGATTTGACATATTGCCGTTAAAACTTGGTTGTTGCGGTTTGACCTGCGCAGTTTGATTATTCAGCCAATATGGATTAGGATTAAACGGCTGCTGAGTTTGGTCAACCTGTTGCTGCGCATTAGAATCTTGTCCAGTCAACTCTTTGATTAATTGTTCTTTTTCTTCTTTTTGCTCTGTATAAGATTTACCAACGATACGAGATGCAATCCATTCACCTGCCATCCACCCGATTAAACTTCCGCCGGGGATTGGTAATGCCGCACCGATAGCAGAACCGAGACCTGCAGTTGTCATTCTTGCACCAAATTTTAAAACTTCTTTTGCACCCTGGAATACACCTTTTTCTTTCACTGCGGTATAAATATTAGGTAATTCAAAAATCATCCAGGAAGCCGACATTATAAATGGCATTTTAGAACCTAAATTTTTAAATAAACTTTTAAAACCGCCTTTTATACCCGACGCAGAACCAACCTTAAATGCTTTAACTGCATCAGGGAAGAAATTTTTGCAATTATTGAAAAAGCCTTTAAAGAAACTGCCTGAACCTGCTTTTTCTAATGCATGCCAACCTGCCTGCGCCTTATTAAATACTGAGCCTTTTGTTGCTTTCATTGCCGCACCTGCCGCTTCACTTGCGCTGCCAAATGCTAATTCAGGTGCAACTTCTAATGCTCGCTTACCATAGCGCCACATTGTTTGTAAACCTGATGAAATTGCTGATACACTAACCATAAAATTTCCTACCTTTAAAATAATTAAAACTAACCTACATATTTATAAAAAAAATACTTACTTTAAAATTGCTTTATTGTAACAAAACTTTAACAAATCTGAAAAAATACTAAAGATTTAAAGAAAATATACCGACAAACATATTGTACGAAAATTTGCAAGAAAGGATAAACCGTTCAACTATGGGAATGGCAGCATCACAAGGCAGATTATTATTTATGACCGCTCGGATTTCGAACAACGAATTTGAGCAGCAATGTGTTGCATATTCAAAGCAAAGACTTGCGGACGATTCTCAAACGGCTAACGATAAATATCTTGAAGCAATGCAGGCAACCCAATACCAGATTTTAGCGGGTTACAACGGGGATACACCGAATTATGAACCGGTAACTTATAATCAACTTACGGCAATGAATGCGGTAGCAACAAGAAAACAATATATCGTATCTGACAACAAAGGTCAAATACTTGTTACTAAAGACATTGCAGATGCTTTTGGTAAAGGGCATAATGATTTTAATACATTCTTAAAAAAGGTTGGAAATTTCACTCAAGTTGAAAAAACAACCGTATCGGAAGCAGATGTTCATGATGCTTGGGATAAATATTTTGCAGCAATAAATAAAGGTCATGAAGATGGCATTTATTATGACGAATCCTCTAAATTAAAAGGCAGTCATATTTTAGGCTTTACTTTCCACGAATCAAGCGCAAATGCAGGGAATGTAGTTTATGCAACATACCAATCAGGATACAAAACAGGTTCAGCAGGGAATCAAATATTTGTACATGAAGGTGTTTCAGGCGGCTCTGCATATTTCTATTATGACAATATTCCTGTAGAAGTTGAATCATACTTGAAAGATGACGGAACAACCGGCTATGCAGCCAAATTCATGGCAAAAGATTATCTTGGCGGCAACAACATGATGGATGATGAGGGATATGTATATCTTACCGGACTAAAAATTACAAGCAACGGTTCAAACGGATACACATTTGAAAAAGAAGATGGTACAAACTTTACATACACCGATGAAAACGGTAATACAAAATCATCAAAAACTATGACTTCATTATTTATAGATCAAGACTTTGGCAGTTACTCATCACCGAATTTATCAAATTCTGATAAAATAAAAACAACAAGCGTAACAAATACAAATAATACTATTTTCTACGAAGGCACAACCGCAGAACATCGTGATTTGTATGATTATGCAATGGCTGTCACTGAAAAATATGCAACAGGGAAACAATATGAATATGATGCAGATACTGTTCAATACTATAAAAATATTTACAATGAAATGATTACAAAAGGCTATACAACCTTTGACAAGATGCTTGAAGAAAAATACATAAATACGATTACTTATGATAACGGTTCTGGCGAAACACTTGCAGTCGCAGACGAAAAGCAAGCATACTTAAATGAAAATTGGTTAATCAACCAACTCAAAACCGGCAAATTGTATATTTCATATTACAGTTCAACTGATAAAGATTTTGTTAAAACAACTCTTGATGATGATGAATCTATCGTAGAGAAAGAAAACAAGAAAAAAATGGCTATCGCAGAACAAATATATCAAAATCACATGGACAAAATTGAAAGTGAGGATAAACGATTTGATATGCAACTGACTAAACTTGAATCGGAACATACCGCACTTACAACCGAATATGAATCAGTAGCCAAAGTTATATCCAAAAATGTGGAAAAATCATTCAATATTTTCAACGCATAAAATATTCATTCCC
Source organism: bacterium (assembly GCA_017470815.1). GTDB lineage: Bacteria > Cyanobacteriota > Vampirovibrionia > Gastranaerophilales > Gastranaerophilaceae > Zag111. The sequence continues at coordinate 4,556 of JAFUXT010000033.1, read as the reverse complement.
AATATAATTTTCGTAAATTTTCCCCTTGCCGCATAGAACGACCTGTGCGGTTTTTCTTTATTTCAAAGCATACAAAGAGTCATTTACCTTGGAAAGAATATAATTTACTATTTCATCCTGAAGATTACACCCAAAATGCGAATTAATTTCTTTTATAAAATAGCACGGACTTGTTACATTAATTTCTATAATCTTGCCGTCAATAACATCCAAACCTGCCATATAAATACCCATTGAATTTAACTTTTTAGCAACAGGTTTAAATTTTTCAATTTCATCATCAGACAAAACAGCCTTTTTTATATTAGAATCGCAGTGTTCACAGAATTTAAAATCATTATTACTTGGAACTTTCTGAACGCAATATGGCAAAATGTTTTCACCTAAAAACAAAACTCTCTTATCTCCATAAACGGCCTTATCAATATATTTTTGCACCATAACCGCTTTTGAACCGTTATTTGTAATTTGGTTTATAATAACAGCCGTATTCTTATCCCCGTTTTTTAAATACATCACTCCCCCACCAAAACACTGATTCAGAGGCTTTATAATAATCTCATTTTTATCTTTCAGAAAACTCAAAATATCCCTAAAGGATGAAGTAACAATATTTTCAGGCATCAAATCGTTAAACATTACTGCGTGAAGTTTCTCGTTGAAATTACGAACAGAAACTGTGTCATTCATAACAAAAGTTTTACTCTTATCAACAAAATCAAGTATATAAGTCGCATTGATGTAATCCAAATCAACAGGAGGATCAGGACGAAACATTACAAGGTCAAAATCATTTACACAAAATTCTTGCAAATTGTCTTTTTCAAAAAAGATATTATTATCTTTTTCAAAAGACTTGTAACAATCTGAATAAGCCTTTGCAGACTTAAGTTTTAACATATCAATAGTTGATATATAAACTTCACAACCTCTTTCTAAAAAACTTTTTATCAGCCAAAAATTTGTCACAAGTTTATTAAATTCAAAATATTTTAGTTCAACTCTGTCTATAACAAATAAAATTTTCATAAAAAAAACACCTCATCTAAAAAAGATATTAACACATAAATAACAAAAAAATAGCCTTAAAGCATCTGCTTTAAGGCTATTTTTTCAACATACTTATATTATTGAACAGTATTAGGATCAAGAATCTGACAATTTGTATTTCCAACCGCAATAAGTTGTGCAAACCTTTGTAAATCCGCTTCAATCTCAGGGAAAGTGCCATAATGCATAGGAATAACTGTTCTTGCGCCGAGCCACTTTGCAGCCATAGCCGCATGGTCAACATCCATCGTATAAGTGCCTCCGATAGGCAAAAGCGCAATCTGAGGAGCATAAAGTTCCTTAATTGTTTTCATTTCACCTGTCAAACAAGTATCTCCGGCATGAAAAATTCGAACACCATCAATATCAAGAATAATACTTGCAGCACATCCTCCATAATTACCGTTTGGTAAAGAATTTGAATGATATGCCGGAACAAATACCGCTCTGCCCCATGAATAATTTATCCACGCTCCTAAATTTATTGATTTTGCCTTTACGCCGCCTTTTTTCTCTAAATATGCAGCAGTTTCAGCAACTGCAGTAATTTCAATATCCTTTTCTTTTGCAATTTCAATAGCATTACCCAAATGGTCACTATGAGCATGAGTTAGCAAAATATCAGTTATAGGTTCATCATGCCAATTAAATTTTTCATTTTTTTCTACCCAAGGGTCAATTATTACAGCCTTATCATTGTTTTTGATAATAAATGCACTATGACCGATATATTTTAGATCAACCATTTTTCTCTCCTTATAATAACTCCTACGCTATAAATTTAACATAATTTCTGCTAAAATACAAATATGAATAATTATGAGAATTTAATGAAAAAATGCATTACACTTGCAAGAAAAGGACTTGGCAAGACATCTCCAAACCCAATGGTCGGATGCATAATAATTGACAAAGACGGTAATGAAATTTCAACAGGATATCATAAAAAATACGGGGAATACCATGCAGAAAGAGATGCACTGAATAAACTTAAAGATGCGCAAGGCTGCACCTTGATAGTAAACCTTGAACCATGTTGTCACTACGGTAAAACTCCACCCTGCACAGACATAATTATTGAAAAAGGAATAAAAAGAGTTGTTTACGGAATGAAAGACCCAAACCCGATTGTCGCAGGAAAAGGACTACAAATTCTTAAAGATAAAGGTATTGAAGTCATAGGTCCTGTTTTGGAACAAAAATGCCAAAAACTAAATGAAGTCTTTATTAAAAATAAAACACAAAACTTGCCTTTTATTGCAATAAAAACCGCAACAACGATTGACGGAAAAATTGCAACGTATAATGGCAATTCAAAATGGATTACATCTGAAAAAGCAAGGAATAAAGGTCATAAACTAAGAAAACTTTATGATGCAATAATGACTTCATCTTCGACAGTAATTGCAGATAATCCGCAAATGAAACATAAAAATAAAATTATTCTTGACCGAAAACTAAAAACAAATACTAATTCACAAATATACAAAGACGGGAATATATATGTTTTTTGCGAACAACCCAAAACAGACCGATTAAATAACATTACTTACATAAAAACACCCGTTATAAACGACAAACTTGATATTGATTTTATACTAAAAAAAGTCTATGAATTCGAAATTACAAGCGTGTTTACGGAAGCAGGCGGAAATTTATGCGGAAGTTTACTCCCATTTGCCGACAAAATATATCACTTTACAGCACCCAAAATACTTGCAGACAAAAAAGGTAAATCATGCTTTGAAGGTTTTGATAAGGAAAAAATAGATCAATGTTATAACTTTGTCATTGAAAAAACAGAAATATTATCACCTGATATTCTGAATATTTATACCAAAGAAACATAAGAGTAGTCAAGGCTTTTGAGAATAATTAAGAAATATTACAAAAATATATACAAAATAGGTAAAATTTAGCAATTTTTTATTGAATTAATACTTTATATTAATGTCGGGGAAAACAATAGGGAAAAATAAAGGAGAATTAAAAATGGCAAGAGTATTAATTTCAATGCCTGAAAAATTTTTAGATGAAATCGATTCTGTAGCAAACAACGAAAACAGAACAAGATCTGAATTAATCAGAGAAGCATTGAGAACTTACATGTATAGAAATCAGGTAAGAAATTCAAGCAAATCAGTTTCTAATGCGGAACTATTAGATGCACTGCTTGGATAAAAAAATCAAAAGCAAGGAATAGGGGAAATGAAAAATTATCAAATGACTACGGTTAACAAGTATGTTGAACTGCTTGACAAGAATTTGACACAAAAAGAGAAAACAATAAAATCAGCAGTTGAAAGATATTTGTACAGAACAAAGAAAGCAAGGGCTAACGCAGAATTACTTGAAAATTTGTTAGCATAAAAGAACTTCTTAGGAAAAAATATTATTCTCAGGGTAAAACGGTTATTAGAAAGTATAAAAAGACTTGAACAAAAGTTCAGGTCTTTTTTGTATGAAAGCACTATTTTCACACCTTAATGTATATTGTGTATTCTCTTTAATTTTGTTCACTTTCCTTTTTGATTATGATGCAAAAAGGAAAGTGAACCGAAAGGAAAAACACATTTTTTACTGCAATGCCTGACGGCATCGCTCCGCGCATAAGATATAAGTATTAAATGTTCATTCGTTTTTGTCCTTACGGACAAAAATCAATCAGGCGCCTAAAACTACGGCGCCTTTGATTTCACCCTCACCCGCAGTTGTACGGCTCATAAATTCGCCTACCACTGCTCCCTCTCCCAAGGGGATACAAAGCGAACCAACGAACTTGTGAGTTGCGTGAGCCTGTATGCCGTATGGCTGAGGGGTGGGATGAGGGGTTAATGCGGGGCGTTGTTTTAGCCCCGCTATGAGATTTTTGCCGATAGGCAAAAACACATATTACTGCGTTAGCAGTCTTATGCCGCCAAAGGCGGTATTGTAATCAGCGAGTTTTTCTTCTTGGTTGTTCGCCTTAAATGTGACTTCGTGCCCCGCTTGTCTTGCTCCCGCAAGCCAACTCCGGCACTTCGCACTCTGCTCACAATCCGCTTTTTTGGTTCGTTTTTTCTTTTTGCTTCAAGACAAAAAGAAAAAATGAACAATATAAAAGAAGTCCATAATATACATTATGGACAAAAAAAGACCTCGGTATAAATACCAAGGTCTTTTTTGTTTGTTTATAAAATTATTCAATAATTTTGTCAACAACACCGGCACCAACAGTTCTGCCGCCTTCACGAATAGCAAATCTCATACCTTCTTCGATTGCTACCGGATTGATAAGTGTAACTTCCATTACAACGTTATCACCAGGCATTACCATTTGACCGTCAAATTTGATTTCACCAGTTACGTCAGTTGTTCTGATATAGAACTGAGGTCTGTAACCAGGGAAGAACGGAGTATGACGACCGCCTTCATCCTTAGTCAAAACGTAAACGTTAGCAGTGAAGTGAGTGTGTGGGTGGATTGAACCCGGTTTGCATAAAACTTGACCACGTTGGATTTCAGTT
>JAFUXT010000032.1 GCA_017470815.1 bacterium | reverse complement strand
TTTTTCACAAGTCGAAAAAATTCAGCACACAGGGGCATTGTTAATCGGAACTTATGACAATTTTACTTACGGTGATCCAAGAGGATTTTTAGAAAATATAAATAATCATTTTCCAAACAAAGACGAAAACAAACTGATTTTTATTGAAAAAACAGGACACACCTATCAGCAAAAACAACAGGAAACGGCAGAAGAAATTTTAAAAGTTCTTAAAAGTTGGGGGTACTAATAAAATGCCTTTTATAATTTCAAGAGTTAATATTCCAATATCAAATGAACAGGAAATCGTTATTAAATCTAAACTTGGTCGTGCAATAGAACTTGTTCCCGGAAAAAGTGAACAATATCTTTTGTTAGGTTTTGAAGATAACTATCACTTATATTTAAAAGGTGATAATTCAAAACCTATCGCCTATATTACGGCAAGTATTTTCGGAAATGAACAGCACTTGGGATATGATGAATTTGCAAGGGAAGTTACTAAAATTTTTAATGAAGTTTTGAATATTCCTATTGAAAATATTTATATCAAATTTGATGATATATCAGATTGGAGTGTTGCAGGTCAAAATATTGACAGAAACAGGTATTTATAATTTATGGATAAAGTAATAATAAAAACATTTACAGACCCAATGATGGGATTATCTTATGAATGTGAGCCTATTTTTCGCAAGTTAGAAACACATTTTGAGGGAAACATTAAATTTGAATACATAATGTCAGGTTTAGTGAAAAATGTTTATGATTTTGTTGATAAGCAAGATTTAAAAAAAGGCGAAGATTATGCAATAAAAGCATACAATAAAAAACTTGCTAAAATTTATGAAAGTGAAGAATCAATAAACAATATGCCTATAAATATGATTGATTTTCACTTATTTGATACTGAAAACACATCTTCAATTCCATTAAATTTAGCATATAAATCAGTTCAGATTTTTGAACCCGATAAAGCAGATTTATTTTTGTATAATTTAAGATATGCAACTATTGTAGATTGCAGACAAACAACAAAACTTGACGAAATATTAAAAGTTGTAGAACAAACAGGAATAAATAAAGACGAATTTTTGAAATATTATAACGACGGAACGGCAGAAAATAAATTTATGGAAGATTTAATGTTATATCGTCAATTAGGAATTTATACTTTGCCCTCGTATTTAATACAGTATCAAGATAATGCTATGTTAATTAAAAGTCTAATCGGTTACGATTCTTTTGTATCTACAATTAAAGAAATTACAAAAAATAAAATTCAGCCTAAAAAAGTTACACAATCCGCTGAAGAATTGAGTAAATTTTTAAATTTTCATCCTTTAATTTCACCAATAGAAATTAGAGAAGCATTTGATTTTAATAATACAAACGAGGTAAAAGAATTTATTAAGCCGTTATTTGATAATACCAAAATTGAAATAGTGCAAGTACATAATGGTTGGTTTATAAAGAAAAACTAATCATTTGTAACTTGTTCTACAATTTTTCTTCCCATTTCATAAGCGGTTTGTAAATCTTTTGGAAATTGAGTATAGTACCATTTTTGTTTATCTTCTACATCCCAAAAATCCGCCACATATCGACTATAATCAGTATATTGATATGTATTATTTACATATAAAATTTCAGGTTTATACCCGAATACAAATTCAAGCCAATCCTGTGTCGGTTTCAGATGTTCAGGATAATTATATTCTTTCATCATTTCTGGTTTAACATTCATTGTATAAATAAATGCAGTTCTTAATTTCTTGGGCGGCATTACAGGTGGTTTATCCTTTTCAAAAATCTTAAAAGGATAAATGAGCCTTTCTAAAAAAGAGTGCATTTGTCCGTTTAATTCACCTAAAAATAAGGGCGAGCCAAAAACTACACCGTCAGAATGTGAAACATTATATAAAATATCTTTT
>JAFUXT010000031.1 GCA_017470815.1 bacterium | reverse complement strand
TGCATTGTTTCAATCGGCACAATTAGGATTAGAGCCGAATGTTGAAGGACAAGCATATATAAACCCATATTTGAACAGTAAAAAAATAACTGATGAAAACGGTAAAACAAAATGGATAAAAGTTTTGGAAGCTCAATTTCAGATTGGTTACAAAGGTTATATCGAATTATTTTACCGGCACGAAGCGGCAGAACATATTGATATGCACGCAGTACACGAACACGACAGATTTGAATATCAATATGGCTCTGATTCATATTTACATCACACTCCGGTATTAAAAGACAGGGGTGAAGTCATTGCCTATTATGCAGTTGCAAAAATAAAAGGCGGTGGAAGTGTATTTAAAGTTATGGGCAAAGATGCCTGTATTGAACACGGTAAAACACACTCTAAATGTTTTGATAAAGAAACACAATCTTTTGATAAAAATTCTTCTTGGTTCAAATACCCTGATGCAATGTGTAAGAAAACCGTGTTAATTCAGCTTGCGAAGTTATTACCAAAATCCGTAGAACTTCAAAAGGCTTTATCTATGGATAACACAACGAAATCCCGACTTGATATTGATATGTTCAACATCAAGGATGAAACAAATTGGGATGAAGAAGAAGTTATTGAAGTTACACAACAACCGCAAATAGAAAGGAAATCAGAAAATGAATAGTTTTGAATTACTTGGAAGAATAAATTGGCTTGATATTAAATACACAGATTCAGGCACTTGTTTTACAAAAATAATGCTTGCAAAAAAGAAACCGAAAACGGATGAATATGAGAGTTTTCCGATTATCTTCTTTAATACAAAAAATGATAACACCGCAGAGAGATTAGCTGAATATTGCAAAGTCGGTGATTACATCAGAATTAAGGGGCAACTTGGAATAAATAAATATGCTCCGAAAAATGCCGACAAAGTGCAAGAAAAGGTTGCTCTAACAGGTTGGTCGTTTGTTCCGGTTGAATGGGATAGTGAACAAAATAAATACATAGATAAGGAAATACCACAAGCGGCTTAAACAATAATAAATAGGGGAGATTAGGGCAATTATAATGCGGTTGTTACAAGAGTACGAACAGGAAATAACAGTAATGTTGGTTGCATCCGAAAGGTCAATGCAAAAAACAATACTGTCTGTTCTGCACTCTAAAATGTTTACAAACCGCTTATTTTCAAAAATATTTGAAATATGCGAACACCTTATAAACGCAAATAAACCTGTAAATGTTTATTCTATTTGCGAATTATTATCACCGAATGAATTGGAAGATGTCCGTTATTTACAAGATAGTTATATAACGAATGTTAATTATCGTTATTATGTAGAAAAAGTTCAACAGGCATATTTTGAAAGATTAGTTGAAGGTGCAAAAACAATACAAGATTTAGAATTTGTTCAACAAGAACGACAAAAATATGTTGATACTTCGCAACTTTTATCTATCACACATAATGCTGAAGAACTTTTGCAACCTAAAGAAGATTTAAAAATAATTACAACAGGCTACCCGACAATAGATAAAAAACTCGGCTGTATGCAAGGGGGTGATTTCATCATACTTGCCGGAGCAACAGGAATGGGTAAAACCTGTATGGCAATAAACCTCATAGCAAATATAGCAAAACTCGGTTTTAAGGTTGATGTATTCAGTTTAGAAATGTCATTACAACAGTTGCAAAACCGTCTTATCTGCTCACAAACAAGAGTAGATGCTTCAAAATTTAGAACACGGTCTTTCGCTGATTATGAAAAAAGAGTATATGAAAAATACATCAATGAAACATTGCCAACCCTGCCTATAAAGATTTGTGCCGAATACAATATTACCGTTGATAGAATCCGTGA
>JAFUXT010000030.1 GCA_017470815.1 bacterium | reverse complement strand
TGCATTTTTTATTGATAATGAAAAACAATAAATTTTTATAAAATTTTACAAAAAAAATCTCAAAAATCCCAAAATTTGCAAACTGTCTGAAATTTGCAAACTGTACCATTTTCTACACTCGCGCAACTCGCGAAAAAGCAATCTCTCGCTCTATCTTCGGCTAATAAAAAGAAGCCCTTTTCAGGACTTCTCTTTATTAGCGGGAGACGAGGCTCGAACTCGCGACATCCTCCTTGGCAAGGAGGCATTCTACCACTGAATTACCCCCGCTTATTTAATTTACTTAACTATAATACATGCAAAAAAAATTTTTGCAAGTATTTTTTTTGTCTTTATCAAAATTCTATTTTACTCTGTTTATATGACCAAAAATGAACAAAAATATGTTTTAATCGTTATAAAAATGTAAGTTGGAAAAGGTATAATTTTGAATATATATAAAAAAATTGCCACACTTGTATTATTAAGCGCATTTGTTTTTCCTGTGCCGACTATGGCTATTGAAGACGATCCGACTCCAAAAATTGAACAATCCGAAGCGCAAATTATAAAAGTTAAAAAAGGCTCTGTTTTATCTTTGGACGATTGTATCGCTATTGCACTCAATAACAGTCCGGAAATTCGTACGGCACAATATGATTATTGGATTACCAAAACAGATGTAAATATTGCAAAATCCCAATTTTTCCCGACAATTGGAATCGGTGCAGGTTATGATTTTACTGATACAAAAATCAGTTCAAGAACTTCTGATATAAATTCATTCAATCTTAATGCAACTCTAAACATGCTCTTATTTGATTTCGGCAAAACTTATGCCCAAATCAAAATGCAAAAATTCTATCTTATAGCAGATGAATACACTTTCTATGATGATGTAAGACGGGTAACTTTTGATGTTAAGCAAAAATATTACAAAGTTCTTGCAGCAAGAGCAAGTGTGTTAATAAATCAGGCTTATGTAGATATAAACGAACGCAATTATCTCCGTACAAAAGCGTATTTTGACGAAGGTCTTAAATCAAAAATTGACCTCGTAAATTCGGAAGTTACACTAAGCGATTCAAAAATTAAACTTATAGATTCCGAAAACGCATATCAAAATGCCCTTGTTAATCTGAATAATTCAATGTATCTTGTCGATGCTCCAAATTATTCTATCGAAGCATTTTTCGGAGTTAATTTAACAGATGTTGTTGCACCCGTTGATTTGACAAAGTTTCATAAAATTGATGATAAAGAATCGAGTAAAACTCCTGTCGGTGTTTCTGATGCAAAATTGACATCAGAAATAGAAAAACTTGAACTTTTGACGGATTATCAAATTGAAAAATTTCCGTATAGTTTTGAAGAATGTCTTAAAATGGCAAATAAAAATCGTGCGGATTTAAAGGCTTATAAATCAACTGTTGATGCAATTGATGAAAATTTGTTATTTATAAAACGTAATTTTTATCCGTCAATAACTGCAAACGCAGGTTATGGTTTGAGAGATTCAAGTGCCGCAACTACTTCAAATACAATTAATGTAGGGGTAAATCTTTCAAGCAGTCTGAATATTATGGCTCAAAAAAACAGGGTTGATGCAGGTAAATATCATCTTGATATAGCAAAAATTACTTTGAAAAAACTTGAAGATGATATATATTTTCAGGTTCAAAACGCTTATATTAATGTTGTTCAACTTGCAAAACAAATACCTTTGCAGGCTGTAAAAGTTCGTCAGACAAGAGAAAACTATGAACTCGCAGAAGGTCGTTATTATGTAGGCTTGAGTGATTATCTCGAATTGCAAACCGCAAAACTCAATTATAATAATGCACAACATTCTTACATAAATTCAATATATTTATACAATGTAGCACTTGCGAATCTGGAAAGTGTAATATCTTATCCGCAAAAGGTTACAAAAACATTAGAGGTAAAGAAAAATGGACATAAAAAATAAGATTAAAGAACTTGCGACTAAAAAGAAAATAATAATTCCTGCGGTTATTGTTTTGGCTTGTGCAGGGTATTTCCTTTTAAATCAGGGCAATAAAGTTCAGTATCAGACAAAAGAACTTGAAAGGTGTACGATTACGCAGGTAGTTGAAGCATCAGGCACGATAAATCCGGTAAATATCGTTAGTGTAGGTTCGACGGTATCAGGTTTGATGAAAGAAATTTATGCTGATTATAATAGTGAAGTAAAAAAAGGACAACTTTTGGCACAGATTGATCCTGCTACATTTCAGGCACAGGTTGACCAAAATCTTGCGCAAATAAATAATGCCGAAGCAAACTTGGCAAGGCTTAATGCCGAAATGGTTTATGCTCAAAAAACTTATCAAAGATACAAAAATTTGTATGATAAAAATTTTATTGCACGAAGCGAACTTGATAAAGCAGAAAGTGAGTATCTTGCCAAAAAAGCCTCTGTCGGTGCGCAAAGAGCATCAATCTCGCAGGCAAGAGCGAGTTTAAATACATCAAAAACTAATCTTGGTTATACAAAAATAATTGCTCCTGTTGACGGAACAATTATCAAACGTGCTGTTGATGTAGGACAACCGGTTGCAGCAAGTTTTCAGGCGCCTGAACTTTTTACAATTGCTCAGGATTTAAAAAAGATGCAGATAGAAGTAAATGTGTCAGAAGCAGATATTGGCAGAGTAAAAGAGGGGCAACTTGCCGAATACAGTCTTGACGGTTATCCGGATTCGACTTTTCACGGAAAGGTTACACAGGTTCGTCTGAATTCGACTACTACTTCAAATGTTGTCACTTACACTGTTATTGTAAGTGTTGATAACGAAGATTTGAAACTAAAACCCGGGATGACTGCAAATGTTTCTATTATAACAAGCCAAAATAAAAATGTGCTTTGTGTCCCGTCTGTTGCTTTAAAATATTCTCCGGAGACTTCTGGCAGAAAGTATAAAGAACAGGGCGTTTGGATTTTAGAGGGCAAAGAACCTGTAAGAATACCTGTTAAAGAAGGTGCAAGTGATGATTCAAATGTTCAGATAATTACAAACAAACTGAGAGTCGGTGATAAAATTATAGTCGGTTCAACAGGTAAAACAGGCGGTAAAACTCCAACACAGGGCAGACGCCGTGGCGGACCTCCGGGGATGTTTTAATAAAAAGAGGTTCAGATGATAAAAAGTATAAATGCGGATATAAAATCAGATTTTAATACTCTATACAAATCGCAGATGCTTCCTGTTTTAAAAAGATACGAATTATTCAGGCAGGCAATTTTTAATAAGTGTGTAATGATTGAAATTGCTGCAGTTATTGTTGTCGGACTTATATTTTATATTTTTAGCGAAATAAGAGGCTTTTGGGATTCCCAATATAGCACTGCCGTAAGGGTAATAATTGTAATTGGTTTTGTGTTTTTTATAAGTTGGATACCCTATCATTATAAGAAAAAATTTAAAAATGGGTTAAAACAGCGTTGTAATAATATGCTTAAGAAATGCTTTGGCACTCTGGATTGGGGTTATAGCGAAGTTGATGAGTTTTTGATTCGCCAAAGTCAGTTATTTGGGGCTTTTAACAGAATTTCTTATGATGATAAATTCACAGGTGTATATAAGCAAACTGATTTTTCTGTATCAGAAACTGAGATGTTATATATTGTCGAAGGTAAACGTAAAATGGTATTTCCTGTTTTTAAGGGGGTAATATTGAGTTTTGCATCAAATAAAGATATTCAGGCTCATACTATTGTTACTACTAAAGGAGATAATAGTATAAGAAACTATAATCCTGCATCTTGGTATGCTGTACTTGTAGTTCTTCCTCTCTTGTGGACAGGTTATTTTGATTCTTCCAGCAGGTGGATGTTGTTTATAGGTATAGGTTTAGTATTATATATAGTTTACGATTTTATTAAGAAGCGTCGTAAATTGAGTAGTGTAAAACTTGAAGATTTGAATTTTGATAAACGCTTCAGTGTATATTCTCAAAATCAGATTGAAGCAAGGTATTTAATTACTCCTTCATTTATGGAGCGTTTAAATAATTTAAGAACTGCTTTCGGAACTAAAAAAATTAAATGCGCATTTTTTGATGATAAAATAGTTTTTGCTATTTCAACCCCAAAAGATTTGTTTGAACTTGGTGATTTTCATCGTTCACTTTTGGATAAAAAGAAAGTAAAAGAATTTTATGATGAAATTATGGCAATATATAATATGATTGATTATTTCAAACTATCTGAAAAGACAGGATTGTAAAAATGAATTTAATAGAAGTAAGACACGCAATAAAAACATATTCAACCGGAGAAGAATCATTTAACGCTTTAGATGATGTATCATTAAGCGTAAAACAGGGCGAATTTGTTGCGATAATGGGAACATCAGGTTCGGGTAAATCAACTTTTATGAATATGCTCGGCACTTTGGATAAACCAAATTCAGGGGAGTATTATCTTGACGGACAGGACATGTTACACCTTGATTCTGATAGTCTTGCAATGATTCGCTGCGAAAAGATGGGGTTTGTTTTTCAGGGGTTTAACCTTATATCAAGGACTTCTGCATTAGATAATGTATGTTTGCCTATGATTTATAAAGGTATTCCTGAAAAGGAAAGAATCGAAAGAGGACGCAAGGCACTTGAAATTGTCGGTTTAAAAAATAGGGAAGATCACATGCCAAACCAGATGTCAGGTGGTCAGCAGCAGCGTGTTGCAATAGCAAGGGCACTTGTCAATGATGCCCCTTTAATTCTTGCCGACGAGCCGACAGGGAATTTGGATACAAAAACAAGTATTGAGGTTATGGAATTTTTTGTATCGCTCAATGAAAAATTAGGCAAAACAATCGTACTTGTTACTCACGAACCCGATATTGCAGAGTACACTCAAAGGGTAGTGAAATTCAAAGACGGAAAAATTGTGCTTGATTTACCAAAATCTCAATGGCTCAAACAAAGAACAAGGGAAACATAGATGGAAGAAAATATTTTTGATAGCATTTTGAAAAGAATCAGACCTTTTGAAATAGAAAGAAGAAAGGTGCTTGCAATATTAATTTTCCGTGAAATTATTGTTTTTACGGTTTTGTTTTTCCTGATAAAATGCTTTATTCTCTGCAAGTATGATTCCGATGCGGCAGTTTGGTTCTTGGTTATGATTTTTGGGGTGCTCTATTATTCTTTTTATGATATAACGCATACCAATAAACTTTTTAAAAAGGATATCAAATTAAAGGTTATTTATATTCTGCAAGATTTTTTTAATATTCGCGGTATAAGAAAATCATCTGTTTCAAAAAGTCAATTGATGCACAGTAATTTGTTTCCGTATTTTGAAGAAGTGAATGTGGATGATGGTTATAGCGGATGCCATAATTCGGTTGATTACAGCATTTTGGAAGCAAAACTTACGGCAAAATCGCCCAAAAGATTTGACATAACTACATTTAAAGGTTTGATTGTATTGTATGAGTTTAATAAAAATATACTCAAAGATACAATTGTAACTCGTAAAAATGATGACAATATCAGGCAGAATCTTCATGGGTTAAATGTGAAAAGAATTTTTGTACCTTTAAGTATAATGATGTCATTAATTGTTATTTTTGCGTTTCTTGCAAGTGGAGGCATTAAGTCTTTCGATGAGTTATTTTTTGCGATTTCGCTTATAATAGTTCCTTTAGCGTGTGGTTTTATTATATTTGGTTTGCCTTTTTTAGTTTTACATTTTATTCAACAACGCAAACAAAAAATGACTAAAACAGAAATGGAGGATATTGTTTTTAACAAAGATTATATTATACATACAAAAGACCCTGTAGAAGCACGATATTTAATTACAACTGCTTTTATGGAAAGATTTCTGAAGTTGCAAAAAATATTCAAGACAAAAAACATTAAATGTTCTTTTTTTGATAAGGATAAATTAATGATTGCTATTCCTGCAAGAAAAGATTTGTTTGAAGTTTGCAGTTTGTTTTCATCGCTTAAAAATAAAAAGTATATTGAAAAGTTTTATAATGACATTGAAGATATAAAAAAAATCATTGATGTATTCAAATTAAATGAGAGGACGGGTTTGTAAATTATGCTTGATTTTAAATCAATATTAAAAATGTCTACTACATCATTAAAGATAAATAAAATGCGCTCAATGCTCACGAGTTTGGGTATAATTATAGGTGTCAGTGCGGTAATTATTATGCTTGCTGTGGGTTCCGGGGCAAGTAAAAAGATAGCCTCCGATATGGAATCAATGGGAAGTAATCTGCTAATGATACGCTCAGCATCCGCAAAATCTGGCGGAGTAAGAATGGGTGCAGGCTCAAAACCGACACTGACAATGAAAGATGCTCAGGCTATTGAAGAAAAAGCACGAGGAATACTCGCAGTTGCCCCTTATAGTGCTGAAGGGAAGCAGGTTACTTACGGGAATCAAAACTGGTCAACTTCCGTTGCAGGTACGACAATGGCATATTTTATGATACGAAACTATGAGATAGATTCAGGCAGAGGTTTCTTGCCTGATGATACGAAAAACGGAACAAAGGTCGCAGTAATCGGTCAAACTGTTTCAACAGAACTTTTTGGAGATGTTGATCCGATAGGAAAAACTATAAGAATTGGGAACATCCCGTTTAAAGTTATCGGACTTTTGAAAAGTAAAGGTTCAAGCGGTATGGGACAGGACCAGGATGATTTGGTTTTTATACCTATTACAACGGCGCAAAGAAAGGTCTTTGGTACGGATTTCCCCGGAACTGTTAATATGATTTCCGTAAAAGCGCAAAATGATGATGTTATAAAGATGGCACAAGAAGATATAGAAGAAATTTTAAAATCTCGTCATCATATCGGAGCAAAACAGGATAACGATTTTGAAATCAGAAATCTTGCAGAAATGCAGGAAACGATTAAATCTGCGACTAAAACCATGTCGCTTTTACTTGGTGCTATTGCAGGTGTTTCTTTAATTGTAGGCGGCATCGGTATTATGAATATTATGCTTGTTTCCGTTACAGAACGAACAAAAGAAATCGGTATTCGTATGGCAATTGGTGCAAAGGCATCTGATATTCGTTTTCAGTTTTTAATTGAATCCTTTTTACTGTCAATTTCAGGCGGATTAGTCGGTGTTTTAGTCGGAATAGTGGGTGCAAATCTTATGCATACGCTTGCAGGCATGAATATTGCTATTACCCTGTCTTCAATATTGCTTTCGCTTGGCTTTTCTGCCGCAATAGGTGTAGGATTTGGTTATTATCCTGCATATAAAGCTTCTTTGCTTAATCCTATTGATGCCTTAAGATATGAATAATTAATCAAAAAACGGGATATTAGATTTATCCCGTTTATAAACTTTGTATTTATGCTTCTGCTTCGGTTGTTTCCGGTGTTCCTTGAGCGGTTGTTTCTTCAGGTTTTGCCGATTTTTTGCTTGTTGCACTTTCAAGTTTTTTGAGTACCCAGCCCAATGTATGATCCCAAATCCATTTCAAACCTGAACCGATAGGTTTTAAGATATTACTATATATCCAATTCCCAACAGGTTTAATTACCCCATTCCAAACAGGTTGTATTATATTGTTATAACCCCATTTTAATCCGGAACCGATTGCCTGCAATACCCCAGGAGTTGCCAAAGCCGTGCCGACACAGTATCCTGCTGCCATATCGTTATTCATAATGCCGCAGCCCATCATAGGTGCTGGTGTGCAGTAACCGCCAAATATCGGCATTGACGGGGCGTAACACCCACCCATTGGCATCATAGGCACCATTGGCATCCCGTATCCGCTGATATTGACATTTCTTGTAATCTGTACGCTCATGACAATTCCCCGTTTAATCTTTCCTCATGTATATAAAGTTTATTTACTTTAGAAAATTGCCTTTTTTGTTCAATATTAGTTTATATTTCTTAACAATTCCTTAATCTATTGTTGTAGTTGTATTTTGTATTCTATTGCATTTTAAATTTAATCGTGTTACTATTACACTTGTAAAAGAGGTTATAAGTATGACAAAACAATTACGACGCAGCAGACGAAAACAAATAGGCTTGTTTTAAATTTAAAACAAACATCGCGTCGTGTTGAAAATAAATTTAAAAAGAGCCTGAGGAAAAATCCAAAGGGCTTTTTTATTTACCCTTTGTGAAATGTAACAAAAAGTAAAAATGCAACAAATTTCAGGCAATTATCTTTTTTACGCAACTTGAATAAAAGGTGAAAAGTATTATGAAAAATAAAAATCTACGACGAAACTCAATCATTAAGGCTAATGCCCCATTAGTCAAACTTATGAACTTAGTTTGGGGATTGTAATACATGATTGAGTGACCCTCTTTCGATTTTCAAATTTTTGGCAATATGCCTCAAATTGGGAATCCACCCTCTCACAAAGAGAGTGGTCGAGGGCAAAGGAAAAGGTAATGATTTCAAAATTAACAGCAAGTACAATATATTCAACATTAGGAAATAATAATTCACTTATCCCATTAGGAATTAAAGATGTCGCAAACAGTTGCGGGCTTACTGCGGCTTCATATATTGCAGGCGACAAAGTAGAGGGCAAAGACAGATTTATTGATGAGTTTGGGACTCAGGCTATCTGGCTTGGCGGTATTCCGGCTTACAAATATATTCTGGATAAAACTATTTTCAGACATTCAAAATTAGACCCGCAGGTTGATGTCAGACTTTTTAAAGATAAGAAAGTTCTCACTCTTGCAAAACAGTTTGCCCCGACGGAAGAAATCAAGCAAAGTATTATAAATGCATCTAAAAAGCAAAAGTTATTTAAATCTTTGACTATGACCAAGTTTGTTGCATCAACGGCATTGACTGCATTATCATATTTTGGTTTGACAAAATTCAGACATAAATACACCGAAAATCAGATTAAAAAAGATTATTTGGAAAACAAAAAGCATATTGCAGACAGTTTTGGTTCAAGAGAGATTCCTTTCTCGTCAAAATTTTCTGCGGTACATAAAAACAAGAAAAATTCTCAGGTGTCATTTACGGGCGGATTGCAGGATTTTATGTTCAACCCTGTAAAAAACCTTATGATTGTTGATGGTGTAATAACAGGCGAAAGACTTTCTCATTCAAGAAATCCTCAGGATTTTATGGGTTATGTAATTAAAGAAGGAAGTTTCTGGGCATTTATGTATTTTGCAGGTCCGTTAATTTCCAAGGCTTTAGAAAAACATAGTGAAAAATTACATAACAAATCTATTGATTTGGATGCAAGAGTAATTGAAAATGAAGATTTTAAAAATGCATTTAAAGATGGTTCAATAAAAAAACATTTAGAAGATTTTACCGTAAATAAAAATATCTCAGATTCTTATTTATATAAATTTGCTGTTAATCCTGAAAATAATGAAAATCTTATTGTAAAAATGGCAAAGGAATCAGATATAATTCCAAGACTTCAAATTTCATTATTCAAAAAGCATCCTACAATTGTAGATACAAGAAAATATATAAATTTGGATGATTTAAAAGATATCGGTTCAAGAGTTGAAAAATTGTTGATGCAATATGAAAAATCAGGCGAAGATATTGATACTTTCTTTAATTCTGTAAGAAAACTCAAAAGAGCATCAGTTATCAAAAATATCGGCGCATGTATAGGTGCGTTAGGTGTTCTTGCTCCGGCAATTATGCTTGCTGTCAGATATTTTGGTGATAATAAAGATTATCAGGTTAAAAAGGATATTGAGGCAAAATTAGAACAACAGGCTTAATATGCTTTTATATTGCTTAAATTTCTTATTATGTTATAATTTAGAAATAATTTAAGAAAGGAGTTTTATTATGACTAAATGGGTATGCAGTGTTTGTGGTTATGAATATGATCCTGCTGAAAACGGAAATGTTGCGTTTGAAGATTTGCCCGAAGATTGGGTTTGTCCTCTTTGCGGTGTCGGCAAGGACCAATTTGAACAGGCATAAGAACTTAAAAAAAAATAGTCGGCATCTCTTTGTCGGCTTATTTTTTTGTATAATTATACTATGGAAAAGGATGCAAAAGATTTAATCAAATATTTTCGAAGTATAGGTTTAGATGTACATACTTCAACCAAAGCGAGGGGAAATCAGGGGTTTTATATAAAAAACAGAATCGATATTTCGAAAAATATTGCTCCTGAACGACTGATACCGACACTAATACATGAGTTTACTCATTATATTCATTCCCGAGTGGAGCCGTTTATGGAAAGAACGGGCGGGAGTATTGAAGTTATTTTTGATGATGACACGCCAAAGTTTTATCAAAGTGAACTTCTTGAGGTTACAAAATATGTTGATAAAACCTCAAAATGCGAAAAATTACTGATGCACAAGAGTGTTATAAAAGATAAAATTTCTGATTATGAGCAGATAATTAAAGAAAAATATCCGAATTTTCTGCGTTCTAAAAAGTTTCCTGAATTTAACAAATATATTAAAGGCTCAAATACAAAATATCTGTTAAAATATGACAGGGTAAAACTTATTTCACGCGGTTTTTCAAAAAGAGTTGATACTTATTCAATAGATAATATTGAAAGAGATTTTACTGATATGCCAAAAGAGTTTTGCGCATATATAAGACTGAAATCCTGTCAAAAAAAACAGTCAAGAATAAGTGCAAAAATAAATAAAATGAATAAATATTATTCAAAGCCTTCAGAACTTTTTGCTCGTTTTGTGGAAGGTTTATATATAAATAAAGAGCAGGTCAAAACAATTGCACCGAATTGTTACAAGCGCTTTTGCGAACTGTTAGATAACGGGTACTATAAAGAGTTGCATAAAGTTTATTATTCGTTTATATCCAAAAGTGAATAGAATAATTTTTGGGCAGCCGTTTTGTTCATTTTTCTTTTTGCTGTTTCTTCGTCAATATGTCTCAGTTCATTTCCGACTTTTTTATACAAAAATTCCATCGCACCGTTTTCTCTTGCTTCGTCTGTTGCGTATTCTTCTCTTATTTTCTGAAGTTCGCCATAATCAAGGAATTTTCCTCCGCAGATATAACAGTCATCAATTTTTACATTCCCGCCGGTTTTGGTAGTATTTTTAACCATTTTGGCTCCGCAGGCAGGGCAGGTTCTATCCGCATTATCATTAACGGCTTCAAATGTTTTGTCTTTTAATGCTTCTTCTATAATGGAAATGTCTTCGTGCTCTTCATTAAATTTGTCAAATTCTCGATTATCAAAGAAAATTCCTCCGCAACCTTTTGTGCAGATATCAATATTTATTCCTTCAGATTTTATAAAAATTTTTTCCATATCCTTTCCACAAGCAGGACATTTTATTGTTT
This sequence comes from bacterium, assembly GCA_017470815.1. Lineage (GTDB taxonomy): Bacteria > Cyanobacteriota > Vampirovibrionia > Gastranaerophilales > Gastranaerophilaceae > Zag111. Next base: position 105,397 of record JAFUXT010000030.1, on the reverse strand, counting down.
CAAGCGTATCCATAATATTCTCCTTTTCGTTTATTTTAATTCTTTTTTTATAATTTTTCATCATTTAAAAAGTTGAACATATAATATAATGTTGTAAAATAAAATTATGAAGATGAGAGAATTTTTACTTGTTGCTTTGGCTTTGGTTGTAGGGAATGTTTCTTACGGGATGCAGATTGTTTACCCCAAAAGTCAAAATGTAACGATTAAGTCGGATAAAACATTTTTTGTAGGAAATGAACAGACTGACAGAGTTTTAAAAATTAATGGCGAAATTATAAACCTGCATCCTTCCGGAGGATTTAAACATGTAGTAAAACTAAATCCGGGACTTAATACTTTTGTTATTGACAATGGCACAGAGCAAAAAACTTTTAAGATTACAAGACTGCAGCCTGTTGTCGCTTCAAATTCAGTGGCTGTAGAACCGATTATTTATGAAAACTCTGTTGTAATTTCTCTTTCAAAAGACAATGTGCCGTTGCGTTCAACACCTGTTGATGCAGGTTTAAACAGGCTTCAGCATTTGCCAAAAGGACTTGAATTTGAAGCAATTGGCGAAGAACACGGTTTCTATAAAGTGAAATTAGGCCGCGACGGATTTGGATTCATTTCAATGGATTCTGCCATAAAAACCGATAAAAATAAAACGGATTATGCAAATATCAGGTATAGTACTCATCAGCACGGAAAAAACGAAAAATTTCTTGAATTGTTTCTTGACCGAAAAGTGCCGTATTCTGTGACAGATATTAGTACAGGTCTTGATATATCTGTTTATAATGTCGATAATTATATGTTCCAAAAGTATGATGATTTTATAGAGGGTAAACCTTTTGGATTTTCAAGTTACTACAATGCTGACGGGGTATTAATTGTTTCAATGAAAGAATTCCCAAAAGTAAATCACGAAAAACCGCTTAAAGATATAAAAATAACCATAGATGCTGGGCATGGGGGGAATGAAGCAGGTGCAATCGGTTGTTTGGGGACAAAAGAGAAAGATGTAAATTTACAAATTGCGCAAAATCTAAAAAATAAACTTGAAAATCTTGGTGCAAAGGTATTTATGACAAGGGATGATGATTCTTATGTCGGATTAAATGAGAGGGTAGAAAAATCAAATTATTTTGATGCTGATATTTTCCTGAGTATTCACAATAATTCGTTACCTGATTCGATGGCAGACAAGGATGCAACAGGTACTGAAACATATTATTTTTATCCGCAATCGAAAGAACTTGCAAAAATTCTTGCAAAATCGATTTCTGATAAAACAGGATTTAAAAATGGCGGGCAAAGAGGTAAAAGTTTTGCCGTAATTCGTAATACCCAAAGTATTGCGGTTTTAATTGAAGTCGGGTATATGATTAATCCTGATGATAATTCAAAAATTATTAATAAAGATTTTCAGAATAAAATTACGGATGGTATTATTGACGGTTTGGAAAGGTATTTAAGACAAGATGACATATAACGGAGAAAAATTAGGTGCATTTATTGTTCCGACTGGTGTTGGTGCAAGTATTGGCGGTTATGCGGGAGATGCAAGTTCTTATGCAAGAAAATTTGCTCAAAAATCGAAACTTATTGTAAACCCAAATGTTGTAAATGCAGGTGGTTTTTCAGGTATAACAGACAATATGCTCTATGTTGAGGGTTACTCTTTAGACAGTTTTTTTAAAGGTGAAATTAATCTTATACCGTCAAAAGATAACAAAATCGGCATAGTATATGACAAAGCAATCCCAAATGATGTGTTAAATGTTCACATAAATACTCAAAATGCCGTAAAGACAGTTTACGACATTAATCTTTGCGAATTTGAAGAAACTGAAGAGGAAGTTGGAGTTGAGTTTTTTGTTAATGACGAGGGCATATCTGTCGGGAATGTAAGAAATATTACAACGCTTGAAAAATCTTGCCAAAATCTTATTGATAAAGGGTGTGAAGCCATAGCGATAGTCTGTATGTTTGATGAACCTGAAAGTGATAATGAAGATTATTCAGACGGAATAGGTGTTGATCCTGTTGGCGGTGTAGAGGCGATTATTTCGCATGATATTTCCAAAAAATTTAAAATTCCCTGCGCTCATTCTCCCGCTTTTGCTGATTATCAGATTTATCCCGAACTTGTTAATCCAAAATCTGCATCAGAATATATTACACCGACATTTTTACCATGTATTTTAATTGGGCTTTCAAATGCTCCGAAAATTACAACGGATTTGACAAAAGGTATAAATATAAAAAATTTGGATTATCTTGTAATGCCTTATAACTGTCTTGGTTCAACTCCTGTTTTTGAGGCACTAAAACACGGGGTAAAAGTTTATGCGGTTAAAGAAAATCAAACTGAACTTGATGTAACAAAAGACAAACTTTTGCCTGACGGTGATATTATTGAAGTTGAAAATTATGAAAATTTGTTTTGTCTTATATAATAAATATTGACAAAAGTTTCATAAAGCGAAATAATGCATTATATACGTCAGATGCAGGGAGTTGGTTATGACTGAAACTGTGAACAGTGTTTTAAAAAGGGTATTAAGTTGCAGATGTAAGAAATTTTGTGCATTTACACTTGCGGAAATTCTTATTACTATTGGCATAATCGGTGTGGTTGCGGCGATTACAATTCCTTTATTGATTCAAAATTCAAACAATAAAAAGTTTACGACACAGTTTAAAAAGTCACTTTCTACGTTAAATCAGGCGGCAATCGGTGCGCAGGCGCAGTATGATTTGGATTATTCTTTGCTAACCCAAGTCAATGATGATGCAACCTGCAAAAGTGATACTCTTGCTGGCGGTCAATACACTTTTTGCGGACTGTTTAATAATACTTTGGCAGGTCACACATATATAGGTAAATATGGGAGTGTAAAAGGTGCAAACGCATCAAGTCCATATAGCGCAGATGTGACAAGTTTTTCAATAGAAAACTTTTTGTTCTTTTCATTTGCAGACGGTGCAATTGTTGCGTTTAATCCGAATGCCAAAAGTTGCGGAATTGGTGTTGGTCAAACATTAACAACGGAAAAACTTACAAGCAGTTTGGCAAATTGTATCGGGTTTATAGATGTAAACGGACCTACCCCGCCTAATAAAGAAGTTCAATGCGCAGAGGGTACAACGACAATCAGTGCAAATACCACTTGCAAAGTAACAAACGGTTCTATGGGGGATATTTTCCCTGTAGTATTTCATGACGGAGCGGTCGAACCTGCAACAAATGCCTCTTTAGCGGCATTTTTGGGCGGAAACGGTAAAGAGGAAAAACAAGTTGATCCATTTGACGGTAATTATTTTACAGACCAAAACGGCAATAAGCGTGGATTTAAATTAGTAACCGACGAAGATGGTAATGTTTCAAAATACAACGGTTGGGATTTGAAAGATGGTAGTGATTTGTGCCCGAGCGGTACTTCTATTCCTGATTCGGGAACATTGCAAAACTTGGTTCAGCAGAACTTGGGAGAAGTTACATATAAAAGTATTTTTGCCCCTGAGAATCCGTGGTATTGGAAATATGAATATACAGGAAAAGAGAAAGGAGCCTTAGGACTTCCAACATCCGGTTATTTTTGGACAACTGAATCTGAAAATGGAAGCGGGCATCATAATTGGGGAATATCAGCGAGTTCTGCACAATTACACGGGGAACATAAAAATAATCAAAATGCTGTTATATGTGTTGAATCGAAATAATTGTATTTGTAGTTTTGTTTAATAGCATATAGGTCACAGCTGATTGCCTGTCGCAATAACATGTCATCGCTGTACATGTAAATTAATTAGTTCCATATTATTTTTGTGTTATATTTACCACTATGAGCGGAGATTACAAAAAACTTTTAAACAAGAAAAAGAAAAAATATTGTGACACCAAAACAATGGGTGTGAATATTGATAAAAACGAGTATTATGAAATTATACTCTCAAACTCTGCACACCCCGAAAATATTAAAAAATAACTAAAGTGAAACGGTAATTTTAAAAGTTGTTTCGCTTTTATTTGATTTTACAAGTTCTATGTCGGAATTCTGACTATTCAAATATTTTTTACATATATACAAGCCATACCCTGAGCCTGACTTTTTTGAAGTATAACCGCAGTCAAATATCCTGCATTGCTTTTCACTTGGCACAGGTTTACCGTTATTGGAGATTTTTAAAACCGCACGATTATCCTTAACCTCACCGATAACAGAAATTTTTCCCTTTATTTCAATTGATTCAATGGCGTTTTTTATAATATTAACAATGCATGAAATAAAACGATTTTCATCAATTTTAATGTTTACGGTATTTTTTATAAAGACTTCAAATTCTATATCTTTATCTTCTACATAAGCTTTTGAAAGTTCAACAGATTTTTCAGCACACTCTTTAAAATCAATTTCAACAGGCTCACTGGCATTAACAGACTTTAAGTCAGTAACATTCATTGAAATAATCTGAAGCGACTGTGATATACAATTTAGCGCATTATAAACCGAAGGATTTTTGTATCCGTCTTTATCAAGATATTTTTTAATAATTTGTGAATACATATCGCAGACCGAAAGATGATTCCGGATTTCGTGAGAAACAAATTTTATTCTGTCTTCAATTTCTGAAATTTGTACGGATTGCATTATTACTCCTTTACAAGAAAGGGTTCTGTTTAAAAATTTACAGAACCCCTTTAAAATTTATCAATTATTAACTATGCGGCAGTCTTTTCAGCAACCGTTGAAGAAGGTTTAAAGCCGTGAGTTAAGGCATATAAGACCGCATTTGTTCTGTCTCCGACCTGCAATTTCTGGAAAATGTTATTCACATGTGTCTTAACAGTAGTTTCCGAAATAATCAGTTGTTGTGCAATACCCTTGTAGTTAATCCCCTGAGTTAATAAATCTAAAACTTCATTTTCTCTGCCTGTCAACGTAGTAAGCAGATTTTCTCCCGGTGCCATATTTGATTCTTCTCTTGCACTGTTTTGGAAATATTCAAAAAATCTTGTTGTAAGAACTGACGGAAGATAAATTTTACCATCCGCAACAGTTTCAATCGCATCAATAAGTTTTGAGGATGCCATAGTTTTCAATACATACCCTCTTGCACCAAGTTTCATTGCACGATAAATCAAATCTGAATCATCATATCCGCTTAAAATAACTACATTAGTTGAAACTCCGGATTTATTTATTGCCTGAATTGTCTGCAAGCCGTCTTTTTCAGGCATATTAATATCCATCAAAACAATATCAGGACGATATTTTTTAATTAAACTTAAACCTAAGTTCGCATTTCTTGTTGCGCCTACAACATTATAACTTGTTTCAAGACTGATAAGTTCTTTAATACCTCTCAAGTGATTAGCATTGTCATCAATCAGTAGCACTCTCAATTTTTTTGTAAAATCTCTCATCTTATTCCCCCGTTTGTTAATTGCTTTCTACACCATATATACTACTCTTTTTAGACGGTCATTTAATCCATGGAACGATTGATAAATCATGCCAGCAAGATTGAAACAATTATCTAAACCGAAAGATTGAGAAAAACACTCAACCATGCTCTACACCATGCTTTCGCCGCATGGTTGAGCAAATTTGTAAATTACACTATAAATATGATTATTGAAAGTTAATAAAAATTTACTGCAAAAGGGTGGTTTTCTTGTATTTTAAAATTGAGCATATTAATATAAAAAAAAGAAATAGCAGTATAAGGGATACTAATGATAGAGTTAGATTTCAGAGGAGCAGACTCAAAAATTTTGGGTAGTGAAAACGGACTTGATATAGCCAAAGAGTTTGAAAATTATAAAGACACAATTGCAGGAATTATTACAAATTTATACCAAAAGAAAGATATTGACGGCGAAGGATTACGCTGGATGGATCTTGGTTACAGTCAGGAAACCTCCTGGTATGTAAAAGAGTATGCAGCACTTGTAGAAAACAGATTTGACAATATTCTTGTACTCGGTATAGGCGGCAGTGCATTAGGCGGGCTTGCGGTAACAAACGCATTATTAACCCCGTATTGGAATATGCTTTCTAAAGAAGAAAGAAACGGATACCCAAGAATATTTTTTCTTGACAACATTGACCCTGATGAAATGAATTCACTTTTAAACATACTTGATTTGAGCAAAACACTTGTAAATGTAATCACAAAATCAGGCGATACAGCAGAAACAATGGCTCAATACATGGTTTTAAAAGACAGACTTGAACAAGAATTGGGTGACGATTACAGGAAAAATATAATTGTAACAACCGATAAAAAAATGGGGATATTAAGACAAATATCGGAACAAGAAGGTTACAAAGCATTTGTTGTACCTGATGATGTAGCAGGAAGATTTTCTGTTTTTACGGCAGTAGGGCTTTTGCCGTTTGCTCTCACAGGAATAGACATAGATGAAATAACTTCAGGAATAAAAGATATGGACAACGCATTACAAAATCCGAATATATATGAAAATATTTCGGCTCAAAATGCGCTTATTCATTATCTTATGGACACAAAACTCGGCAAAAATATAACGGTTATGATGCCTTATTCTCAAAAACTTAAATATGTTGCAGATTGGTTTATACAACTTTGGGCAGAATCTTTAGGCAAAAATCAAACAATTGACGGTTCTCAAACATGCATAGGTCCAACACCTGTCAAAGCAGTAGGTGCAACCGACCAGCACACACAAATTCAATTGTTTAATCAGGGACCTAATAACAAAATTATTAACTTTATAAGAGTCGGAGAATTTGAAACAATACTAAATATTCCTCAGATTTTTCAATATACCGGAATAGGATATTTAGGCGGAAAAACCATTAACGAACTTATCAATGCGGAAGCGGATTCTACTCTTGTTTCGCTTATTGATTATTCAAGGCCGACAGTTACAATAAAAATTCCTAAAATTGACGGATATCATATAGGACAGTTACTTTATATGTTAGAAGTACAAACTGCAATAGCAGGTGCGTTATATAATGTCAATGCCTGCGAACAACAATTCGGCTCTCAGGCGAGAAACTACACTTATGCACTTATGGGCAGAACAGGATACGAAGAATCCGCAAAAGCACTTCACGAAAAGATGCTAACGGTTTAGAAAGGATTTAATATGAAAGTTTTGGTAGGATTATCGGGCGGAGTAGATTCATCAGTTGCCGCTTTGATATTAAAACAACAGGGATATGAGGTAATCGGGGCAACAATGTCAATTTGGGGTAAACATGGTTTGGCTGTTTCAGAAGGCAAACACAATGCTTGTTACGGGCCTGATGAGGTAGAAGACATTGAAGCCGCTCAAAATCTTGCAAATCAACTTGGTATTCCTTATCATGTTGTTGATTGTGTTACAAAATACGAAGATATAGTTATCAAAAATTTCAAAAAGGAATATCTTGACGGTCACACCCCAAACCCTTGTGTATGGTGTAACGCGCTTATCAAATTCGGGGTTTTGCCTGAGATTGCAAGACTAAACGGAGTAGAATTTGACAAATTCGCAACAGGTCACTATGCAAAAGTTGAGGAAGAAAACGGCAGATATATTTTGAAGCGCGGAATTGCGCCTCATAAAGATCAGTCTTATTTCTTATACAGATTAAAACAGGAACAATTAAAAAATATTATTCTGCCGTTAGGTAATTACACAAAAGACCAAATCAGACAAATTGCAAAAGATAACGGTCTGCAGGCTGCTGATAAACCTGACAGTCAGGATTTTTACGGAGGAGATTACAACGAACTTTTGGGAGTCGAAGATAAAATCGGCAATATTGTTGATTTAGACGGAAAAATTTTAGGTCAACATAAAGGGATATGGAATTACACAATAGGTCAAAGAAAGGGTATTGGGGTCTCGGCGTCAGAACCTTTATATGTACTTGAACTTCGCAAGGGTGCCAATGAAGTCGTTATAGGTCCTGCTGATAAAACATTTAAAAAATCTTTAATTGCAAATGATTTGAATTGGATAGCAATAAACGGATTGAAAGACACAATAAAATGTCAGGCAAAAATTCGTTCAACCCAACAACCTACCCCTGTTGAAATAAGACCAAACGGACAGGATGAAGTCGAAGTTATTTTTGAAGATATGCAAAAATCAATCGCAATAGGACAATCTGCCGTATTTTATGACGGAGATAAAGTCTTGGGCGGCGGTGTAATAAAATCCGCATCTTAATTCAGATAAAAATAAGCCCCGTTTAAATATGTTGCAAACAAAATCCATACAATATACGGAATCAACAGCATTGCGCTGAATTTTGAGACCTTATAAAATTCTTTAACAGTCATTATCGCAAAAATATCAAGTAATACTATTATTAAAAATGCAAATCCCAAGTTTTGCAATAAGAAAAATATCGGGCTCCATATCAGGTTAAAAAACAGTTGGATTCCAAAATATAAATACCCGCGCATTTTTGATTTATCTGTTTTTTCAAAAGCAAATAAAATTATACTTAATACCATCATTGAATAAAGGACAACCCATACAGGCTGAAAAAGTGTTGATGGAGGATTGAGTAACGGCTTATTTAAAGTATCAAACCAATCTGAATTATACATAAAATTATTATCCAATCGTTTAAAATAATATGTATTGATAAACAGGGGTAGAATAAGAGGTAATATTATATTATAATAAATAGTATGATAAATTATAAATTTTATTTGGATAACGGAATTGCAGATTTTCAGCGCAGACAGTTTGAAAGTGCAATAGAACATATTACAAAATCTATTGAAATGAAAAACGATTTTGCGGTGTCATATTTCTACAGGGGTGCGTGTTATCATTCTTTGGAAGAATATGACGAAGCAATGATGGATTATACGAAAGCAATCAGTCTTGACAGCAAAATGACTGATGCTTATTATAACAGGGCAAAAATAATTCTTACAAGAAAAGATATTGAGAATCCCAAAATTGAAAATGCAATAAAAGATTTGGAAAAAGCAATAGAATTAGATCCAAAATTTCAAGATGCACTTTATGCGATGGCAGCAGCGTATAAAAAACTTGGAGATTACCATAAGACATTAGAGTATATTGAGAAACTTTTAGTTGTAGAGCCTCAACATATATACGGCAGGGCATTGAAAAAACTTATTTTGCAAAAATATATTATTTAAGAATTTTATTGCCGGATAATAACCCTCACTCATTTTTCTAATGCTCATTCTCCGCATTGAAAAATTATCTTCTCCCAAAAGGAGAGGGAAAGACAAAAACACATATTACTGCGTTAGCAACCTTATACCGCCGTTAGGCGGTATTGTTCCCCAGAGTGTTTTTCTTCTTGGTTTTCGCCTTAAATGCGTGCCCTGCTTGTCTTGCTCCCGCAAGCCAACACCGGCTTGCTCTCGGCTCACAATCCGCTTTTCGGTTCACTTTTCTTTTTGCGTCGCAATCAAAAAGAAAACTGAACAGGTAGAAAGTTTCAATCTCTCAATTACTACCGATAATATGTGTTATGTAATTATTGAATTTAACAAATCTTTAAACTACATTTATCTGCTTGCAAATAAAAAATGTTTATTATACTATCAAATATACAAGCGTGCGTTCGTGTGATTTTTATGTGGAAAAAATCTTTTCAACACGAATTAAGGAATTGTAAGTAGCAATATTAAAATATAAAGGAAAACAAAAATGATTAACCCTGTTATCGACGAATTAGAAAAAGGATATTTAAAAGATTCTTTACCTACTTTCAACGCAGGTGATACAGTAAAAGTATTTGTAAAAATCGTTGAAGGTAACAAAGAAAGAATCCAGGCATTTGAAGGTACTATTATTAAAATTCACGGTGCCGGCTTGAATAAGACAATTACTGTTAGAAAAGTATTCCAAGGTGTTGGTGTAGAACGTGTATTCTTAATCAACTCTCCTCGTATTGATAAAATTGATGTATTAAGACGAGGTGATGTTAAACGTTCTAAACTTTACTACTTGAGAGAACGTTCAGGTAAGGCAACTCGTATTAAGGAAAAAATTGAAAAAAGATAAAACTCATATTCATTGGTATCCGGGGCATATAGCCAAAGCCGAAAGAAAACTAAAAGAGCAACTTTCGCTTGTGGATGCCGTAATAGAAGTGATTGATGCGAGAATACCTTTATCAAGCAGATATGACAATATTACGGGACTTCTAAATCAGAAGCCCCGTTTTTTGCTTGTTAATAAATCTGATTTAGTTGATAAGAATGAACTTGATAAATATATAGAAATTTTAAAAAAAGAAACCGGAACCTCTGTCATTCCGACAAGTGCAAAATCAAATAAAGACCTTAATTTAATTGTGAGAGAGGCTGTAAAATTATCTGAACCCCGTATTGCAGCGATTATGGCAAAAGGTCTTTTGCGCAGACCTGCAAGAATCATGGTTGTAGGACTACCAAATGTAGGCAAATCAAGTATTATAAATAAATTAACCCGTACATCAAAGACTAAAACAGGGGCAAAAGCAGGTGTAACAAGACAACAGCAGTGGGTAAGAATTAACCCGCAACTTGAATTATTAGATACTCCGGGGATAATTCCTATGAAGCAGGAAGATCAGGAGCGTGCCATAAAACTTGCTTTTGTGAATTCCGTCGGCGATAATGCGTATTCAAATGATTTTGTGGCAAAAGAACTTTTAAATGTGTTAAATGATAAACAAGCGGAAGTTTTCAAGGAATATTACGGGCTTGGAGAAGAGGAATTAACGCTTGAAAATATTGCATTGAACCGCAAATGGCTCATAAAAAATCAGGAGCCTGATATTGAACGCACTGCCGGTTACGTTTTAAAAGATTTCAGAGAAGGCAAAATCGGAAAGTTTATTTTGGATAGTCTTTCATGTGCAGAGGCTAATTAAGCAAATATTTGTAATATTAATAATAAGTAAGTTGGGGTTTCTACCCCAACATAGTAATTGGTTGGGCTGAAAGCCCAACTTACATATTAAAATTTTCTGTTTTAATTTTGTAGGATGCGAATTATCGCATCCTATTTTATAATTTCCCCGTTTTCAATTTTATAAATCTGAACATCTTTTAAAAATTCATCTTCAAAAAGAATTGTATCTACAGATGTTATTATTGTTTGTGTTGTGTCTGAGATTGATTTTAGAAGATAATTTTGTCTTAAATCGTCAAGTTCTGCGAGTACATCATCTAAAAGCAAGACCGGTTCATCTCCTGTTTTGTCTGTTATTATATCAAGTTCAGAGAGTTTGAGTGCAAGAACGATTGTTCTTTGTTGACCTTGGGAGGCAAATTTTGTTCCGTCAAGTCCGTTTATGCAAAAATTGATGTCATCTCTGTGCGGACCGACACAAGCCTGATATCGGCGAATTTCTTCATTTTTTCGTTCTTCTAAAGATGCTTTGAATACGGTTTGAATATCATTTATGTCTTCAATAGAATCGTCATCTATGAATGAACAATTATAATTTATTGCAAGTTCTTCTGTTTCGCTTATGGTTTTGTGTTTTTCTTTTGCGATTTTTTCAATTTCTTTTAAGTATTTTTTTCTGATAAATATAATATTACTGCCTGTAACAGAAAGTTGTTCGTTCAGTACGTCAAGCAGAGCGTTGTCATAATTTCCTGTTTTGGCACATTCTTTGAAGTAATTATTTTTCTGAATCCGGATTTTTTCATATTTAGAAAGTCTGTCATCATAAGCCGGATAAATTTGGGCAATTGCTCTATCAAGCCAGTCACGTCTGTCTTGCGGTGCCCCTCTTAATAAAAGCAGGTCTGATGTTGAAAAAAGCACACACTTTAAGGTACTTTTAAAATCCTTTATGGTCGATTTCACCCCGTTTAAGTTCAGTTCCCGTTTTTTATCCTGTCCGAAACGGTAATACATATCAATATTTGTGTCATGTTTTATAAGTTGTGCTTCTGTTGTAAATGATTCCGCATCAAATTTTATCAAATCCGTGTTATTTGAAGTCCTCGGACTTTTTAGGGTTGAGAGAAAGTAAATGCTTTCAAGTATATTTGTTTTTCCTTGCGCATTTTTCCCTATAATTAATGTTTTATTCTTTTCAAAATCTAATTTTATGTTTTGACAATTTCTGTAATTTGTCAGTACAAGATTATCCAGTTTCATAAATATTATTATACTTTAAATAAATGATTTTTGCTCAAATATGGACTTTACAGGCTTAATAGTGTATAATAAGATAGGTTGGATTTGTAATAAAGGATTTTTATATGTTGCCTGTAATAACTGAAGAAATTTCGCAAAGTATTTTTGATGAAATATTTGTAGATATGCCCCAATGGCGTAAAAAAATGATACATTATATTAAAGATGAAAATCCCGAAATAAATTCTGCGATTATAGAAGCGGCGAATAAAACTGATTTAGACCCAAAAGCAATCGCTTTGGGTGCTTATATGTCTTATGTTATGCTTGAAACGGCAGACAAAGAAAATGAAGCATTGTTAAATTACACTGAATAGTATAGAGGTTTTATAATGATTATAGAAGATTTATTAAAAGAATTGGTCGAAAGCAGAGGTTCCGATTTGCATATTTCAAGCGGTTTGCCTCCTGTAAAGCGTGTTGATGGCAAGTTAGAAAGAATGGAATATCCGCCGTTAACCTCGGAACAAGTTGAACAATTGTTGTTCCCGATGATGTCAAATGATCAAAGACGCCGTCTTGAGCAGGATTGGGAACTTGATTTTTCATACGGTATAAAGGGCATGGGGCGTTTCCGTGTAAACTTCTATAAAGATAAAGGTTCTTATGCGGCTGCATTTCGTACAATTACATCAGAGGCACCGACATTGGAAAATATGAATATGCCTCCGATAGTCACAGAGGTTGCCCAAAAACCGAGAGGTCTTGTTCTTGTTACAGGTCCGACTGGTTCAGGTAAATCTACCACACTTGCAGCAATGATTGATTATATCAACAGAACAAGAGCAGAACACATATTAACTATCGAAGACCCTATCGAATTTGTGCATAAATCAAAAATGAGTGTCATTCACCAGCGTGAATTGGGTATGGATACACGTTCATTTGCCAATGCTCTAAAATCTGCTCTGCGTGAAGACCCTGATATTATTCTTGTAGGTGAAATGCGTGACCATGAGACAATTGCTTTGGCTCTGACTGCTGCCGAAACAGGTCACTTGGTCTTTGGAACATTGCACACATCTTCGGCATCTCAAACGATTGACCGTATTATTGACGTATTCCCACAAGGACAGCAACAACAAATTCGAGTTCAACTTGCAAACTCTCTTGTGGCGGTTTTTGCTCAGACACTTTTACCAAAACAGTTGCCCGACGGGACTTCAAAAGGTCGAGTAATGGCTCAGGAAATAATGATAGTTACTCCTGCGATTGCAAACTTGATTCGTGAATCAAAGGCTGCTCAAATTTATTCTACTATTCAGACAAGTTCTGAAAGCGGCATGCAGACTCTTGAAGCGGCTCTTGCTAATCTTGTAAACTCCGGTCTTGTTACGGTTGAAAACGCAATGGCAAAATCTTCAAAACCTGCTGAGTTGCAAAGGCTTTTAAAAAGATAATACACAACAAAAGGAGGACTAATGGCATCATTAACCGATGCATTCAATGATGCGTTTGGCGAAGATATGGCAATGGTGAAGATTATTGTTTATGCCATTCCGGTTTCAATTTGTGCAAATCTGTTCCTGATAAAAAGTTTTGTCGCAGGCTATTTTTTCGCAATCCCTACCTTAATTCTCATGGCAACATTGATGAGCAACGGTATATGTAATATTCGTTCAAATAAACGCGAAATTCTTACGTTTAATATTATTTCACTTATATCTGTTACGATTAAGTTGATTATAGCGGTATTACCAATTCTCTGTTTGATGATGTTTATTGGTTATTGTATTGTAACATTTGTCAAATTCCCTTTTGATATTCCGAATTTTACATTGATTTTTAATTGTATAGTATGGTTGATTGTTTTTTCGGTTATATTTACATCTTATCTTGCATTTTCCAAGACTTTAAACATATTTGATGCTTATAATATAAAAGTCATATCAGAGTCCTCAATGGATGTGTGTATAAATTTGTTATTTTTAATTCCTCAACTTTTGATTGCTAACGGAATTTTTATAGGTGCTGTTTGGTATTTATTTTTTGTATTCAAACTGCCATTAAATAGTATTTTATTTGTATTTTACTGTTCATGTGTTGGAGTTCTGAATCTTTCCGCTCTGTCAAGTTATTTTGCTCAGGCATCTTACGAGTTGATAAAAGGTAAAGATAGCGAATATCAGGACAATTATTACATGAAAGGCTCCGGAATGAATATGAACAATAGAAAAAAATAAGATTTTATTTTATATCACGGAGTTTTTTCAATTGGTCACGAATTTCTGCAGCGCGTTCAAAATCAAGTATTTTTGCTGCTTTGTGCATGTCTTTTTCAAGTTTTGAAATAAGTTTTGGCAAATCTTTTTTCTCTATATTATGTTCAACCATTTCTTCTGCGACAACGTCTTCAAAATTGCGGTAACTTGCAATTAATGATAACAGGTTGTTTTCAATTGGTTTTTTGATTGTTTGCGGGATAATACCGTACTTTTGGTTGTATTCGATTTGAATTTTTCTTCTGCGTTCGGTTTCTTTAATTGCATTTTTCATAGAATCGGTCATTTTATCTGCATACATAATAACTTCTCCGCAGGCGTTTCTTGCTGCACGACCTATAGTTTGGATTAAACTTGTTTCTGAACGTAGAAATCCCTCTTTATCCGCATCCATAATAGCAACAAGTGATACTTCAGGGATGTCTAATCCTTCTCTTAAAAGATTGACACCGATAAGTACATCAAATTCTCCAAGTCTGAAATCTCTCAAAATTTCTACTCTTTCGATAGACTTTACTTCGCTATGCAGATAACGGACTCTTATACCCTCCTGCAAAAAGAAATCTGTTAAATCTTCTGCCATGCGCTTTGTTAGTGTTGTAATCAAAATTCTTTCGTCTTTATCTGTGCGTTTTTTTATTTCGGATTTCAAATCAGGGATTTGACTGTCAATAGGTCTTACTGAAATCTTCGGATCTAAAAGTCCTGTTGGTCGTATGATTTGTTCTACAATTTGAGTGGATGTTTGTCTTTCAAATTCTGCAGGAGTAGCTGAAATATAAATTTTTTGTCCTACTTTTGCGTAAAATTCTTCATTTTTAAGCGGTCTGTTGTCCTTTGCACAGGGAAGTCTGAAACCGTAATCAACAAGAACCTGTTTTCTTGAAGCATCACCATGGCTCATACCGTTTATTTGTGGCAGTGTTTGGTGTGATTCATCAACAATTGTTAAAAAATTATCCGGAAAATAATCTAATAATGTTGCAGGTGCAGTTCCGGGGGCTCTGCGTTCCAATATTCTTGAATAATTTTCTATTCCTGTGCAATAACCCATTTCCTTTATCATTTCAATATCGTATTTAACCCGTTGTTCAAGCCTTTGGGCTTCTACAAGTTTGTTTTGGTCGTTTAGTTCAACGAGTCTGTCAGAAAGTTCCTGCCTTATCATTTTTAATGTTTCTTCCTGATTTTCATCATCAGTTATATAGTGAACCGCAGGATATATAACGATTTCGTTTGGCATGTCAATGATTTCGCCTGAAATTTGGTCGATATTAACTATTTTTTCAAGTTCATCTCCAAAGAAATAAAGTCTTGTAATAACCTTTTCGTACGGCGGCATAATTTCAACAATATCGCCCCTGACTCTGAAGGTTGAGTATTTTAATTCAACATCATTTCTTTCGTAACGAATTTCCACAAGATATTTCAATAGTGCATCTCTGTCTATATCGTCGCCTTTATGCAGAGTAATTGTGCCTTTAAAGTAATTTTCAGGTACTCCTAAGCCGTAAATGCAGCTGACAGATGATACCACAATTACATCATCCCGTTCATAAAGGCTACGAGTGGTATTGTGTCGAAGTCGGTCAATTTCTTCATTTATACTTGAAGATTTTTCTATGTATGTGTCTGTTCGAGGAATGTACGCTTCTGGTTGATAATAATCGTAATAACTGATAAAGTATTCAACCGCATTATTTGGAAAAAGTTCTTTAAATTCGTTATACAATTGTGCTGCAAGGGTTTTGTTGTGTGCAATAATAAGGGTAGGTCTTTGAACTCTTTCAATGACATTTGCAATGGTAAATGTTTTTCCGGAACCTGTAATCCCAAGCAGAGTTTGTGTATCGTCACCGTTTTCCAATCCTTTTACAAGTTTTTCTATCGCTTGCGGTTGATCTCCAGAGGGTTTGTATTTTGAAACAAGTTTAAATAATTTGTGCTCCATAACTTAATTTTAGTATAAATATTTACATAGACAATATTATCGGGAGTTTTTGTTTATCAAAACTATCCTGCCCCATTTCTTTGACCGCAAAGAAACGGGGCGCCAATAAACTCCCCGACCTGCACTTCGTAAAGGTCGTTATTCAAGCGCACGGCGTAGTTTTAGCCGTGCTAAGAGATTTTTGCCGATAGGCAAAAACACATATTACTGCGTTAGCAGTCTTATGCCGCCGTCAGGCGGTATTGTAATCAGCGAGTTTTTCTTTTTTGGTTCGTTTTTTCTTTTTGCTTCAAGACAAAAAGAAAAAATGAACATAATTAGAATATCTTAGCGAGATATTCGGATAATATTGTTTATGTATTTTTATAAAATCACTTGATTTTTAAATTTTAGCGTATTATCATCCTCTTGTAGAGTGCTTACGCCAATAATCACTCAACAAGAAAAGGAAAAACACAATGTCAATTAACTTAGAAAACAAACAGGAATTTGCCAAGAAATTCGGTAAAAATGAAAAAGATACAGGTAATTCAGCAGTTCAAATTGCTATGATGACTGCAAAAATTGCTCAACTTACCGAACACCTTAAATCAAACAAAAAAGATTTCGCAACAAAAAGAGGTCTTTTGATGATGGTAGGTAAAAGAAAGAAACTTCTTTCTTATGTAAAATCTAAAAATCTTGACGAATACAGAGATTTGATTAAAAAGTTAAAAATCAGAGGTTAATCTCAAAAAAAGACCGGCTTTTACAAGTCGGTTTTTTTATGCAAAAATTGTGTTATGAATTCATTAAAATCAAACAGGCTTCATATAGGTATTTTTGGTAAAACTAATGTCGGTAAATCCTCTCTGTTAAACAGAATAACAGGACAGGATGTTTCAATTGTATCTGATATTGCGGGTACAACGACGGATGTTGTTGAAAAGTCAATGGAACTTTTGCCTGTCGGTCCTGTAAATTTTCTTGATAGTGCAGGTATAGATGACAATACAGAATTAGGCGAACAAAGACTTGAAAAAACATTAAAAATTTTAAACAGAACTGATGTTGCCGTTTTGGTCTGCGATTATAAAGGGATAGATGATTTTGATATTTCTCTTATTGAAAAATTCGTGGATTTAAAAATTCCTTTTATTGTTGTTGTAAATAAATCTGATATTAAAGAAATATCGGATGAAAAATTAAATGTAATAAAGAATTACACTAAAAATATTTTAATAACTTCCGCAAAAGATGATAGTGAAATTGTTTATAAATTTAAATCATTATTGATTGAACTTTTACCTGATGATTTCATAAATACACCAAAAATTGTCGGTGATATTGTGCCAAGTGGTTCTACTGTCGTGATGGTCATTCCTATTGATAAAGAGGCACCTAAAGGCAGGATTATATTACCGCAAGTTCAGACATTGAGAGATTTGTTAGACAGTGGTTGTGTTGCTCTTGCTGTAAGAGATACCGAGTTGAAAAATGCACTTGATAATTTAAAAA
The DNA here is from genome assembly GCA_017470815.1 of bacterium. Classification (GTDB taxonomy): domain Bacteria; phylum Cyanobacteriota; class Vampirovibrionia; order Gastranaerophilales; family Gastranaerophilaceae; genus Zag111. The sequence continues at coordinate 87,561 of JAFUXT010000030.1, read as the reverse complement.
CTCCTCCAATACTTGTCGTAACTGACTCACAGGCATTTAAAAAAGTAAATGAAATTGTACCTGATAGTATTGATTTAACTTCATTTTCAATTCTTTTTGCCCGTTTGAAAGGTGATTTAAATGCATTTATTGATGGGGCAAAGGCAATTGATACCTTAAAAGACGGAGATAAAGTTTTGATTTTGGAAAGTTGTACTCACCATGCAATTGAAGATGATATAGGTAAAGTCAAAATTCCAAATCTTTTAAGAAAAAAGACAGGTAAAAATTTGCTCATAGAAAATTTCTCAGGGCATGATTTTCCAAATGTTTCCGATTATAAACTCATTATTCATTGTGGTGCATGCATGACAAATCGCAGAGAAGTTCTATCAAGAATTTTGCTCGCAAATAAGGCCGGAGTGCCGATTACAAATTACGGCATAGCAATTTCATATTGCTTAGGAATTTTAGATAGGGCTGTAAAAATATTTGAGTCCAAATATTAATCAATACCTTCTTCAATACGGTTTAAAATTCTGTCCCACATTTTGTTTGAAAGTATTCTTTCAAGATTATTTTCTACAATATTATTAACAAATCTGTCTATTTCTTTATTCCCGCCGTTTATTGAACTGTAAGTCTTTAAAGTTGCACTTCCGTGATCTGTTTTAATAACTTTTTCATATCTGAAATTGTTAGGATTATCTCTGTTCATTAGAATTTTTTCAGTGTATTTTCCGTCATTAATATCTATTAGCAAAGCAGGATATTTTTGGGCATAAACCGGTTCAAATGTAACATGTTTCTTTCCGTCTAAAATTTGGAAAATCGGTTTTTCCGCTATCTTTTTCCCTTGCTTAATATCTGACCATTCTTTATCTATGCAAGAATTTAATTCATTAATCAATTTTACCGATTTTTTTGATATTATGCCTTTGTTTGCAGGTAAAATTCTGTCAAAATTTGTTGCAGCTTTAAATGATACGCTGTTAGTACAATATAAACTGTTGTTTTGAATGTTTGAAACTTTCATATATAAACTCCTTTTTTTTGTTATAAAACGCATAATAAAATTTTTTGCTATTTTTTGTAAAATCTTGAATAAAAGTTTTGTTTGTTATAAATTATGAATGTTAATAGTGTATAAGTGAGGATTGCCCTCACCCCTACCCCCTCTCCCGGAGGGCGAGGGGAATAAAGAGAAAGAAGGAGAAGTCAAAATGGCTGAAAGAAAATTAGTCGGAACAAATGAAATGTTCAAAAAGGCACTTGCAGGCGGCTATGCTATTGGTGCTTACAATGTTAACAACATGGAAATCTTGCAAGGTATCGCAGAAGCCGCAGAAGAAACTCAATCACCTATTATTTTGCAGGTATCTGCGGGTGCAAGAAAATATGCAAATCAAACTTACCTTATCAAATTGGTTGAAGCCGCTCTTGCCACAACAACGGTTCCTATCGCTTTGCACTTAGACCACGGTGCAGATTTTGAAATTTGTAAAGCATGTATTGATGGCGGTTTCTCATCTGTTATGATTGATGGTTCAAGATTCCCGTTTGAAGAAAATGTCAGAGTAACAAAACAAGTTGTTGATTATGCTCATGAAAGAGGAGTTTCAGTTGAAGCAGAACTTGGCAAACTTGCTGGTGTCGAAGATGATGTTAATGTATCTGATAAAGATGCTAAATATACAAATGTTAAAGAAGCAGTTGAATTTGTAAAACAAACAGGTTGTGATTCTTTGGCTATTGCTATCGGTACTTCTCACGGTGCTTACAAATTCAAAGGCGAAGCAAAATTAGATTTTGAAAGATTGAAAGAAATCAAAGATGCTTTGAAAGAAGCAGGTTTTGGCGATTATCCTATTGTATTGCACGGTTCTTCATCAGTTCCTAAAGAATTTGTTGAAAAATGCAACAAATTTGGCGGTAACTTGCCTGATGCTCAAGGTGTTCCTGAAGAAATGCTTAACTATGCTTCAAAACACGGTGTTGCAAAAATCAATATCGATACAGATTTGAGACTTGCAATGACTTCAACAATCAGAGAGTTCTTTATTGAACATCCTGAAAAATTTGACCCGAGAGAATATATGGGACCGGGCAGAACTGCTGTTAAAGAAATGGTTATGCACAAAATGCGCGACGTTTTAGGTACAGCAGGTCACGCTCAAGACTAATTTATGTATCATATATAAATTAATAAAAGACCGATATTTTGTAAATATCGGTCTTTTTAGTCTTAAAATATAAATAATTTATGAATTTCTATTTCGATGTTTTTATACCACTACATCAAAGCAACTATGCCATGCTTTATCAACATCTTCAGGATTCAGGGCAAGTTTTTCTTCAATGTATCCGACATCATTTGCTGCCTGATACATTGCGTATTCGCCTCTGTAGCCTTTAGATTCCATAAGTCTGCCGTTTTTAATTCTGAAAAAATCTACGGCTTTATCACTCGGGTCGCCCAAAATTTTAACGCTTGAACCGTCTTTTAATCTCACGCTGCCGATTCCTCTTCCCCAGGATTTTGCCAAATCTACCATACTAAAACCTAATTTAATACCGTTCATAATTTTTCCTTTCGTAATTGATTATGTTGTTTATAATTACGGTAAAATTTTAATTTGCGTTTTTTTAATAAAAATTTACACATAATTTTTATCATTTTGCAATTATGATAAAATTTAATCATGATTTATTTTTATTATGGGGATGAGGAATTTAATATTTCAACCGAAATCAAGAAACTGAAATCAAAACTTGATAAAAATTTTCTTGAAATGAGTTATAAGGAATTTGACAATCCGAAATTTCCGGATTTAATGGTTGCAATATCCTCTCAACCCATGATGTTTGGTAAAATGCTTATTGTAATTGATTGTTTAAATTATTTTAAGTCAAAGAAAAAGGACTCAGATAGCGAAAGCGGTTTTGATGACGGACAGATTAAACAAATAGAAAAGGCTCTTGATGGAGTAAATGAGAATTTAGATATCGTTTTTAGAGCCCATGTTGTTCCCGATTCGAAGAAAAAAACATCAATAGATAAAAGAAAAAAAATATTTAAAATTCTGTCAAAATATAATTCACAGGAGTTTAATCAGATTCCTGCATATAAAACTTCAGAATTCGAATCGTGGATTAAAAATCAGGCTAAAAAGCACGAATTAAAAATTAATCCTGATGCAGTCAGTTTGCTGCTTTTGCAGGTCGGTTCAAATTTGAGAATGTTAGATTCCGAACTTGAAAAGTTGAAAGTTTTTTCAAAAGATAAACCTGCAACAAAAGAGATGGTAAAAGAAATTTGCATAAGTAATGAAGATTTGTTCGCATTTATAGATAGTGTTGTGCTCGGAGCAAAATCAAAGGCATTGGAGCAGTATAACAAACTTATTTCAACCCGTTATCCGCTTTCTGTTCTTGCAACATTACATTCAAGTTTGAGAGAAAAAATATTTATAAAAGCAAACGGAAGCAGATATTCTCAGGATGAACTTGCAAAATTAATAAATATGCATCCGTACAGAGTCAAACTTGAACTCCAAAAACTAAAACAAGTGCCGCTAAAAAATTTGGTAAATTTAAAAGAAAATTTAACTCAGGCTGAATACAAAATCAAGTCAGGACAATCAAATCTTGCGCCTGAAAGGGAGATAGAATATGCAATATTACGATAAAAATATAATTCAAAAACTCCCGCAACTTGTTGATTATTTCAAGTCCGGAATTGAGGATGAAAACAAAAATATTTCTCACTGTATTTTATTTTGGGGGGCGGATATTCAATCTCAATGCGAACTTGCGCTTGAGATTGCAAGACTTTTAAATTGTAAAGAATCGGGTAGTGACGATTGTGAGTGTTTAAATTGCAGGTGGATCAGGGAACAAACTCATCCTGCCGTAAAAATTTATACAAGACTTGATTATAAAGAGGCTTCTGAAAATATTTCAGATGAGGAAGGTTCTTCAGGCGGAAAGAAAAATATTAATGTAGCACAGGCAAGAGGAATTATCTCTGAACTTGCGGTTACAAGTGATTATCACAGGGTTTATATTTTCTGTGACAGAGATGAAGACGGAAATTTGTTACCGCTAAATAAAATAAATTTTCCGGAAGTTACTTCTAATGCGTTATTAAAAACTTTTGAAGAACCTCCTCAAAATACAACATTTATATTTTTAACAAATGATAAAAGTGATGTTATTTCAACCGTTGTTTCAAGGGCGCAGTCATTTTTTGTTCCATCAAAAATTATTTCGGAGCAAAACTATGAACTTGTAGAAAATTTGCTCAATAACTATTGGAATATTGAGCGCAATAATGTTTTGGGTTTTGAAAATGACCTGTTAAATCTTGTTGAAAATAACGGTGCTGTTGAAATTTTTGAACAGATGGAAAATTTTATGGTTTTTATTATGAAAAATAATTTTGAAAACAAGATACTATTTCAAAGATTATTGAAAGATTTGGAACATGTTGAAACTGCAAAACGTCAGGCAACATTAACTCCGCCAATGAATGATGCTACGATTTGTGAAAATTTAGCATTTAAAATGATTTTGGGGTAAAATTACGAGAGTAAATCAGGGAGAGAAAAATGGATATAAAAATGATTTTAGAAATAATGTTTGTAGTACTTGGGGCTTATGTAATCGGTTCAATACCGACAGGATATATTGTCGTAAAACTCTTTACGGGGCAAGATATCAGAACTATCGGTTCAGGTTCTACAGGTGCAACAAATGTAAAAAGAGTAATGGGCAAAAAATGGTTTTTCATTGTGCTGCTTTTAGATGCTTTTAAAGGTGCTTTGCCTGTAGTTCTCGCATATTTTTTAACAAAATCATTTGCAGATGTTGGTGTACTTCCTGTTTTGGCAGCCATTTTTGTAATAATCGGTCACAGTAAATCGGTATTTTTAGGTTTTACCGGAGGAAAATCAGTTGCCTCGGGTGTCGGCACTTTGCTTGCGCTAAATTGGCAGGCAGGACTTATTATTGCTGTAATTTGGGCAATAATAACATGGGTTTCAAAATATGTTTCATTAGGTTCTATTATTGCGCTTGCGCTTGCCCCTGTTATTATGTGGTTTTTAAATTCACCGCCAGCCTACGTTATTTATGCTTTTGTTGCGGCAGTCTATGTTATTTATCTGCATAGAGAAAATATCAAAAGACTTATCGCAGGGACAGAAAATAAAGTAAGATAATTATTTTTTAAACATCCCGACAAAAGTTTCAGCCCATTCATTTAAATACGGGTATTTGTCTTTATGCCAATGATGTTCGGCAAGTTCCTGCAAATTATCTTTAATTGTGCCGATATTATTCAATCTTTCGTATATATAGGAAAACATTCCTGTACGGTCTGCTCCCTCTTTACAATGAACATGTACTTTCCCGCCGTTTTGTTTTACTCCTTCAACTATATCTAAAAATTTCCCGACATTTTCTTTTTTTGGATATTTAGTTATGGATGGAATACTATGATATGTCATTCCGAGAGTTTTTACTGTTTCCGCTTCGTCGTAATTTATATCAGGGATTTCCATTGTTCTTAAATTTATAACATCAGTTACCCCTTGTTTTTTTAGCCATTTTAATTCTTGGAATCTTGGTTGAGCTGAACGTGAAAGGTATTTGTCAATTTGTTTGTAATTTTTCGGTTTTAAGAATATAGTAAACATTTTAACCCCTGTTTGTAAATATTACTTTGTTTTTAAAACATAAAAATTTTTTTTTTGCTATTATATTTTAAAAATGTAAAGGATAATTTTGTGAGTATTCAACCTGTTAATAATATTCAACCCAAAAAGAATTATAAGTATAATTATGTGAAAATAAGCGGATACAGTGCTTTGGCATTGGGCAGTGCTTGTGTAGTGCAGGCTTGCAGGCATAAAATGAAATCTCACAAAATTTTTGCAGGTTTGACAGTATTATCAACTATTGCGCATGTGGGTATTATTGAATATTTTTGTCATAAGAAATAAAAATACCCTGTAAAATTATTTACAGGGTATTTTTTTAATTTTAATAAAATTAACTTAATTGGACTGTAACTGATTTTGGTTTTTGAGTATAAGTAATTTTATCTTCTCTTGATAACCAGCCTAAGCCCATATAAGTGAAATTGTCATCCAAATCCATATCTTTTCTCAATTTATTGATAGTAACTTCACCTTTGCTTGATAAATAATTGTAAATTTTACCTGCTGATTCAATAATTTGTTGTTGCATTTCTTTTGCTTCTTTTTTAGATGATGTAAACATGTTTTGTGCCTCCTTTTTTATAATTTTATATTACACCTTTTAAAAAATAAATCAATATGTGATTTTTATACAAGTTCAAAATTCTATATATTATTGAGTTTTAACCCTTAACATTTCTAAACTTTATTTTATTTTATAATAAAAATTTTTTAAAATATCGTTATTTTGATGTATTTTTTTATATAAAATCGCATTTCTAAATAAATATTGGCTAATTTTAATATAATTATTGAAAATTTTTGATAAAATTTTTCAATTTTTTATTTCTAAAACCCATTGTATAATGGTATTTTAACCTATATTGTTATATAAAATTTTATCAAAATTTTTAATAATCAAATTTTGAGCAAAATAAAACGGGAAAGAAATAAATCTTTCCCGTTTCTCACATATTTTCTTGTCTAAAACTATTATTTAGCAAGTTTTTTGATAGCAAGAGCAAGTCTTGATTTTTTTCTTGCAGCGGTATTTTTATGCAAAATACCTTTTACAACAGCCTTATCGCATAGTTGGTAAACTTTAGACAATGCATTGTTTAAAGCATCTTTATCTTCACCGTTAGCAAGTTCTAAAACTTTTTTTACTGCGGTTTTGATAGAAGATTTCCATGCTACATTTCTAAGTCTGTTTTTTTCAGCGACTAATACTCTTTTTTTAGCAGATTTAATATTTGCCATTTTCTTTCCTTTCAAATTGTGCGGTTAATGACTCCGCAACTACTCATTTGAGGATGTGAGTAGTTGTATTAAAACTCAAAAATAAATTTTTTGCAATATGTTTGTTTATTTTCAAGATTGATTTACATTATTTAACTAAATATTTGCATAATATTATGTTTATAGTATATTGTAATTGGTTACACTGGCTTGATAGGTTTTGCCCTAGTCGGATTTTTTACCCGATGGAGCAGTGTTTCCCGTAGTACAATACATTTAAACAAAAAGGAGAAAAAAGATGCCAACCGCTTCAATGATTGAACTTTTGGAATCAGGTGTACATTTCGGACACCAAACACAAAGATGGAATCCTAAAATGAAACCGTATATTTATGGTGCAAGAAACGGGATTTATGTTATTGATTTAAGAAAAACAACAGTATTGCTTGATGAAGCATATGAATTAGTCAGAGATTGTGCTGCAAAAGGAAGAAATATTCTTTTTGTAGGTACTAAAAAACAGGCTGCTGAAGTTGTAGAGTCAGAAGCTAAAAGATCCGGTGCATACTATATTAACAGACGCTGGTTAGGCGGTATGCTTACTAACTTTGAAACTATCAGAGGCAGAGTTAATAAATTAAAAGAATTAGAAGAATTTATAGCAAACGGTTATACTGACAAACTTCCTAAAAAAGAAGTTGCTCAAATTAACAGACAAGTTGCAAAACTTTCTAAAACTCTTGGTGGTATCAAAGAAATGAGAGGTTTACCTGAACTTATCTTTGTTATTGATCAGGAAAAAGAAGATATTGCTATTAAAGAAGCAAACAAACTCGGTATTCCTGTTATTTGCTTGGCAGATACTAATGCTAATCCTGACGGAATTGACAAAATTATTCCGGGTAACGATGATGCAATTCGTTCTATTCAGTTGATTACTTCAAAACTTGCTGATGCCGTTTTGGAAGGTAAACAACTAAGAGAAAATAAAGCAAATGAAACTAAGAAAATAAAAAAGATTTCTGCTGAAGATGCCGGTGTTACCGCAGAAGAAGCAAAAATAGAAGAATAATAAGATACTAAGGCACTAAGGCACTATGATACTCAGAGTATATTTAGTGCCTTAATATCCTTGGGAATTAGAATCTTTTAATAAGTAGTACTATCAAAATAGGAGAGATATAAAATGACAGTTACAGCACAAATGGTAAAAGAACTTCGTGATAAAACCGGTGCAGGTATGATGGATGCCAAGAAAGCACTTGTTGAAGCGGATGGTGATATGGAAAAAGCATCTGAAATTTTACGCCAAAAAGGTATTGCTTCTGCCGATAAGAAAATGGGCAGAATCGCTGCTGAAGGTCGTGTAGAATCTTTTGTAGATGCAAACGGCGGTGCAATGATTGAAGTTAACTGCGAAACAGATTTTGTTGCTAAAAATGATGAATTTAAGGCTTTGGCTTCAGGACTCGCTCAAAATGTTGAAGAACAAAAACCTGCTGATGTTGATGCATTGTTGGGTATGACTTGCAAGCAATGCGGTAAAGTTATTGCTGATGCTTTAAAAGAAAAAATTGCATCAATCGGAGAAAAAATTACCGTAAGAAGATTTGTAAGATACGAAGGCAATGTTGCTACATATATTCACAACGGAAAAATCGGTGTTTTATTGCACACTGATGTTAAAAACGAAGAATTAGCAAATGACCTATGCTTGCATATTGCTTCTTGTGCACCTCAATTTGTTTCAAGAGATCAGATTCCGCAATCTGTTATTGATGAAGAAACAAGAATTGAAATGGGTAAAGAAGATTTGCTTAAAAAACCTGAAGCAATCAGAGGCAAAATCGTTGAAGGTCGTATCAATAAGTTGATGGCTGAAAGATGCCTTTTAGATCAGGGATTTGTTAAAGATCCTAATCAAACTGTTGCTCAACTTATTGAAGGCAAAATGAAAGTTCTTGCTTTCACAAGATATGAACTTGGTGAAGGTCTTGAAAAACGCCAGGATAATTTTGCTGAAGAAGTAATGAGCCAATTAGGTTAATAATTAATATAATAAATCAGTAAATTTTAAGCAGAGGTTTGCATATATTGAAGTTAATTCAGAGTTGCAAACCTCTGTTTTATGTTGGTACACTTGACAAAATTATAATTTTATGTTACAAAAGTAGCAGAGGTGTTGTGTATGATTTTGTATAATGGTTTGACTAAACAGGAGTTGATAACTAAAAATTATAATCATATTTATAATCATGAGTTGGCGCACAAATCTGCAGGCGGACAGTTTGCAGGTGCAATATCTATTGAACGGGATGCAAACGGGATTCCCGTATCAGGACATGTTCCTATTGCTATGCCGGTTTTAGACAAAAACAATCCTCAAAAAACGATAGACCACGCTAATATCGTGATAAGAGCCGCTCTTGCCCCATCTGATCCTTCAGGTCAAGATTATAAGGTTGCGCAAAGTGCTCAAAGTATTAAAATGAGAGCGCAGGCTGTTAAAAACGAGAAAACAGGTAAAAAATTAGATTTGACTGCTTAATATTTTGATTTCCTGCAATTTTGAAGATATATTATTACAAAATATCAACAAATGTGTAAAAAAATTTTTTTATTATATAATGTATCATATATTATTATAAATTGCAGGAGGCAAAATGGAAAATATTATATCTAATTACGAAAACAGCAACAGATCGGTTATAAATCCGACAAGGATAAAAGTTGTAGGCGTCGGCGGCGGTGGCGGAAATGCTGTAAACAGAATGTTGCAGGCTAAACTTGCTGATGTTGAATTATGGCTGATGAATACTGATTTGCAAGCATTAAGTTGCAGTAATGTTCCAAATAAGTTACAACTTGGCGTTGAAACAACAAACGGTCTTGGTTGCGGTGCTGATCCTGCAGTCGGTGAAAGAGCAGCCTTGGAAGTAAAAGAACAAATTACAAAGGCTTTGGATAATACGGATATGTTATTCATAACTGCCGGTATGGGCGGCGGAACAGGAACAGGTGCAGCGCCTGTTGTGGCGCAAATCGCTCAGGATTTGGGTATTTTGACAATCGCTTTTGTTACTAAACCTTTCTTTTGGGAAGGTAAAAAGAGAATGCAGCAGGCAGAAGATGGTATTGAAAAACTTAAAAAGTATGTAGATGCTATTTTGGTTGTTCCGAATGACAAATTATTGCAGGTTGTAAAACACGAAATTGGTGTAAGAGATGCCTTCTGTGTTACAGATGAAGTTTTATTCAGAGGTATTCAGGGGTTATCTGATATTATTACAATTCCGGGTACTATCAATATTGACTTTGCTGATGTCAGAAAAGTTGTAAAAAATTCCGGTACTGCATTAATGGGTATCGGTAGAGCACAGGGTGACGGTAGAGCAATAAAGGCTGCTGAAATGGCTATCAATTCTCAATTGTTAGAATCTTCTATTGATGGGGCAAGCGGAATTATTGTCAACATCACCGGTAGTTCAAATATGTCTTTATATGAAATCAATGATGCTCAAAGCGTTATTAATAATGTTGTTAAGGATGATGCGGATGTAATTTTGGGTACTGCAATAAATGAATCTTTGCAAAATGAAATTCAGATAACAGTTATTGCGACCGGCTTTGCAGAAAAATCCGCAAGACAAATATCTGCGGCTGAATATTTCGGTCGTTCAAGTTCGATTTCTCAGTCTTCAACTACATCTTCTCTTTCTTCATCTGCAGGTGAAGATATCCTTGATGTTCCCGATTTTTTGAAAAAGAATGATTAGTAAAATATAATCGATAAAAGAGCCGAAATGAAAATTCGGCTCTTTTTATACAAAATTCTATTCTGATGTTATTCCAATATGCGGATAAGATTTTTGTACACTGTGTTCGTATTCTAAAAGTTCGTGAAGTGATTCTACGTATTTTCGGGCTTCATCTGCAACTGTTGAATTGTCAGGTAGAAGTAATTTTCTAATAAGGTCATATCTTTTTTGTATTACTTGGAGCGGTTGGTTTAAATAATTTATGTTCGCTTTAACTACTTCTCTTAATCCTGCAATAGCCAAATCAATATTTGTGCCCAAAAGTAATGTCTTTGATTGGTCTGGTTGTGATTTTATTTCTTTTATTGCGTCATCTAATGCCGCTTCAAATATTGATGCTCCCGTACTGAAACTTGTTCTTTTTGCTTTTTCCATAAGTCTTTGTTTCAGGTCAAGTATAATTTGTTCATAATTCGCATCATTGTCTATATTTCCGAGATTTCTTACTTCTTCTCTTGCAAATTTTGCCTGTGAATCGGAACTTTTTATTATAGATTGTATCCTGTTAAAATTCTTATACGCAATATCAAGTGATGTTTTATCGGAAATCATTTTTGCAACTTTTTCTGATAATCCGAGTTGATTTAAGAATAATGCTGCCGTATCAAGATTTTCTTCCTGAAGCATTGGCGAAATAATTAAATTTAATCCTGCTTCTGAATCCATTGTGACAACGGAACCATCAGTTAATTCAAGTGTAGAATTTCTAAATGCATCTCTGACTGCGTTGAGATTACCTTTTTGAGCGCAATCCATCAATGTATATTGAAGTTCCATCATATCCGCTTTGTATAAAAGTGATTTGAGGTTGGTTTTAAAAGTTTCACGCATATCTTTTATTGCTTTTTTACTTTCTTCACTGTTATTATTATATTTTCTGTCAGGATGTTTTGCATCTTTAGCACAAAGCAGTAAATATTCATTCATATATCTGTCAGGGCTTGCAAGAAGCCTGTGCTTCATAAACAAATCTTTAAATTTTTCAAATATTTCATCTGCATTTTTTACATTTTGGGTATATTTTTCCGCAATAGCCTTTGCTTCTTCACTGCTTTCATCATTAACGGTTGGGTTGAAGTGGTCTTTAACCCATACTGATTTTGATTTTGCTGAAATCCATTTATTGAGAAGTTCAAGTGCTTTGCCTTGGTATTTTGGCTCAAACATGCTCATTACGTATGTCTTTTTATATATATCTATATTTTGTAGCGTAATCTGTTCTGCTTCTTTCATTGTTTTACCGTCTGCGGTTTTTTCGTATATTTTAAATAAATCGTATAAAGAATTTATGTAGTCTTTGTACGCTTTAATGTCTTTTGTTCCGGAAGCAAATAATAGTCCGGCTTCTTCTTTTTTGTCGTCAAGTGTTTCATCACTTGAATTGAGTGCTATCAATCTGCTCAAATCTTGTGTAATTTTTGAATACTGTTTAGGGGTCATATCTCCAGTGTTGGTGAGTTTTGAATCTGCATAGTGTTTTAATTCATATACAAGGTCTAATGATGCCTGCTGATTTTTGTACGCATAGATAAAATCCATGTAGTTATTTAATTTTTCGTTAAATGTGTTTAGCGAATTTTCAAGTTCTTCTTCTGTTGAAATTTCAACAATAGGGTATGCCGGAAATGCGAAATATTTTCTAAAGGCATCATCTTTATATTTGTCAAATTCTTTTTTAATTGTTAATCCCTGGAAGTTGTAATAAAAATCAGAATATAAGTCGTCAAATGAGCGTTTACCGCCGATATAAGTCCCTCCGCTAAGATTCCTTGACAGTTTTTTAAGGTCATAATATGCTCTTGTTTTGCTTTCTTCAATATCTTGGTAGTAACCTTCCGAAAATACGGTATTAATAAACGAATTTTTCATTGAATCACTGCCGGAGCGTATTGCTTTGACAACATCATATCCGTTTATTGAGTCAATTCCCATATCTGAATCAGATATTTTGGTGTTGTATTTTTTCTTAAAATCTTCGTTTGTCATGTGACGCAAATTGTTCAGAATTTGTGCAAATTCTTTGTCTGTTTTTGGTCCAAATTCTCTGTCTATCCAACCTGCAATTTTTTCGTTTCTGCCTGATGTAAATTGTGTTTTTACATCATTTTCCGATATTGTTAAATTCTTTTCTATCAAAGATTTAACTTTAGCAGATATTTCTTTAACTTTTTCGTCCGATACGCCGGTTTTCAGTTTTAGGTATTTTTCAAAATTTGCAATCATAAGGTCTGTACCTTGCGAAATACTTCCGTCATAATTGTTCTTTTTGATTCGTTTCATTGAATTTACAATTTTTGTCATTGCTTTGTAACTGAGATTTACTTTGTTATCTTTTGCAAATTCTTTTAGTAATGCGTATGTGTCTTTTCTTACGCTTTCTGTTGCATATGTGAGAATATCAGGATTTTTTCCCATAATATAATCAAAATTATTTCTTGCTTCCGTACGCAGTTTTTTATGTAACTCATCAAGTTCTTTTTGTGATTTTACTTCAATATTATATGTGTTGATATCCGGAATTTGGTCATAAGATTTTATAATCGCAACCTTTTCGGCTATTAGACGTAATTTGTCGTTTGGAGCAAGATTATAGTATTTTTCTTCGCTATTTATTCCTTTATCAAAAACATCATCGCCGTTGATTCGTTTCAGCAGAAGTGCATAAGTTTTTCTTGAAGATTCTCCTGCGGTTTGAATTCTTTTTATTGCAGATTTAATTTCGTCCTGACTCATTTCTGATGCAAATTTGCTTAAATCATCAATGTATTCTGACGATGGTAATAAAAGATTTTGCTTAATTGCTTTTACGGTCGACATTGCTTTTGGAGAAACACCCTGCATGATAAGGGTACGAATCATTGGAAAAGTGTATTCTTCGTTATCTTCATTTAAAAGTTTGTTGTATTGTTTGTTCGGAATTTTTTCCGGAACAAATTTGCCCTTTTTGTTTATAAGGTTATCTTCAAGTTTCCCGTTTTGGTATTTTTCGTTCGTAATATATCCCTCTTGTCCTCCATAGGAACTTGAATAATCAGTTCTTAACATTCCAAGTTTATCAACCCATATATTTTCGTGTTCTGATGCGCCCCAACTGTTGTCGTGGAAAATGATATCTTTAATTTTGTTAGTATCTTCAAATGTCAATACTGTCGGTTTAACGTCAACAACGTACTGCGCATGCATAGCAGGCTCACTATCTTTGACTGAAGTCATAGATGTTGCCGAATATGGGGAGCGTTTAATTTTATCTAATCCGGAACGAATATTTGTTTCTTCATAATACGGACGGTCTGTCATGTGTTCAAATATTTTTAATGCCTGATTGTCCATTAAACCGCTTTCATTTTCCCTTGTCCAATATTCTCCTTTTTGAACCCCTATTTCTCTGTTAAGTTCTTCTAACGGTTGTTTCATTTGGACATAAATATCGTTCAGATTCCTTGTTGATTCTGCGTACCATGAATTTATATTTCTTTTGTATTTTTCAAGTGCGGCTTTTTCTTTCGGTGTAAATTCCGTTATTGATTTTGGCAAATCTTTAAATTTAACCTTTGTACCGTCTTGTGAATATCTGTTTTTAGCAAATTCGTCAAATTTATTGCTCAAAGATATAAGTTCTTCTTCCGTTGCCATTTCTTCAACTTTTTCAAGGTGTTTCATTGCGGCAAATTTCGGATCTGCAGTGTTTAACATTCTCCCATCTGTTAGTGTTACCTGAAGTGTGTCCTGCAGTGTTTTTATAATCATTGACATATTATTAAAACTTGTTGCAAGAACTTTGTACAAATCTTGTGTTGTTTCAATGTCAGAATCCATCGGCGCACCGTTTATAATATTAAAGCCTGCAATATATGACGGATTCGGATTGGAAAACAGAAGTTCAAATGTATTGTCAAAAGCATCTTTCAAATCAAGAAGTTGTGATTTATGCCCAGATTTATTATAAATTTCAGAATATTGTTCATCTGTACAATTTTCATCCGATAGTGTTTCAATATATTTATCGAGTGTTTCTGCTATTGCATATTTGTTCTGTTTGATTTTTAAATCACCTGAGACTTTTTTAATAACATCTTTGTCGTTTGTTGACAAAACTTCATTTTTTACTGCATCAAGTTGGGTAACAAGTGTTTGTTTTCTGTCACCAAGTAAAAGAGAATGGTAAATATCATCCATAAAAGTTGTAGTCAGCATTTTGACTGTATTTGCATAATCATCAAGTACAGTTGCAAGTAATTCGTCTTTTGGTGCGGATAATTCCTGCGATTTTTCTTCTATTTCTTTTTCAAATCTCTCGGATAAGATTTCTTTAAGTTCATGATTGATTTTTCCCGAACGAATATTATTGCTTAAAGTATTTAAATTCTCAATAATATATGATTCATTATCGGGAATATTAAATTGAACCATCGAATTCGTCAGATATTCAGGTATATCAAAGGCAAATGATTGCTGGGTTCTGTATGCTGCTGCGGCTTCAAATAATGCTTTATTCTCAAGATATTTTTGAGCAGAACTCAATCCGTGACCTTTATTAACATTTTTAATTTCTTCAACAATATCTGCTATTTCTCCTGATTTTTCTTTTAAAATCTTGTGGTTTGTGTTCCCATCAAGAATATTATTTAAAAATTCTTCAATTTTTTGTTTTTTTACATCTTTTTCTTCATTAGTAATAAATGAATATTGTTTTAGTTTGTTGTTTAATTTATTTCTTTCATCTGAATAATTCAATGCAAGTGAGAGCAATTCATTTGAAATTTTTCTCACTTCGCTTTGTTCAAGATTCGGTGATATTTGCTTAATTATTGAATGTAACAGTTGAGTATCTTTTGCAGATGTATTAATTCTTTCTTTTTCTGATGCATTTTGAATAGTTGCATAGTATTTTTGTTTTTCAATTGTTTTTTTGCAGTTAGCAAGTGTATCTTTAGATTTTTTGCAACTTCTGTAGTAATCCTGATATTTTTCACTTTGTTCATCAATATCTTTATGAATATGAGTGTCAGCAAAAGTCCCGAAATTTGCTTTGTCAAATGCAGAATAAGCACCAACAACATCATTAAATGCTCCGACTGTATCAGCCGCATTCATCCAATTCATAACAGAGGTATCTACGATTCTGTATCCTTTTTTTATTGCGTAATCATAGTCTATATCGGCTTTTGGTATTGGAACTTTTTGATGTTTTCCTAAATTTGCTCTGTCATAAACCATCATGTTAGGGCTATCATCAAGTTCTGTTAAAATCATATCAACATAGTTGGCTTTATCTTCATAAGCAAGTGCTTTACGGCAAATTGATATTGCCGCACACATACCATGCTGTTTTTGGTTAATCGCTTTGATGTTTGGTATTTTTGATTCAGGAGTATCGACTACAATGTCATTTAATATTTCAGCCAAAACCATTGTCTTTTTATCTTGAAGTTGAGGGTTTATGCGGTAATCATCACTCATCATATAATTTAGTCTTTTGAGTATATAGAGTTTTTGTGCTGTTGGTATTTCTGATGATATAACAAAATAGTTCAGGTTCTTTTGAATTTTACTTTCGTTTTTATTTACACCTTTGAGTTCTTCAGGGTTTATTTTTGACAACAGAATTTCTCGGTGCGCAATTATTTCACGTTCTTCTGGTGTAATAATTTTTGGTGCATTTATTGCTTGTTCGAGTTTCTTTGATAATTTTTCCTGAACGGATTTATCAGACAATTTTAAAGATGTTTGAGCCGCTTTATTCAGCTTTTCTCTCCAATTGTTATATGGTTTTTTACCCAAATCAATGCTTGTTCCGTAACGAAGATTCTGTGATATATCAAGTAAAAAGTTTACATTATCTTCTCCCGGAATTTTTGACAGTTCTTCAATGGCATTTGAAATTCTGCGCTGATTAGGCAGATTCAAATCATAAGGGTTATCTTTTTTTAATTGTTCTACTGTATTTCTATCCTGTCTGACACCTGTAAATGCGGTGGAGTTATTTACTCTGTTTATTCTCATGCGTGTATTAAAAACCCTAAATATATTTTTTGCTATATGTATTTCGATTATTAAAAAAATCTTAACAAATATTTAAAATTGAAAAAGATGTGATAATGTACTAAAATAAGGTTAGATTAAAGAGGATTAAATAATGGGCAAGCAGGAAATTTTACAATATCAACCACAAGGTGTTTGTTGTCAAATGATGCAGGTCGCAGTCGAGGATAATAAAATTGTTGATGCGGCATTCTTTGGAGGTTGTAACGGGAATTTATCAGGAATCAGAGAACTCATAAAAGGTATGACAATAGATGAGGTAATTGAAAGATTGGGAGGAATATCTTGCGGTCCAAAATCCACAAGTTGTCCTGATCAACTTGCAACATGCCTTTTGGAATATAAACAGAAAAAATTGGCACAGGCAAAATAAATTATGAATAATAAAATTCTTGTAGTTGATGATGATATATCAATAAATGAACTTATAAAAGTAAATCTTGAACTTGCAGGCTATCAGGTTGTGCAGGCGTTTGACGGGATTAAAGGTTTTGCTCTTGCAAAACAGGAGTTGCCCTCGCTTGTTGTGCTTGATGTTATGATGCCTGAAGTTGACGGGTTTACCGTTGCAAAAAGAATAAGAGAAAATGATGAAACAAAAAATATTCCGATAATTATGCTGACAGCATTATCTCAACTTAATGACAAGGTAAACGGTTTTAATATAGGGGTTGATGATTATCTTGTAAAACCTTTTGAAATTGAAGAACTTCTTGTTCGAGTAAGGGCATTATTAAAACGCACAAATCAAATACCAAAATCTGCGTCGGTAAGAGATTTGCAGTCTATCGGTGAAATTACATTATTGCCTGAGCAATATAGTGTAAGAATCGGTGATAAGCAGGCAAAACTCACTCCGATTGAATTTGATATATTTAATTTGTTGTTTCAAAATCACGGTAATATGGTATCTTCTGCCAAACTTTTAAAAGAGATATGGGGATATTCGCCTGATGATGATATAGAAACAATAAGAGTTCATATAAGGCATTTACGCAGTAAAATTGATAAAATTTCTGATGGTAAAAAATATATTGAAACAATTTATGGTGGTGGCTATAAATTGAATATTTAGGGGAAAATATTGGAAAGTATTTTAAAATTTAAGGGTCGTTGGAGAGATTATCAAAAAAGAATTTTAGATAATTTATCTTTTCATTTGAGAGATAAAAAACTTCATGTTGTTGCTGCGCCGGGAGCAGGGAAAACGACATTGGGAATAGAAGTTATATCAAGAATAAACCGTCCGACACTTATCCTTGCACCGACAAATACAATTAAAAATCAGTGGAAAGACCGAATTTGTTGTGCGTTTCTTGATGAAAAAGATTATGAAATTGTTTCAACTAATATAAGAGAACCGAAATTTATTACCGTAACAACTTATCAGGCGTTGCTTGCTGCATTTTGCGGGAAAAATGATGATGCAGAACCGCAAACTTATGATGAAAGTTCAGATGATGAAATTGATGTTGACTCTATAAAATCTTCAAGCAGATTTAACGCGGATAAAGCGGATGAAATAATAAATATTTTAAAAAGTGCAAAAGTTTCTTTGTTATGTTTTGATGAAGCACACCATTTAAGAAAAGAGTGGTGGAAGGCTTTGACATATCTTAATGATAATCTTGAACCTGAACAAACACTTGCGCTTACTGCGACTCCGCCTTATGATGCAGATTTGAATGAATGGAACAGATATGAAGAACTTTGCGGAGAAATTGATGAAGTTATCTCTATTCCTGAACTTGTTCAAAATAATGACCTTTGTCCGCATCAGGATTTTGTATATTTTTCAAAACTTCGCGACAGCGAAAAAGAGATGATTAAAAAGCACGAACTTGCGGTAAAGCAGTTTGTAGAAAAAATTACAAAAGATAACGAACTTATAAAATATTTGAGCAGAATGAGTTTTTTAATAAATACAAATGATGAAGTTGAAAAAATTCTTGAAGCCCCTGAATTTTATGTTTCTGTTGCTTCATTGTTACATAGTCTCGGCTTTAAAATCTCAAAAGAATTTCCGGCATTGTTTAATGCAAAAGAAAGAGATATACCCAAGTTTGATTTAACTCAGGCAAAGAGATTTTTAAACGGTTTTTTGATTACTCATACTACAGAATTTAAAGGTTTAGAAGATAAAATTGAGGATTATCTTGCCCAAGCAAAAAGAGCAGGACTTATTCATAACAAAAAAATTGTACTTAATGAAAGTATAAAAATTCAGCGTCAGGTTGCATCAAGTACCGGAAAAATGGATTCGATAGTTGAAATAGCACAAATTGAAACTGATTCATTAGGCAAAGATTTGCGTATGGTAATTCTTGCGGATTACATAAAAGATAAAGATACGGATAATACTCACTTAGGAGTTATTCCTATCTGGAGAATTCTGAAAAATAAATTTTCGCAGGAACAAATGAGTCTTGGTGTTCTTTGCGGTTCGCTTATTTTATTGCCTAAAGACAAACAAAATGATTTTAATTCGCTGCTAAGGGAAAATAATATTGATATTTCAAGTGTAGCGATTTCTGGATATAGTGAGGACGAAAATTACATAAAGATAACTCCGAAAGAAAGTGCAAAAAATGTCATAGTAAGTCTTATTACGGAGATGTTTAATAAAGGTCATATAACGATTTTAGTCGGCACGCAGGCACTTTTGGGTGAAGGCTGGGATGCTCCGAGTATAAATTCCTTGATTTTGTCAAGCACTGTAAGTTCTTATATGCTGTCAAATCAAATGCGTGGCAGAGCAATTAGAATTGATAAAAATAATCCGGATAAAATTTCTAATATCTGGCACCTTGCAACTATCGGTATCCCGTCTGAAAAATCTTTTTCCGAGATTTTGTTTACTCCGATAACAACAGACTTTGAC
Organism: bacterium; assembly: GCA_017470815.1. Lineage (GTDB taxonomy): Bacteria > Cyanobacteriota > Vampirovibrionia > Gastranaerophilales > Gastranaerophilaceae > Zag111. Next base: position 67,900 of record JAFUXT010000030.1, on the reverse strand, counting down.
CAAAAAGATGAAGTAAATTCTTTATTTTATGATTACAAGCAATTGACAAAACGCTTTGAAGGCTTTGAGGCTCCTTCATATTACGGCAGGCATGAAATTCGCAGCGGTTTAGAACGATTGTTTACCTCAAAAGAAGTTCAAAAACTTATTACAGAAAAAGGCGAGAAAGCCTTTAATGAAATGAACCGCAGAACTCTTGAATTTGCTAAAAACCGTGAACAAACAAAACAGTGGTGGAATGATGCCCTGAATTTAGGATATAATAATTCAAAGATGAAATTAAGAACAGGGGTTGAAGCAGAAAAATTTAACCTAAGAACTCTGACTTATAACGGTTACAAACAAATCTTAAATTCTATATTTTGGCTGATGGTATCAATAATTTGTTCTGTTCCAATACGGCATATTTATGGACTTTATGTTGTAGGGATAATAATTGTAGTATTTATGTTTATATTCGGGAATATAGGTTTAAAATATCTCAAAACCGGTTCAGTTGCAGGGGTGATGAAGCAAATTGGAATCGTTATGCTTGAATCTCTTTCTTATCAGGGGTATATAAAATCGTCATTAAAAATTGTCGGACTTGAGGTTACTCAGGATGAAGAAGGGGTTTATGTATCCTGTGCAAATCTTCCGACCGAAGAAAATAATTTGTTTATAAAATGTATGAGAGAGTTTCTTGACCCTGTTGAAAACCCGAGGTATCTGTTTGTAAGGCATGGGAATCTTTTAGGACAAAAACAAACCGATTATTTTTCAATTCCTGCAATATTATCAAACAACAAAAATGATGTAAATGTTTTTAAAGCCTTGTGGGAGAAATATATCGGGGAATGCGAGATTATATATACAAGAAACACTCAAGGAAGAATAACATTGTTGAGTGCAAGAAAAGATGCCTTTTCAAATATGAACCGCCCAAAATCAAAACGACTTTCAAAATGGCAATAAAAAAAGAGTTCTCATTTTGAGAACCCTTTTTTTATAATATTTGAAACTATGCTTCAGCAGGTGCTTCTTCAGCAGGTGCTTCTGCTTCCGCTGCTGCTTTTGCCTCTGCTTCTGCTGCAGCCTTTGCTTCTTCTTCAGCCTGTTTTTTTGCTAATGCTTTTTTAGAAAGTTTAACTGTTTCCTTTTTAACATAGTTTAATGTACCGTCTTCGTTGCAGTGTTTAATTAAATACTGAACTCTTTCCGTTGCCTGTGCACCTTTTGAAATCCATTCAAGTGCGCTTGCTTTATCAAATTTCATTTCTTTGGTCTTTGGATTGTAGTAACCCAATTCCTGAATAGGACGACCTTCTCTTTTTGTAGTTGAATTGATAACAATAATTCTGTATGACGGTTGCTTTTTAGCACCTAATCTTTTTAATCTGATTTTTAACATTCTTTTTTCCTTCTTTTTAATTTTACATCTTCAGCAATTAAGGCGCCGCTTCCTGCAATTGCCTAAGCCAAAATATAGAGGAAAACTACTTCGGCTATGGCTATATTTAAGCACAAAGAATTTTTTCTTGCAAGTATAATATTAAAAAAAATGTGAAGTAACTTGATTTTATCTATATTTCGTGTAAAATTTTATTATTGAATGTTTAGTTAATAAGGGGAGTAAATATTATGCAAACAACTTTAACAAAAGAAAAAGACAATATAGTTATATTGAATATGACTATTCCTGCCAATGAAGCAGATTCAGCTTACAATTTAGCAGCAAACAGAATTTCTCAATATGTAAACATAAACGGATTCAGAAAAGGTAAAGCACCTAAGTCCGTTGTTGAAAGACATGTCGGTGTTGACAGAATCCAGCAGGAAGCATTGGATATGCTTTTACCGAGATACATCTCACAGGCTATCAGTGAAAACAAGTTAGATACTGTTACTCAACCTGCTTTGACCTCATACAATTATGAACCGGGACAGGATTTGCAGGTTACAATTCAAGTTGAAACAAGACCTGAATTTACAATCGGCACTTATAAGGGGATGGAATTGAAAGCAGAGATTGCACCGGAAGATAAAGGTGCATTAGATAATGCTATTAATAACTTCTTAACTCAAAATTCATCATTGGAATTGGTTCTTGACAGACCATCAAAAGATACTGACATAGTTGTATTTGATTTTGACGGTACTTGTAACGGTGAAAAAATTCAGGGCGGAAGTGCAAAAGGTTATACGCTTGATTTGGCTCATTCGAACTTTATTCCGGGCTTTGCAGAACAGTTGGTTGGTCATAACCTTAAAGAAGAATTTACAATCGATGTTAAATTCCCTGAAGAATATCATGATAAAAAATTGCAGGGGCAAGATGCAAGATTTGATATCAAATTAAATGAAATTAAACAAAGAGTTCTTCCTGAGTTAAATGATGAACTTGTTAAAAAAGCAACAAGATTTTCAACTGTTGATGAATTAAAATCTGATATCCAGTCATTTATTGATACTCAAAGAGAAAATGCAAAAAGATTGAGCGCTGAAAATGCAGCATTCAAATCAATTGTTGATTCAACTTCAATTGATATTCCTCAAAGCATGATTGACAGAGAAGTAAGAGCAATTGCTAATGATTATCAGCAAAGAATTGCAAATCAAGGCGGTAATTGGGCTCAGTTTGTTGAAGCACAGGGCGGTGAAACAAAATTTGCTCAAACTCTTTCAGAAGATGCAAAAATCAGAATTAAAAATTCGTTGATTGTAGATAAGATTTCAAAAGAAGAAAATCTTACAGTAGGTCAGGAAGATTTGACAAGCAGATTAACTCAATTGAGCATGGCTTATGGTACTACTCCTGAACAGTTAGTAAAACAGTTTGGTCAAAATCCTACATTCGTAAATTCTTTATCTCAACAGGTTATCAATGATAAAGTAAGAGACTTCTTAATTGATAATAACAAATTTGAATATGTAGAAGTTGAACCTGCAAAAGAAGAAAAAGAAACAAAAGCAAAGAAAAAATCTTCTAAAAAAGCAGAAAAAGAAGAAGAAAAAACTGAGGCTTAATAAAAATCATACAAAAAGCGGAGCGACCGCTCCGCTTTTTTAATATATAATAAGTTTCGTAGTATAAGAAAGGGAAATAATATGAGTTTTGTACCTGTAGTAATAGAGCAGTCAAGCAGAGGCGAACGCTCTTTTGATATTTTTTCAAGATTATTGAGAGAAAGAATTATATTTTTAGGAACACAAATTGATGATATGGTTGCAAACCTTGTTGTCGCACAGTTATTGCTATTAGACAGCGAAAATCCTGAAAAAGATATTATGTTATATATAAATTCTCCGGGTGGAAGTGTTACTGCGGGTTTTGCAATTTATGATACAATGCAGCATATCAGAGCAGATGTTTCTACAATTTGTTTAGGTCAGGCTGCTTCAATGGGTGCGTTCTTATTGTCATCAGGTACAAAAGGCAAAAGACTTGCACTTCCTCATTCAAGAGTATTGATTCACCAACCTTTAGGCGGTGCCCAGGGTCAGGCAACAGATATTGAAATTCAGGCTGCTGAAATTATCAGAATTAAAAAATCATTAAACGAAATTCTTGCTTCTAATACAGGGCAATCAATTAAAAAAATTGAAAAAGATACCGATCGTGATTACATCATGACTCCGCAGGAAGCGTTAGAATACGGTATGATTGATAAAGTTATTTCAAGAGACGAAATTAAATAGTTAAAAGGGGCTTATAAATGCCAAAACATGATGATGATAAAATTTTAAAATGTTCATTTTGCGGTAAAACACAAGATCAGGTAAAAAAATTAATTGCCGGTCCGGAGGTTTATATTTGCGATGAATGTGTTGAACTTTGTAATGAGATTTTAGATGATGAATTTTTAGATAATAAAGAAAAAGAAATTGAGGGTACAAAATCTGATAAGGATGAAAAATCTATTCCAAAACCTCACGAAATAAAAGCATATTTAGATCAATATATCGTTGGTCAGGATGATGCCAAAAAGGTTCTCGCAGTTTCTGTTTACAATCATTACAAAAGATTGAAACATAATATTGGCGAAGAAAAAAATGATATAGAAATTCAAAAATCTAACATTTTGCTTGTAGGTCCTACGGGTTCGGGTAAAACATTACTCGCGCAGACTTTGGCAAAAATGCTTGATGTTCCGTTTGCGGTAGCAGATGCTACAACATTAACTGAGGCCGGTTATGTCGGAGATGATGTTGAAAACATTTTACTCAGACTCTATCAAAATGCGGATTTTGATTCATCAAAAGCAGAACGCGGTATTATTTATATAGATGAAATTGACAAAATTTCAAGAAAGTCTGAAAGCACTTCTATCACAAGAGATGTTTCAGGCGAAGGTGTTCAGCAGGCTCTGTTAAAAATGATAGAGGGTACTGTTGCTCATGTTCCTCCGCAGGGTGGCAGAAAACATCCGCATCAGGAATTTATTGAAATAAATACAAAAAATATCCTGTTTATTTGCGGGGGAGCATTTGTCGGACTTGAAAAAATTGTAGATGCAAGAGCAGGCGAAGGTAATTCAGTCGGATTTGGTACGGCATCTTTATCGCAGGCAGAAAAAGATGCTAATGCGTTGAAATTGCTAAAAAAATTGCAGCCTGAAGATTTGTTAAAATTCGGTTTAATTCCTGAATTTATAGGTCGTATTCCTGTTTATGCCGTGTTAGACCAGTTGAATGAAAAAACATTAAAAATGATTTTGACAGAGCCTAAAGATGCTATTTTAAAACAATATCAGGCACTTTTGGAAATGGATGGTGTTGAACTTGAATTTGAGCCTGAAGCGGTTGATATGATTGCAAAAGAAGCAATTAAGCGTAAAACAGGCGCAAGAGCATTAAGATCTATTGTTGAAGAAATTATGCTTGATGTTATGTATGATGTTCCGACAAAAGAAAATATCAAAAAATTTGTAGTAACAAAGGAAATGGTCGAAAACAGAAAAAATGCCGAAGTGGTAAAACTTCCGACTAAAAAAGACGAAAGCATAGCATAAAGTATCGTAAAACTATAATAAAAAAGGTGCGATTTTGTCGCACCTTTTTTATTGCAACAGGTCTTTTTTTATGGCAATATAATATTTGTCGAAGGGAGTGTTTTATGGGTGAATCAAAAACCTTAATTTTAATAGACGGTCATGCTTTGGCGTTTCGTGAATATTATGCTTTAGAACGAACAGGTATGAAAACAAGCACAGGTACTCCCACCTGGGCTGTTTACGGTTTTTTTAAGGCGATTTTTGATTTATTAAAAAATAAAGATTTGAATGTGGATGCAATAGGGGTTGCATTTGATGTATCACATCAAACTTTCAGAACTGAAACTTATGAAGAATACAAAGCAAACAGAGTTGCTATGCCTGATGAAATGCAAATACAGATGGGTTTAATTTATGAAGGTTTGAAGGCATTTAGTATTCCTATTTATACAAAAGAAGGTTTTGAAGCGGATGATGTAATAGGTACTATCTCAATGCGTGCGTGTGAATTAGGACATAAAGTTTTGATTTTGACAGGGGATCAGGATTCTTTCCAACTTGTTGATAAGGATGGCTGTGTTAAGGTCATTATCCCAACAAAAGGGGAATTGAAAGAATATAATTGGAACACAATATATGAAAAACTTGGTGTTTACCCTAATCAGGTAATTGATTATAAGGCATTAAGAGGGGATACATCTGATAATATTCCCGGAATTAAAGGTATTGGTGAAAAAACAGCGGTAAAACTGCTTGAACAATTTGGAACCGTTGATAATGTCTTGGCTCATGCTGATGAAATTCAGGGAAATTCTGTCCGTGAAAAGATTAAAAACGGCGTTGAGGATGCTAAATTGAGTAAATATCTTGCAACAATTGTCCGTGATGTTGATGTAGATTTTGATTTTGACAAAACTAATATTGAACTTCCTGATATTGCTACTGTAACAGAGTTTTTAAGAAGTATGCAGTTTTACAGTTTTTTAAAAAATATTGAGTCAATTCTTAAAACATTTAATAAAAATGCAAAAGTCGTTTCATCCGATATTGAGCAGAGTCCCGTGACTCAAAATGTCAACACAAACGGGCAGTTAGGTCTTTTTGCGCAGGCAGTTACAACTGAAGTCAATAAAGTCGAACTTAATTATGAATGTAAATTAATAACAGACAGTCAGGATTTTGATGATATGATTGATGTCTTAAAAAGTCAGTCTGTTGTTTCTCTTCGTTCTTATGCGGATATTGAAAATTCTCTAAATTATAAATTGTACGGAATTTCTTTCGGTGTAAATTCCGATTTTAAATTTGATAATGTTTTAAAAACATCCAATAATGGGAGTAAGACGATATGTTATTATATCCCGCTTGCACATAATATTGATACACAGTTGCCTGAAAATAAAGTTCTTGCAGATTTAAAGCCGATTTTTGAAAGTGAAAATATTAAAAAGATTGTTCACGATACCAAAAAAGAACTAAATATATTTGGGCAAATAAACGGTGTCATATTTGATACAATGCTTGCAAGTTATATTAAAGATTCAAGTGCTTCAAATGAATTTGATATTCAATGTATGGAAAGAATTAATCATATTTTGACAACAATGGTAACGGATACCAAAAAAGCAAAATTCTGCGATTATGATATAGAAAATGTCAAAAATCATACATCAGATTGCACCACAAGTCTTTTTAATCTTACAAAATTTTGGTTTCAAAATCTTGATGAAAAAGAACTTAAAATTTTAAATGATATTGAAATTCCGTTGAGTTATGTTTTGTCTGATATGGAAAAAGCAGGGGTAAGCGTTGACAGAGAGTATTTAAGGCAGCTGACAATTGAACTTGATTCTCAAATTACTGCCATTGAGGGCAGAATTTACGAACTTGCAGGGGAACCGTTCAATATCAATTCTCCAAAACAAGTTGGAGAAATTTTGTTTGATAAACTTGAACTAAAAACATCAAAAAAACGTGGGAAAGCAAAAAATTCTACAAGTGCGGAGGTTTTAAATGCTTTGGCGCAGGAACATGAAATTGCAAAGTTAATTCTCGAATACCGAAAATTTGCCAAACTTAAATCGACTTATACAGAGGCTTTGCCTGCTTTAATTGATGCAAAAGATAATCGTATTCATACTACTTTTAATCAAACGGTCACGACAACAGGCAGACTGTCATCATCAAATCCTAATTTGCAGAATATTCCCGTAAGAACGCCTGAAGGTAACAAAATCAGACAGGCTTTTGTACCTAAAGACAGAAAAAATTATCTGATAATGTCTGCCGATTATTCGCAGATTGAATTAAGGTTGTTGGCGCATGTATCTGGCGATGATAACCTTATCAGGGCGTTTAACTCAGGTATTGATGTTCATACCCTTACTGCTTCAAAGGTTTTTGATGTTCCTGTTGAAAATGTAACAAAAGAAATGCGCTATAAATCAAAAGCGGTCAATTTTGGCATTGTTTACGGACAAAGCAAATACGGACTTGCCAAAGCATTAAAAATCAGTGCTGATGAAGCCCAAAGTTTTATTGATAAATATTTTGAAACTTATCCCAAAATACAAATTTATATGCAATCAATGGTTGAACTTGTGCAAAAGCAGGAGTATGTCGAAACAATATTCGGGCGCAAACGCTATCTTGCAAACGAAATAAACAGCCCAAACGGGATGATAAGAGAGTTTGCAAAGCGTGCAGCAATAAATCATCCTATGCAGGGCTCGGCTTCAGATTTAATAAAACTTGCAATGATTGATTTTTATAAAAAATTAAAGGATAATAATTTAAGATCTCAACTGATTTTGCAGGTGCATGATGAACTTGTAATTGAAGTTGAAAAATCTGAACTTGAGACGGTAAAAAAACTCGTACTTGAATCAATGGGATTGAATCAGCCGTTAAAAGTTCCTTTGCTTATTGATATAAATACAGGTGACTCATGGAAAGAATCATAGTTTTAATACTTGCAATATTTATGTTCTTTTGTCCTTTGACTGTAAGTGCAGAAGAAATCGTTGATTTGAGTGCATTGACTACTTCGCAGAATGTTAAATATCAGGACTGCATAAAAGTTTTTAATACTGATAATGTTCATCTTTTATATTTGACAGTAGCATCTGTTAATGCAAACAGATTCAAAATTGATGAAATTCAGTCAAGAAACGGTTATGTACTATTCACAGCAGTAGGAAAACAGTTTTTGGCTTCAATTTCTAATGTTAATACTAATCAGGGAATGTTAAAAATTACCCCGACAGATGATAATTACTATTTTCAACCCGGAGTTGTTTTAAATATTTTTAAATATATTGAACTAAATCTGAACACAAAATTAGAAACGATTAATTGATTTGCGGAAATATTTCTTTTGCATTTTTTGTTGTTGAGTTCGCAACTTCTTCAAAAGTTATCCCTCGCAAAGATGCGATTTCCTGCGCTACATATTTTACATAGGATGGTTGGTTTTCTTTTCCCCTGTATGGAACAGGTGTCAGATACGGGTCATCGGTTTCAAGTAAGAGATTTTTAAGCGGAATGTTTTGCGCTACTTCTTTTACTTTAACAGCATTTTTAAAGGTTACAACTCCGCCTATTGAAATATACATTCCAAGTTTTATACATTCTTTTGCAAAGTCAAGACTGCCTGAATAGCAGTGCATAATGACTTTAGAGTTTTTATTATATTCTTTTAAAATGTTCAGGGTGTCAAAATATGCTTCTCTGCAATGAACATTTAGAGGTAAATTCATTTGGTTTGCAAAATCAATTTGCTTTATAAAAACTTCTTTTTGAAGGTCAATAAAACTCTTATCCCAATAATAATCAAGTCCGACTTCTCCTATACCAATTATTCTGTCATTGTTTTTTATTATGTTTTCCATATCGGAGAGAGTTTTATCGGAAAAACATTTGACTTCTTCCGGAAAAACTCCGACATAACCGTATATTTGCGGATATTTTTTTACAAGTTTATCAACTTCAAAGATGCTTTTATCATCATAGGACGGAACAATTATTGTAATATTTTCACTATCACAGTTTTGTAACGCTTCAGTTATAGTGCGCTCTTTGAGCATATTTATATGGGAATGAGTGTTGATTATTTTGCCTTTTTCCATATTTCGATTATAGCACTAACTTTATTACTTTTGTTATATAATTTTTTTATGAGAGAAGATTTAAAAATTTCAATAGCGCATCTGTATCCGAAATTACTCAATCTTTACGGAGATTTAGGGAATATTATTACATTAAAAAAGCGCTGTGAATGGCGCGGAATAGAGGTAGAATTTGAACAGATTAATATTGGCGATAGAATAGGAGTTCACGATTTATATTTTATCGGCGGTGGTCAGGATAAACAACAGGAAGAAGTTGTGGAAGAACTTTATTCTCATAAAGATAATCTGCTTTCGCAAAGAGATGATGGAGCGGTATTTTTGGGCATTTGTGGCGGATATCAACTTTTCGGTCACTATTATCAGCCGCATGGGAAGGATAAATTGCAGGGCTTGTCACTGATGGATGCCTATACTATTGCGGGTAACAAAAGATTTATCGGGAATGTTACAGTTGAAACCGAGTTTTTAACTCCGAAAACGCTTGTCGGATTTGAAAATCACAGCGGTTTAACCTATCTTGAAGGAGAATCAAAGCCCTTAGGCAGGGTATCAGTAGGTAACGGCAATAACGGTAAAGACGGATTTGAAGGCGGCAGATACAAAAATGTTTTCGGTACTTATCTGCATGGATCGTTGTTACCTAAAAATCCGCATTTTGCTGATTATTTAATTTCGCTTGCACTTGAAAAACGCTATGGTGAAAAGATAGAACTTTCACCGCTTGATGATAAGTTTGAACTTGATGCACATTATAGCGTTGTCGGAAAAACATATTAAAACCAACTGATTTCAAATTAATAAGTAAGTTGGGCTTTTAGCCCACAAAATAAATGTTGGGGTAGAAACCCCAACTTACGATTTTATGTAACACTTTTTTAGTGCAAAAATCTGAAATATAAATATACGGAACTCAATGTTAGTGAAATAAATGTTACTAAAGCTCCGTATTTCATAAATCTCATAAATGAAATTTTATGTCCTTTTGATGCTGCGGTTTCACTAACCAATACATTTGCAGCCGCCCCGATGATTGTGAGGTTCCCGCCAAGACAAGCACCTAAAGATAATGCCCACCATAGTGCGTGAGTGTGTCCTGTTATGGCATGCGGATTTGCAGGGTTAATAAGTTCCGAAATTAATGGTGCCATTGTTGCAGTATAAGGAATATTATCAATAATACCAGATAAAATACCTGAAGCCCACAAAATTACAAATGTTGCGGCATCCAAACTGCCATGAGTAAGAGTAATTAAACCGTCCGCAAGGAATTTTATACCGCCGTTTGCTTCAAATCCGCCGATAATTATGAATAAACCGACAAAGAAAAAGATTGTAAGCCATTCAACATCACGGTAAATTTCTTTCGGTTTTTCAAACAAAAGCAAAAATGCCGCCCCTGACACTGCAAAAACAAATGCCGGAATGTGTGTTATATCGTGGGTTACAAACCCTAAAATTACAAGTAATATCGTCGCAACCGAGCGTATCATAAGACTTTTATCTGTTATTGTTTTTGTGTTATCAATGGTTGCAATTCTTTGCATTGTTTCAGGTGTTGCTTTTAAACCTTTTCTGAATAAGAAAATTAAAACCGCAATTGCAACTAAAAATATTGTTGTTACGACAGGTGTAAGTTCCAGGACAAAATCCATAAAACTCAGCCCTGCTCTTGTACCGATAATAATATTTGGAGGGTCACCGATAAGAGTAGCCGTTCCTCCGATATTTGATGCCAAAACTTCCGTTATCAAAAACGGTACAGGGTCGGTATCAAATTCTTTTGCAATTACAAATGTAATAGGCATCATAAGAACAACGGTTGTAACATTATCCAAAAATGCCGAAGCAATAGCGGTAAATGCCGCAAGAGAGAATAAAACCGTTTTCGGATGTCCTTTTGTTAAATGCAAAAGTTCTAACGCAAGCCATTTGAATACACCGCTTCTGCTTGAGATATGAACAATAATCATCATGCCGATAAGCAAAAAGATTACCTGAAAATCAACATGCTGAAATACACCCTTTATTAAAGTATTTGTTGTTTTATCAAAATGTGTTTCAAACGGAATGAGCCCGAGTAACATAGTCAATGCTGCACCGGCAAGTGCAACGACAGATTTTTGTATCTTTTCGCTTGCGATAAAAATATATGCCACTAACAGAATTAAACCTGATATTAACATTCCGTGCGTGTGTATAAATTCCATAAAATCCTTCTCTCTTGTAATAAATGTATATTAATCATGTTTATTCTATCACAAACATATTTTAAAATGTTAAAAATACTTAATAATGCTATGTATAAATAGTATTGTTATTCCGAAATCGTTTCGGAATCTCACGCTTAACGCCCTTGGGATGAGATGCTGAAACAAGTTCAGCATGACAGTTTTAGATAATTTTAACAGGCAATATTGAAGGTGCGTATTAACGCACCTTTTAAATATTTATCTTTGCCTTTTATCTATGCCCCTCTACCTTTGGGAAAGGGTAGAATTTGTTAATGAGCCAAAGGTGAATTTACAAATTCGGGAGAGGGTATGTTCTTGTCTATTAGATAAATGTCAAACTTACATATTATTTTGTTTTAGATTCTCTATTTCCGCTCTCAAATTATCAATTTCTGTTTTGACAGGGTCAGGAATTTTGTTATGCATAAGATTTCCGTCCTCGTCAACTGTTGCTCTCTGGACAATTCTCCCAGGAACTCCGACTACCGTTGAATGTGACGGAACATCACTTATAACAACTGAACCTGCACCTATTCGTACATGATCGGCAATAATAATATCACCTAAAACCTTTGCTCCCGCCCCGATAATAACATGATTTCCTATTGTTGGGTGGCGTTTACCGCTGTCGTTTCCTGTTCCGCCAAGAGTAACCTGCTGGTAAAGCAAAACATCATCGCCGATAATTGTCGTTTCTCCGATTACAACTCCTTCCCCGTGGTCGATAAAAAATCTTCTGCCGATTTGCGCTGCCGGGTGAATTTCTATTCCTGTTATAATTCTTGTTAAATACGAAATCATTCGGGCGAGTAATTTTAATCCCCATTTGTGGAATTTATGCGCAAGTCTGTATGCAATAATTGCGTGTAATCCCGGATAACAAAGTATTACTTCCGCCAAATTCCTTGCCGCAGGGTCGTTATCATAAATTACCTGTATATCCTCTTTAACTTTTGAGAAGCCTCGTTTTATTGTTTCAAACATTAGTGCACCAGTTTTGCAAATTTGCGCTTTCCTGCCTGTAATACTACACTTTCATCAAATTCAACGATATAGGTCATATCGGCAATTTTTTCTCCGTCAATTTTTACTCCGCCGCCCGCAATTAAACGCTTTGCTTCACCTTTACTTGATGTAAAACCGAGTTCGACAATTAAGTCTAAAATCCCTTTGCCGTTTTCAACTTTTACTTGCGCTATATCATCAGGAATACCTTTATTTGAAACAACATTGATAAAATCTTCCTGCGCTTTGTCTGCGCCGTCTTTGCCATGATATTCTTCTGTAATTGTATGAGCAAGTTGCATTTTCAAATTACGAGGGTTGATTGAACCATCAGAAATTTCTCTGTCATAGCGTTCCAAATCTTCTTTTGAAGTATTTGTCAATAAACTGAAATATCTTGTAATCATATTGTCAGGAATACTCATCAACTTGCCAAACATATCCTTTGCGCTGTCGGTTAGGGATATGCAGTGTTCCGGGTAAGTTTTTGACATCTTAACAACCCCGTCAGTACCTTCCAAAAGCGGTAAAAGTACAACAAGTTGAGGGTATTTTTTGCCGTAAGCACTCTGAATATCACGGCCTAACAAAGTATTAAATCTCTGGTCTGTCCCGCCCAATTCGATATCCGCATCAATCGCAACCGAATCATAAGCCTGCATCAAAGGATAATAAAATTCAACAATAGAAATAGGTTTACCTTCGGCATAGCGTTTTGCAAAATCATCTCTTGTCATCATTTGTGCAACGGTTACTTTTCCTGCAAGTGCAAGAAGTTCGGTAAACTTCATCGGATGTAACCAATCTGCGTTATTAACGACTTCCGCCTTTGAAACATCAAGAACTTTAGCCATTTGCTCAAAGTATGTTTTTGCGTTTTCTTCAACCTGTTCTTTTGTAAGCGCAGGTCTTGTTTCGGATTTGCCTGACGGGTCGCCTATCATAGCGGTTGCGCCGCCAACCAAAAGCACAATTTTATGCCCTAAAGCCTGAAATTCTTTCAATTTCCTCATTACGACCGTATGTCCTAAATGCAAATCCGGTCTTGTCGGGTCCATACCGAGTTTTACTCGCAAAGGAGTATTAGTATCGCTTGCGTGTTGCAATTTTGCTGCAAGTTCTTCAACTCCGCCCGGTAATACTTCTGCATTTCTTGCTATATACATTGCTTGATCTATAAATTCTTGTCTGATTTCTGTTGTCATTGATGTTTCCTTTACTGTTTATCTGTAATTAGTGAATTGCAAAGGTGTATTGTAGTTATCTTCGTTCTGTCTGATAACCTGAATTACTGCCTGCAAATCATCTCTGCTTTTGCCTGAAACTCTGATTTGTTCGCCCTGAATAGATGCCTGAACTTTTAGTTTTGTGTTTTTAATATCATTTGTAATCTTTTTTGCAAGTTCTTGAGTTAAACCTTTTTTAAGATTTACTACCTGACGAACATTACCGCCTAAGGCATTTTCAACTTTTTGCGGGTCTAATATTTTGAGGCTCAGATTTCTTTTAGAAAATTTTGACTGCAAGATGTCATTGATGTTGCGCAGTTTCATCTCGTCTTCGGTTGTGATTGTAATTGCTTTTCCTTCTTCGAGTTCAACTGTTGATTTTGAGTTTTTAAAATCAAAACGTGAAGCAAGTTCTTTTTTTACCTGCTCTACCGCATTAACAACTTCCTGTTTGTCGTACTCTGATACAATATCAAAACTGCAATCTTTAGCCATAATATTACCCTCTTATTTTAAAGGAGATTCTTCGCTTGTGTCATTCTGAGGGCATCGCCCGAAGAATCTCATAACATTCGCTCAGAATGACGATTTTATTTTATCATAAACAAAAAGAAAGGTAGAATTTTATAAAATCCTACCTACATAAATCACACTAACTATTTTCTATTACGGGGAAATTTTTGTTTTAATTTTATTAAATAAACTTGTAATACCGTTTTTACCTTTGTTGAACACATTAACTACCTTATTTTTGCATTTGGTAAAAACATTTTTTACCGAACCTGTGCCCGGTGTTGGTGTAACAGGTGTGGTCTTTCCGCCTTTAAACAAATTTTTGACGTAATTGTATGCATTTTTAATTCCTTTTGTACCTTTTCTTATTCCTAAAATTCCAAGGGCAACAACACCTAAACCGACAAGCACTTTTTTGATTGTAGAATATTCTTTTTCGCGTTTTGTTTGGAATGTATCAGCATAAGGCTGTTCAAAATATGCGGATTTATTTGTAATATTAGCCGGAGTATAACCTAACGGTGTAATATTTGTCGGATATTGTCTTTCTATCATTGACATTCCGATATCTTCCGTCATTGCAGGATTTCTTAATCCGTATATAATACTATTGTCCATAAAATTTATAACCTACTTATAACCTTTACATTTATATAAAGTATTTTTTCGTAAAATAATTTACTTTTTTTGAAAAATTTGGTTAAATAAACTTAACAATATATTCCATTTCGTCATTCTGAGCGGTGTATATAAGATTCTTCGGCTAAAGCCTCTGAATGACAGGAGCGAAGAATCTCATCAAAAACACGAGGAACAAATAATGAACATGTTCAAACGCTGGTATGATGCTGATGCGGTAGTCAGTAAAACAATCAATGATATGGAAAAGATGCCTGAAGAATATCAGGTCAGATGCGCAGAATATATCATTGACGACTTGTTAAAAGATGTTGAACTTCCAAATATGAGTCTTGAAGATCAGTACAATTACATTCTGCGTCGTTGGTATGATAAAAATATCAAAGTTTCTCATGCCATTGAGTATTTAAGGCTTTGTCCGGATGATATCAGGCGTGAAACTGCATTAAAAGTTCAGAAGTTTATGAAAAATCTTAACAAATAGACTTTAATTTAAATATATTGTTTAATATATTTTGGAGGGATATTTGTGTCTGAAGAAATTAATAAAAAGGTTATAAATTTATTTTCAAACCATAGCAGGAACAAATTGCCTGAAAAAGACCAAAAGCGGATAAAATATTATGCCGGATTTGGTTATGTCAAAGTCAAAAAGGACTCTAACGGCAAAAAATTCCGCAAAGATTATCTGTTAAAATATGCTTGCGCTTGTCATTATATGGTGACTGTAATGCGAGAAGTTGATGGCGAAATTGTACTTTATTCTTATGATGTGCCGAATGAAGATTTGTTCAAATTTATGAAATCTTTTGAGGAAAATACTTTAGACGGGACTATTATTGAGATAAACAAATATTTTCCGAATGAGATAGTTTAATGTCATTCTGAGGCGTTTTATTATGAGATTCTTCGCCTAAAGGCTCAGAATGACGAATGCCGAAGAATCTCCCACAGAAAGTTTTAAATGTGTTTTTTTACGAAATATAATGAGAGTTTGTATAAATGTTTTAAGCCTTACCAGTATGTAGGGGGCGAGTTTTTGTCGCATAACAAAGATTTTGACACTGCAAAAGTTCGTGTTGCAATGGCTTTTCCGGATAAATATGAAATAGGCATTTCAAATTTAGGTGTCAGAGTTCTTTATGAACTTATAAATAAAGAGCCTGACTATATGTGTGACAGAGTTTATGCTCCTGAAAAAGATTTTGTTCCTGAGCCTTTGTATGCGCTTGAATCAAAAAGGTCATTAAAAGATTTTGATGCTGTTGGGTTTTCTTTGCAGTATGAAATGGCTTATCCGACTGTTTTAAAAATGCTTGAAATGGCAGGTATTCCTTACAGAAATGAAGATAGGACTGATGATGATCCGATAATTATTGCAGGAGGTCCTTGTACATTTAATCCTTTGCCAATGTCTGATTTTATTGATGTATTTACGATAGGTGATGGTGAAGATACAATTATAGAAATCTGCAAAATTCTAGAGGAAACAAAAGGCCTGCCAAGAAAAGAACGGATTAAAAAATTATGCGAAAACCCCGCCAACGGGCGTTGGTCAAAGTTGGTTGGCGGACAAGTTGACAAGCGAATTGCGCAGTTAAAACTTGATACTGCGTTAACATCATACCCTATTCCGTTTTCATCATCAATTCAGGATAGGGCAGTAATTGAAATACGTAGAGGCTGCGGAAGGATGTGTCGTTTTTGTCAGCCGGGGCATGTAACTTTACCTGTCAGAGAACGCAGTGCGCAGGATATTATAAATATTTCAAAGGAACTTGTAAAAAATACGGGATATGAGGAATATTCTCTGCTGTCGCTGTCATCGAACGATTATGCCAATATTAATGAAGTTATAAAAGAACTCAGTCTTGATTTTAATGAGATAAAAGTATCTGTTACTTTGCCGAGTCAAAGAATTGACGGATTTAATCTTGAACTCGCAAATCTTGTTCAAAGCGTTCGCAAATCGACTATGACGCTTGCACCTGAGGCAGGTAGCCAAAGGCTTCGGGATGTAATTAAAAAAAATATAACAAAAGAGCAAATTGAAAATGCTGTTTTGACTTTGTATGAGAATGGCTGGAGTCGTGTAAAACTTTATTTTATTTGCGGTTTGCCGACTGAAACCATTGAAGATATGGACGAAATGGCAAATCTTCTGTCGGGTTTGAGGTATAAATCAAAACTTATAAAAAAGGAAAAAGGGTTAAATCATACTCTTGAACTGACATGTACGCTGTCAATTTTTGTCCCGAAACCTTTTACTCCGTTTCAGTGGTGTCCGCAAATGTCTTTAGACGAAGTCAAGGCGCATATTGATTATCTTATGGAGCGTATTAAAAAAGTTAAATGCGTAAAAATAAATTACAGTGACAAATATTTGTCTTTACTTGAAGCGGTTTTAACAAGAGGGGATGCATCTTTGTGCAAATTTATTGAGGCGCTTTATAAAAAAGGCTCTTATCTTGCATCATGGGGTGAAAATTTCAGTTGGAAACTGTGGAATGAAACTGCACAGGAATGTGGGTTAAATCTTGAAGAACTTGCACAAAAACAATATGATTTGAATAAACCCCTGCCTTGGGATTTTATAAATGTCGGTTTAGATAAAGATTGGTTAATTAACGAATATAACAAGGCGTTTGAGGTTGATGAAAATTCTTCTCATGTCGTTCCGACATGTCAGACGCAGTGTGTAAATTGCGGAGTATGTAAGAATTTCAATACTCATAAAGTTATTGCAGAACATTTTGTTGCATCTGATAAGGCTCAACTGCTTGCATCTGCACCTAAAAGACAAATTGAAGATATAGACCAAAAAGATATTAAACCTGTTTTCCGATACAGGTTAAAACTTACAAAAACAGGAATTTTAAGATATTTTTCTCATCTTGATTGGCAAAATACTTTTCTTAAAGCAATGCAGAGAGCAAATCTTAAAGTTGCCTATTCCTACGGCTATAATCCGAAAATGAAAATATCAATGGGTGTTGCGCTTCCTTTGTTCTGCGAAAGTGAAACGGAACTTGTGGATATTTGTTTATGGGAAAATGCCGATATTGATTATGTAAGAAATGAAATTCAAAAAGTTCTTCCGCAGGGTTCTGAAATTATTGAGGTAAAACAAATTGATACAAGTGCGCCTGCTATTGAGGAAGAAGTCTATTGGGCAGAATATCGGATTAAGATTTTTGACGAAAGTGTTTACGATTTTGGTCAATTCGTGTATAATACTCTCAGAGTTTTGGAGTCTGAAAATATTTTTATTGACAAAAAAACTAAAAAAGGTTTAGACAAAACAATAGACTATAAGCATTCAATCGGAGAGTACAGATTTGAGAGCGGAAGTCTGTTTATAGTATTAAAAGCAGGTAAAAGTACGGCAATACCTCCTTTGAGAGCAGATGCGCTTATGAGTGTCATTGCGCCTGAGGTTATGTTCGATATTAAGCGTACAAAGTTTTTAACGGAAAACCTGCACGAGTTATAAAGAAGGAAAGATTTTTATGGGTAACAACAGAAACAACAATCAAAGACAAAATCAAAATCAGCAAATTGACAAAAAAATTGTGATAGCAGAGCGCGATAATATCGCCGCATTGTTAGAAAACAAAAAGGTTACAGACTTTTTTATCCAAAGAGGAGATGTTTTGTTAGGTGATGTTTATCTTGCAAGTGTAGATAACATTCTGCCAAGTATTGATGCGGCGTTTGTAAATGTCGGAACTGACAAAATGGGATTTTTGCACGCAGAAGATGTCATGGGCAAAGGTTCGCTAAAAGAAAAACTTTCTCCGAAACAAAAACTTGTAGTTCAGGTTGTAAAAGAACCGACAGGGCACAAAGGTCCGAGAGTTACAACTGAAATCAGTCTTCCCGGCAGATTTTTGGTTTTAATGCCTTATGAACCGGGAGTCAGTGTTTCTAAAAAAATTGAAAATTCTAAAGAAAGAGCAAGATTAAAGGCTATTGTTAATTTGATTAAGCCTGTCGGGGTCGGTGTTATTATCAGAACAGAAGCAGAAGGGCAATCCGAAGCGGATATTCAGGAAGATTTGGAAATCCTTTTGGAAAAATGGAATAATATAATTACGTCTTCAGAAACTCTTGAAGCCCCGAGTTTAATTTATCGTGATCAGGATTTGCTCTATAAGGTTATTCGTGAGGCATGTACCGAAGATGTTTCGGAAATAATTGTAGATACTCCGTTTGCACTTAACCGTGTCCAAAATATTTTGCAAAATTGGCATATAAATAAAGGTGTGAAAGTAACTCTATATAAAGGAAATGAGCCGTTATTGATTGCGATGGATATACACAAAGAAATTAAAGCGGCTTTGAATGTAAAAGTTAATATGCCGTCAGGCGGGTATCTGTTTATTCAGCAGACAGAAGCCTTAACGGTAATAGATGTAAACAGTGGCAAATTTATCAGTTCTGCTACTCAGGATGAAACAATTTTAAAAACGAATATTGAAGCGGTGCATGAAATTGCAAGACAACTTCGTTTGAGAAATATCGGCGGTATGGTTATTGTTGACTTTATCGATATGACAAGCAGAGCCGACAAACTTGCTATGCTTGAAGAACTTGAAATTGCTCTTGAAGCGGATAAAGCGAAACCGCAGGTTGGGCAGTTGTCTGATTTGGGACTTGTAGAACTTACAAGACACAGACAAGGTCAGTCTTTAGCGGAAATTTTTACCAAAAAATGCCCGCATTGTCAGGGCTCAGGGTGTTCAGTAATTGATTTTAATTTTGCTACTCCTGTTGCGGAAGGGGAATACAGAGCAAAAGCAGCAAAAGTTAAACTTCCGTCAGGTGCGTTTAAGAAAAATAATAAATTTAATAAAAACAATAAACCTCAAACAGAAGAAACACCTGTTGAAACGATTGAAGAAACAATTGAAAGACCGACAGTTGATACTGAACCTGCAGTTGTAGCATCTGAAGAAACAACAAGAAAAGAAAATAACAGACGCAACAGGAAAAATCGTTTCAATAAAAATAACAAACCTCAAACAGAAGAAGCACCTGTTGAAACTGTAGAGGCTGAAGTTCAAACAGAAGTTCCGACGGAAACACCTAAAGAAGAAAAGAAAAAGCCAGCAAGACGCAGAACTTCTAAAAAAGCCGTAGCGGAAGAAACTCCTGTTGCAACTGAAGAAACTATAACTGTTGAGGAAGTTAAAGAGGATAAACCTAAAAAGCGACCAAACAGAGGTGCTTCAAAAAGAAAAACAACAAAGAAAAAGGTTGAAAATGAAGAATAATTTTTACAGAATAATAATGACGGTTATGGCGGTATTATTTACGGCCATGCCGTCATTTGCTTCGAAATTGACTCCTGAAATGAAGACGGTTATGTCAAAATTCGGGCTTGCAATGGGCGGTGTTGTTGCATTTTCTCTGATTTTGTATATAGGATTATCTTTGTATAACAAGTTTTTTGTCGGAGAACAGATTAAAGATTTTAAACTCAGAAAAGATTCATTGCGTACACCTGCAGATAAAGATGAAGCGGTTATGATGTTTATTGCCAAAAATCGCTTGAGGTAGTTGTGAAAAAAGGTTTTTCCGCTATAGAAATGTTAATAGTTCTTGTTGTTTTACTTGCCTGCTTTTTTATTTTTAAGGGTGTTAATCCTGTTAAATCAGTTATAAATGAGCATAAGGAAATTAAAACAAGACAGGAATATATAAATCATCAACTTGATGAACTGCAAAAGGCAAAAAATCTTCGTGATGTGCGAATTAAGCAAGATTTGGAACGGAGTTATTAATGAAAAAATCTACTTTATTTGATATAATTTCGCCGGTCATGGCCGGACCTTCAAGTTCTCATACTGCAGGTGCGGTTCGTCTTGGGCTTCTTGCAAGAAATATTTATAAATCTGTGCCGAAAAAAGTAGTGTTTAAACTTTATAATTCCTACGCACATACAGGCAAAGGTCATGGAACCGATAAAGGGCTGCTTGCGGGAATTTTAGGTTTAGGTGTTGCGGACCGCAGAATTAAAGATATTTTTAATAATGATATTTCAAAAAATATTGAATACAAATTTGAGTATTTTGACAATTTTCGCAGACATCCAAACGCTGTGGATATTGAACTTTATGGAAACTACAACATGAAAATTTCTGGTGACAGTGTAGGTGCCGGTGAAATTCTTATTACAAAAATCAATGATTTCAATGTTGCATTATCCGGAAATTACAATACTTTGATTATTGTTTATAAAGACAAACCGGGTATGATTTCAAATGTAACTTCTCAACTTCAGGGGGCAAATATAAATATAGCATCACTGAATTGCGACAGGAGTGCAAAAGGTCAGGATGCCTCAATGATTATTTGTATTGATGGGTATCTGCAAGATGAAATAGTTCATAATATTGAAAAAATGGAAGATATTTATTTTGTAACTTATGTGAAAAAATTGGAAAATTAAAATGGATTTAAATATAAGCACTTTTGAACAACTTCATAATGTATGTATTTCAACTGATAAAAAGATTTATGAAATCGCACAGGAAGTTATGGCAACATCACAAGATATTACAGTTGATGAGGTCCGTACTTTCGCAAATAAAAGTCTTTTTGCGATGAAAGAAGCGATAAATTCCGGTTTAAATAGTTGTGAACCTTCTTTTAGCGGTATGTGCGGTACTGACTGTAATAAATTACAAAAAAGATTTGAAAAAGAGGGCTCAATGTTTGGTTCTTTATTTGAAAAAATAGTTGAATATGCACTTGCAACAAGTGAGGAAAATATTCGAATGGGGACTATTGTTGCCTGCCCGACTGCCGGTTCTTGCGGAATTTTGCCTGCTGCATTAATAGGGGTGAGCAGGCAATATGATTATTCCGAAACGGAACAACTAAATGCCTTGATTACTGCAGGTGAAATCGGCAGAATTATTTCAATAAAAGTTGCGCTTGCAGGAGCGGTTGCAGGTTGTCAGGCAGAATGCGGAACAGCATCTGCTATGGCTGCAGCGGCTGTTTGTCAGTTGAGGGGCGGAAGTGTAAAACAAATACTCAATGCCTCTGCACTTGCACTTAAAAATCTTTTGGGTTTAACCTGTGATCCTGTTGCAGGTTTGGTTGAAGTTCCGTGTGTTAAACGCAACCCGTTTCTTGCTATTCATTCAATTACGGCGGTTGAACTTGCGCTATCAGGTGTAGAATCAAAAATCCCTTTTGATGAGGTTGTTGATTCCATGGCTCAAACAGGTGCGTTGATGTCACCTATGTTAAAAGAAAGTTCGCAAGCGGGACTTGCAACAACAAAAACAGGTTTAAAAATCAAAGCACAGGTTTTTGGAGGTTAAATGAAGCAAAATATAATTATTGGTATCTTGGTAGCAATTATTGTTGTTCTTTTATATATAATTTTTCATCCGTCACCTGTAACACAGAGAAAAACAGAATCTGTTTCGCAAATTGCCTCTCAGACTCCATTGGAACAGCCTGAGACAGTTATTGAAAATTCAGCAGCAACTCTGTCAAATACTTCTCCGCTTGTACCGGAATTCAGAATAAATGACAGGCATAATTCAAATTCCTATAACCAACAGGCAGAATCTTCTTCTGATAAATATTTTACAAATTCCGAACCGCAAAATTTTAACCGTTCTTACCGTGCTGAACCCGAACAGAATTATGCACAAAAACCCAAAGAGCCAAATATCCTATCTAACAGGGACAGAGATGCAGGGGCATCAGTATTGCCGCATGTTCCCGTTGTAAAACGCCCAAAGAGTTTTGAGAGTAATTTGTCAATGTGTGAGCCTTATAAGGAAACTATGACAACAGAATATATGGGAATGAAAATGAGGTATAACATTGAAATTGCAGGGTGGATAAATAATAAATGTGTCCTGAATTTTGATGCAAATATGCTTGATGCAGGTACGACATTTGAGGATACTTACGGGTTTGAGCCGGGGACGGTTGAAGTTTTTGGTTTTGCGCCAAAAGTACGCTGCGAATTTACCAAAAAACAACTTTTATATGTTGGGGATAATATTCTTCAGGAAAAGAGTAAAGACCGCAAAATGCTCAAAGACCCAAATCAGATTGAGTTTCCCGAAATGAAAGATATGTCGATTTCTGATATAAAACTTTTGCAGATTATTTTAAACGACCGTGCCTGCAAAGTTGTAAACGCAAATGATTTTATTCAGATTTTTCAAAGTTTGTTTGAATTTTAGCCCATTCATATTTTGTTACCAAAAGTTATGTAATTTTCTTGCACTATAAGTATTTTGATAGTAAAATATTTGTAGTAGGGGAGTAATTATGGAATTTTTCAGAAAACACCAAAAAGCCTTTATAATAGTGATGGGAACTTGTTTTCTATTATGGACTTTCGGGTCATTATTGTTTGCGGCTTTTTCTTTAATGAAATAACTTGAAGTATGAAGATTAAAAATATATTAAAATATGTATTTGTGTGCATTATTGCATTCGGTATCATCGGTATGGGCGGTGAACCTGTTTTGTCTGCGTCGTCACAATCTTCAGTTCAATTAAAACAAAAATTAAGACAAACCAATAATAAAAGAAATTACCTCCAACAACAAAAGAAAAAAGCAGATTTACGTTTGCGCAGAGAACAAAATAAATTGAGTTCAAATCAGCAAAAACTTGAAATTGCCCACTCAAGGCTTCAGCAAAATACTATTCGTTATAATAACCTTGTAACAAATCTTTCGTCTATGGAAGTGCAATTAAATCACGCTCTTGCCGAGTTTCAAAAACTTGATGCTGCTATGAAACAACGTATCAGACAAGTTTTTATGCACCAGAGAACAGGAATGTTTGATTCAATATTGAATGCGAGAGATGTTAATACTCTTTTAGACACATTCTATTTTGAAAAAATTGTTATTATGGAAGATTACAGGCGTATTCAGGCATTAAAAGCAAAAGCACAGCATATTGCGGCTTTAAAGTCACAGGTGGAACGCCAAAAGCGAATGATTGAATCTTCTATAAGAGATATCAATAATCAGCGTACTGCTATTCAAAATTCTATCGCTGCAAATAAATCAATGATTGAAAGGCTTAAAAAAGATAAGGCTTATTACGAAAAAACCGAAAAAGAACTTGCTAATCAGTCAGCAAACATTCAAAACATGCTTGCAAAACTATCTAAAAACAATGCAGGTTCATCATCTCAGGTTAAAATAACTTCAACAGGATTTATCAGACCGATTTCAGGACCTATAACATCTCCGTTCGGATATAGAATACACCCGATATTCAAAAGCAGAATATTTCATTCGGGTATAGATATCGGAGGACCTAACGGCGGTGCAATAAAGGCTTCAAATGACGGGAAGGTAATATATTCAGGCTGGTACGGCGGATATGGTAAAGTTGTAATATTAGACCACGGAGTCGTAAACGGTCAGCCGATAACAACTCTTTATGCACACATGTCATCTATTGCTGTTTCAAACGGGGTGATGGTGAAAAAGGGTCAAACTCTTGGCAGAGAGGGCTCAACAGGGTACAGTACGGGTCCTCATTGTCACTTTGAGGTTCGTGTAAACGGTAAACCTGTTAATCCGCTAAATTATGTTAGATAAGGAATAGATAATTGAAAAAATACTTAATTCTTATAATTTCATTTATGTTTATGACAGTAATGCCTGCTGCTATTGCACAAGAAGGTATTGATGCATCTGTTCAGGAACCTGAAGATATTATATTTCAGTCTTCAGCAACCAAATTGATGGATGTAATGGAAAGAGATGTTAATTTTGATCCGATAGGTGCACCTTTTAGCGGAAAATCTTACAATTCATCCGATACTGATCCCACAAGAATGCCGTTTTTTAAGCAAATGAGATTAAGAAGTACATACAAATACAGGCAGATTGTTTCAAGAGATAAAACGCAGCCTTCTGAGCGTAAACCTTTTTGGCGAAAGAATGAAGTTAAATTAGTCCCCGTAAAAATTGAAGATGATTCCGATAATTCTTCAAATGAGTTGTTGAATTCTATTGATAATGCTGCAAATATTGAAACTTCGGATGTTTCTCTTGAAGCAGGTATAAGTGAAGAAAATGTTGAAAAACAACTTTTGCTTGATGCTTCAAACATAAATTATGATAATCAGACAGGGCAAATGGTTGCAACAGGCCGCCCGATACTGTTTTTGCCTCCGCAAAATACTAAAGTTATTGCGGACAAAATGACTTATGATGATCAGGGTAATATTCTTAATGCAGAGGGGAATGTAGTAACGATAAGGGATGGCAAGGAAACCCATTCTGATTATCTTGTTGTAAATTTAAACGAAGAAACCATAGATGCTGATAATATATTTTCTGAATTTCCAAGATTGAACATAACCGCAGAACATGGTA
The DNA here is from genome assembly GCA_017470815.1 of bacterium. Classification (GTDB taxonomy): domain Bacteria; phylum Cyanobacteriota; class Vampirovibrionia; order Gastranaerophilales; family Gastranaerophilaceae; genus Zag111. The sequence continues at coordinate 42,795 of JAFUXT010000030.1, read as the reverse complement.
CTCAGCAAGACGGTCTTTTGATATTTACAAAAGGTAAAATGTACTCTGATAACGATGTAATTTATCGTATGAGTACACAAATGGTCGGACCAAAAATATCTGATATGCTCGTAAACGATGATGAAAAAGCGTTGTTCTTCGGGCAACCGAACCATGCTGTTGATATCAAGGTTAAAAGTCTTGAAATAGATGCAAGAAAAAATCATGATGTTATAAAGGCAAAAGGTATAAAAATCGGTCATAATGATAAATATTTTTTCAAGTGGCCGTCTATTACCATGTATACAAACAAAGAGCGTGATTATTTTGAAGGAAATTATCCTGAGTTTGGTTCTCAAAGAAAAATTGGTATGTTTGCAGGTCCGGGACTTGCATTTAGCGGCCCGTTTGGCTCTGTATTAAAAGTTATTCCTATGGTAACCTATAAAAACGGTTTTGGATTTGGAGGTATGGTAAAATATGTCAATAAATTCAACCGTACAGAGTTTGGGTATTCTACAAGAAGAAGTACTTTTGTATTGAGAGGTCGCCAACAACTTGATGACGATTTATATTTGCATTATGCGTATAACAATTATGTTGATGAGTGGTTTACCGGAGCGAGAATGCCAAAATATATTGCTGAAATTGTTTACAATAAAGGCTTTATGCACCGAGGGTTCTTAGGCGGTAACAGAGATATGACATTCTCTCATCGTGCAAGTTTTGGGTTTATGAAAGATGATGATGAGAATACAAATGGTGAACATTATCGTAATAATACAAACTTCTCTACTACAAGAACAAAATACATGGCGCAGATTTATCAGACATTGTATCATTATGCCAATCCTAATACAAGAGTTGCAATCAGGGCAGGTGTTTCAATGCAGGGATCTGCAGCAATTTATGGCAGTGGGGATACACAGTTTATCGGAAGAGTAGGTCCGAATGTACGCTCTCAATATAAAAATTGGATTCAGAGTATTACATATTATCTTTCCGGATATCAGGATGGGACACCAATGCCTCACTATGATGCGTACCGATATGGTTCAGGTAGTTTGCGTTTATCGGAAGCGTTAAGAATAAACAAATATATAACGGTTGCTTGGCAAACTTATATAAATTTAACTCATGATGCTCCTAACAAAAAGACTTTTCAGGAAAATGCGTTTCTTGTGTCTTTAGGACCTGATGATTTCAAAGTGATATTAGGGTACGATTTTATAAGAGAAAGAACTTATTTTGGGGTTGATTTGGCATTCAATCCAAAAGGAACAACAGTAAAATATGACAAAATGGTCATAAAAAATCCTGAAAGATTAGGCAAAGATTCTGATAATGAGAAATCTGTTGCATATATCAAACCGGTACCGTTAGAACCTGAAAATAAGATGCTGTCATTGTTCAATAAGCCGGAGAAAGAAACAAAGGTATTGCAGTATGCTGAAGTTATTGAGTTAGAGGATCCTGATAAGGAAAGGATTGATTAGTGTTTGAAGAAATAAAAGATGAAATAATTAAGTATGGCAAAATCGCCGGAGACAGAAATCTTACTCCAGGAATTTCAGGGAATATTTCTGTCAGATGTAATGATAAGATTGTTATCACATCATCAGGCAGTGCCAACTCCTTTCTAACGAGGGATGATATATGCGTAATTGATTTTGACGGGAATTTGATTGAAGGTACAAGAAAGGCATCAAGCGAAAAGTTTGTTCATATAGAGTTTTACAAAAAACGTCAGGATATTAATGCTATTTGTCACTTTCACAGTCCTTATCTTACATCTTTTGCTTCGTGTGGTATGCCTATAAAAGATAAGGTTTTACCTGAAATTGTTTTTATGTTTGATGAAATTCCGCTTGCATCTTATGCAATTCCGGGGTCAAAATTGTTAGCACAAGAAACAGCAAAATACTTTGATAAATATAGTGTCGTTCTGATGCAGAATCATGGTGCAATCGCAGGCGGGAGAGATTTAAAGGAAGCATATCTGAATATTGAATTATGTGAAACTTATGCGCAAACATTGTTACTTTCAAAAATTCTTGGAGGTGCTAAAATGTTATCAGAAGAACAGGTAAAAGATATTTATTCGTTAAAAAATTAAGTTATAAAAAGGAAATATAAAGTGAGTATTACATTAGAAAATAAGCAGGGATTAATAGCAGGTGACGGTATTTTGCCTATCAGGATGGTTCAACATGCAAAAGAAAACGGTTTTGAAGTCGTTTGTATTTCGCTTGCTAAGGATAATTATTCCGAGTTAAAAAAATATTGTTCAAAAATTTATTCTTGCCACCCCGGAGAAGTTGACAGAATTGAAAATATTTTAAAAGATGAGGAAATAAAGCAACTTACATTTTTGGGGAAAGTTCATAAAAAAGTTTTGTTACAGTTAAATAAGTTTGATAAAAGGGCGGTTGAATTTATAAAGGCTGCAGTACGCTTAAATGATGATCAGGTTATGCTTATGATAGTAGATGAACTGCAAAAAATCGGTGTTGAAGTTCTGGATCAAACCATATTTATCAAAAATTTAATGATTCCTGCCGGAGTTTTGGGTAAAGTTAAACCTACTAAAGAGCAGATGGACGATGTAAATTACGGTTTTTGGTTAGCAAAGGAAATGGGACGATTGGATGTCGGACAGTCTGTTGTAATTAAAGATAAAATGATTATGGCAGTTGAAGCACTTGAAGGTACTGATGCCTGTATAAAAAGAGGGGCAAAACTTGCAAAGTCCGGTGCGGTTGTTGTAAAGGTTTCTAAACCAAAACAGGACAAAAGATTTGATATTCCGGCTATTGGTATGAGGACTCTTAAAGGTATGAGCAGAAAAAAGGCTTCTTTAATTGCGGTCGAGGCAAATGAAACAATTATTGTAGATCAGGAAAAAGTTATAGAATATGCAAATAAACATAACATAGTAGTGATGGCGGTATAATGAAAAAGAAAATTTTTATAGTTACAGGTGAATATTCAGGTGAAATGCATGCTGCAAATGTAGTCAAAATGCTTCGCCAGATAAGCAAAGACTATGTAATTGAGGGGATTGGCGGAGACAATATGCGTGCTCATGGGGTTAAACTTTTTGAGCATATTCGCAATTTGTCTGCGGTTGGGCTTTCGCCTCAAATTATCTGGCATCACTTAAATATCGGCAGAAAACTTGTAAAGTATCTTAAAGAAACTTTTAAGCCTGATTTAGTTTTGCTTGTAGATTATGGCGGTTTTAATCTTTCAATAGCAAAATATTTAAAAGAAGCTGGGATAAAAATATTTTATTATATACCCCCTCAGGTTTGGGCAAGCAGGCAATACAGGATTAAAAAAATCAAAAAATATGTTGATAAGGTACTTTGTATTTTCCCGTTTGAAGAACCGCTATACAAAAGTTACGGTATTGATGTTCATTATTGCGGACATCCGCTTGTGTACGGGCTAAATCCTCCTGCGTATAAAAAAGGTTTTTACGAAAAATATAACCTTGATATGAATAAGAAACTTGTTTCTGTCTTTCCGGGTTCAAGAGTTTTTGAATTAAAGTATCTTATGAAAATATTTAAAAAGTCTGTCGAAATTTTACAAAAGAAACATCCTGATATTCAAATATGTATTTCTCAGGCTCCAAATATATCTGATGCAGTGTTTGATAAATATTTGGGTGACTGTGATTTGAAGGTTATAAAAGGCGATAATCAGGCGCTTTTAAGTGTTTCAGATGCGCTTATTTTGGCATCAGGTACGGTTGCATTAGAGGCTTGTTTATACAAAACTCCAATGGTAATTGCTTATAACGCTCCGAGATTTTTCTATTGGATTTATTTACTTGTCAGATGTATTGATAAGGTATCATTGCCAAATATTATTGCCAATAAATTTATTTTACCTGAGCTTATTGTAAAGGATGCAAAGCCCGAACTTATTACTCAAAAGATTGAGGATATCCTGTATGACAGTACAAAGCGACTGATTATGGTCAGCGAGTTGTCTAATGTTGGCAAATTATTATCTGACAAAAACTCTGCACTTGAAGCGGCAAAAGTTATTGACAGAGAACTATTACCTTAATATATCTTTACTATATCTAAATCCGAGGCAAAATATTCATTGTTTTCGTTTTATTATAAATGAAGGCAAGTGTTATGATAAACTCAATAAATGGTACAATTCCGCCAAAGAATAATCCCTTTGGCAATGTTTCAAACCGTAATTCTGTTACGGATTTTTGGCTTGAAAAAAATCCACAGCCAAATAATAACATTACAAATACACTTGGCTCAATCTTGCCTGAAACAATAATTTTAAATCCTGAAGAAGCGAGAAAAACAAACAACCTGAAAATTATCGGTTTATCAATTGCAAGTGCTACTGTTCTTGCCGCCGCCGGTATATTTTTTGTTTTAAGAGGCGGCCCTAAAGGAGTTGCAAAGGGTTTTCGGTCTTTGAGAGATTTTCTTGAACGTAAAGCCCAAAAATCAAAATTATCAGGTGTAAGGGCATCAGGTTATGAATATCTTTTAGGCAAAGCGGATTATTTATTAAACAAAGCGCAGGCAATAAATAATTTCACTACAATAAAAGATTTTACCTTTAAAAAATTGATGTATGGGGGAAACCGGAATTGGAAATATACAAGAAAAATTCACAATGGCATAACCAATATGTTTGAAAAGTTAGGCTTAAAAACGGTTGCAAAATCTTATAAGAATTCCATATCAAAATTTAATAATCTTTCTCAAACAAACTCATCTATAATTGCAGACCTCGAAAAAAATACTGATTTATCAGAAACAGTAAATATGTATGGAGGAACAATTACCAAAAAAGAATTGGTTGAATTTTTAAAAAGACGCAATAATGAAACGGATATGCTTATAAAAGAAAATTTTAACGAAGGTGTCAGAAAAGCAAGGTATCTGAATATCAAAAAAATTACAAAAGAACTTGAACAAAGTTTTGAAGAAAAGGGACCATTGTGGTTTCTATCAAAAGATACTTTAAAGGACTTTGTTGCAGAAGCCGAGATACTTCCTAAAAAACTTGAAATTCAGAAGCAGATTCTTGATACTAAAAAGGAAATTTCTTATTCTCCGCATGCTCTATATAATGATGCAGATGAAATAATAATGAAAATTTCATCTACGCTGAAAGCAACTGATAAAGATGCATTGGAATCATTGAATAAGGTGCGTGAAGCGTTTAAATCATTTTCCAAAACAGGAAAAATAGATATTCGTAAAATGACAGAAGATTTGGCCGTAATGGAATATAAGATATCTAATAAATCATCCGTGATGTTAAATGCTGATGTTTTAAAAATGGTACAAAATCTTAAATCGTTGTATTTGGACTACAAACAAGGCAAAATTGAAGATATTTTAGAGGTATATAAGGTTTTACTACCAAAGGAGCAATATGTAAAAATTGAAAAAGAATTTAACAATGCCGTAAAATCACTAAACAAATCAATAAAACTTGAAACAGAAGATTTTATTAACAAATCGAGAGATTTGACAATGGGCAGTGCGCCTACTGATATTTTGACTGTGTTGGGAGGTTTTGGAACACTTGCATATTATCTTGGGAAATCTGACAATGCACAGGAACGAACTGCCATTACTTTAAAATACGGAATACCTGCCCTTGTCGGTATAGGTGTTTCATTATACGGAAATGCAAGGCTTTTTGCGGGTTCAAAATCACTTATGTTTGCAACAATATCCTCGTTTTTGGCAAACAGAATAGGAACTTTTGCAAATAATTTATATGAAAAACACTTAAAAAATACCGGTAAATTTATTGAACCGTTGGATAAATCCTCGCATAATGCCTAAAATACATTAAAGACATGATAACAAACCCGATTTATTACTTTAAAATGTAGTAAAGTGAGGTTTTTATGTCAGAAAATATAAGAGAGCAATTGGAAAAAAGAGAACACGAATTTTTAAGTCCTTATGCTACAAAGGTTTCGCAGTCAAAAGGACGAAAAGAGTTTGAGCAAAAGGATGAACTCCGTACTGATTTTCAGCGTGACAGGGACAGGATTTTACATTCAAAAGCTTTCAGGCGGTTGAAGCACAAAACTCAAGTGTTTTTATCTCCCTTTGATGACCATTTCAGAACTCGTTTAACCCATACTCTTGAAGTTTCTCAAATTGCAAGAACTCTTGCTCGCTCTCTAAATTTGAATGAAGATTTAACAGAAGCAATTGCACTTGGTCACGATTTGGGACATACTCCGTTTGGGCATTGTGGCGAGGGCGTTTTAAATGAACTTGTTGAAGGTGGTTTTTATCATAACCTCCAAAGTGTGAGGGTTGTAGAAGTTTTGGAAAATCTGAATTTGTGTCAGGAAACAATAGATGGCATAAGAACTCACAGTTGGGGCTTCAAACCTCTGACACTTGAAGCAAAAGCCGTTCAACTTGCGGATAAAATTGCATATATAAATCACGACATTGAAGATTCAATAAGAGCGGGAGTTATATCGGAAAGTGATTTACCCAAGGACTGCATTGAATATTTTTCCTCAAATCCAAGTGAAAGATTGAATAAAATGATAACTGAAATAGTTTATAATTCCGTAGGAAAACCTGATGTATCAATGAGTGAAGAAGGCTGGGAATATACAACAAAACTGCGCAGTTGGATGTTTGAAAATGTTTATATAGAATCGCCTGCAAAACTTGAAGAAAGTAAAGCAAGGCATGTAGTAAAAGAATTGTATTATCTGTATATGGACATGGTAAAAGATATTTGTCCGCCGGATAAAGCACAAAGAGTGGTTGTTGACTATATTTCAGGTATGACTGACCGTTATGCGATAGAAAGATTTAAGCGTAACTTTATACCTGAAGGTTTTAAAAACAGCACAAAAGACGATTTTCTGTACAAACTTGCAAATATGGCTGATAAGATTTAATAATGGACATACAATATTTAAGTGAATATCTTGAATTTATTGAAGTGGAAAAAGGATTGAGTGAAAACACAATCAATGCCTACCGCAGAGATTTGAGCGGTTTTCTTGACTTTTGCACAAATAAAGGTATTCTCGGTGTTGAATATATTACAAGAAATCATCTCAATTCGTATATTTTGAATTTAAGACAAGATAGTCTGAACCCTCGTTCGGTTGTTCGTAAAATTGCATCTTTAAGGGGCTTTTTCAAGTGGCTTTGTGCAAATTCTTATATTCCGCATAATCCGGCATTAGCCATTGAACAACCCAAATTACCTAAAAGGCTGCCTAAGGTTATGACATTGCAGGAGATAAAAGAAGTTTTTCATTCCAATCTGAATTCAAGAGAAAATTTGATAGTTGAACTTCTTTATGATTGTGGTTTGAGAGTTTCAGAACTTGTTAATTTGAAAACAAGTGATATTGATTTGAAGTCAAGATATATTCAGTGTTTTGGGAAAGGTTCAAAAGAAAGACTTGTTCCGTTTGGTAAAAAAGCAAAAGAATCTTTTAATAAATATTATAAAGAAAGAGAGATTATTTTAGCAAAATATAATCTTAACTCCAAGCGGCTTTTAATAAATGACAGCGGACGTTTTATTACAAGACAGGATGTATATAATTTTGTGCGTAAACTCGGTGAAAAAATTCACAAACACATTTCTCCGCACACATTGCGTCATACTTTTGCAACACATCTTCTTGAAAATGGTGCTGATTTGAGAATTGTTCAGGAACTTTTGGGGCATAGTGATGTATCAACAACCCAACTTTATACTCATATAACCAAAAAGCGCTTAAAAGAAGTTTACTTTGCAATCAATAATAAGTCGTGATATTATGTTGCTATGTTAAGCGTGTATGTTGCCGGAATAAAGAAAGGAACGGGTAAAACACTTTTATGTGCCGGACTTGCAGGTACTATGCAAAGTCTTAATTATGCTGTGAGTTATTATAAACCGATTCAGACAGGTGCAAATTTACTTAATGATGATACTGACTTTGTAAATCGTATTGACAGACATATTAAAACATCCGCTACATATAAACTCCAAAGCAGTTCTAATCCGCTCATAGCATCTTATCTTGAAGGGATAAAACAAATAGATACAATGAAAATTATGCATGATTACAAGCAAAATATTATGCTTACAGAGTGTCATATTGTTGAGGGTAATAATGGTATAACTTCTCCCTATGATGAGAAGAAAACCGAAACTAATCTGATAGAACATTTTAATTTGCCTGTTATACTCGTTGTAAATCCCAATATCAATTCTATTGATGAAGTTATCGGAGCAGTAAATTATATTCATTCAAAACACGTTACCCTTATGGGTATAGTTATAAATGACTATGATGATAATAGTCAGAATTTGGAAATTAAATATTATCCGCAATTGGTAAAGGAATATACGGGAGCGAAAATTTTAGGCACTTTACCGCACTATGAAAATTTTGACAACATTTCCCCGCAGACATTAATTGCTGATATTCTGAACAGGCTTAATGTTGAAGAAATTTTTAGTTTAAAAATTGCAAAACTTTGTTAAATAGTTTTCAATAATTGAAAATATTTTATTGACATTTTGTTAGGTTTGCCTTACAATTTTGACTGAGGAGAATGAAAAGTGACGAACTCATTATCATCAGGATTACAGGATTATATTGAAACAATCTATGTTACAACTGAAAACGGTGAAGATTTAAAGGCTGTCGATTTGGCAAGAAAATTAAATATATCCCGTGCTTCTGTTTCAGAAGCCTTGTCACGGCTCATTTCAAAAAATTTGGTTCAATATAGTGCATATAAAACTATTTTGCTGACTAAAAAGGGTGTCGCAGAGGCAAAAAAAGTTTATGCAAAACACCATGCTCTAAAGGATTTTTTTGAGACTGTTTTGAATGTAAAACCTGACGAAGCAAGTGAAAATGCCTGTAAAATAGAGCATATAGTTTCTGAAAATATATTAAATAAAATGGAAACATTTACCAAATTTTTTAAAACTCATAAAAAGATTTTAGATTTATACATAGAAGAAAGTGAAAAATAATGCCCCAAATTAGTGCAATAGGAAAATATTTAGATCAGCCGTTATTAACCGCAAAGATTAACAAAAATGTGCCTGCTATGTTAACATTAGGTGCTGGTGCAGTGTTTGCGGATACGGTAAAAAATTCACCAAAAGATGAACGCAAAAAAAATGCCCTAAAAATTGGCGCAACACTTACGGCAACAGCAATTTCTGCCGTCATGGCTCCAAAAATTGCCGCTTATATTACGGGCAGAACCGCAACAAAAACGCTTTCTCAAATAAAAAAATACAATACCGAAATAGTTGATGAATACATAAAAAATAATGAAGTAAATGAGAATCTAAAAAATATTCTTCAAAAGGCTAAGAAAAATGTTTTATCTCTTAAAGAAGTTAAAGAATTATTCAAGGACGAAAAACATTCTCAAATTGCGAATAAATTAATTCCTCCTCCTGATAATATCAGTTCAAAAGATATTTTCAGAGAAATCGGCTGGCTTTCAATTTATGGTGCTGTTCCTGTTGCAGGTGGTATTGCAGGAGGCATAATCGGCGATAAGATTACTGAGTCAAAGTGGAAAGACAAAGTTCCGAATAAATTAAAAGAAGGCATCTATCAGTATCTTGCAAATATATTTCTTTGTAACATAGGCGCAGGTGCGGCTCTTGGTATTTTAGAAAAATTTGATATAAAATCAAAGACTGCAAGATGTCTTGGTATGCTTGGCGGAATTCTTACAACCGGTGTTATTGGAGGGAGTGTTATTGCAAATTATATCAGCAAAAAAATTATTAATCCGCTTGTATCAAAAGATAATAAAGCCGATGTAAGAACTCCGGAACTCCTTGATTTAAGCCTTCATACTGATGATATTGCAACTATTTCACTTTTATCCGGTTTGAAGTGGATAGAACCGTCTTTGCCGCTTTTATATTCCGTATCAGGATACAGAGCCGGTATAGGTTACCGCAATAATAAAGGAGACGCCTCAAAGCAAAAATAATTTATTTATAATGCCAAAAATGTTAGGGCTTCCTAACATAAGTGCTTTATTTTTATTTAACCACAACTGTACATTTTAAAGGGGCAATTTGTCCCTTTCTTTTTACTGTTCGCCATACCAAAGTCCGTGAATATTACAGTATTCAAATGCCGAATTAAAATTGTCATCCGCATTAATTGTCATTGAAGGCTCTTGTTCTGTATTTAAAAATTTAGTTTTAATACATTTTTTATCATCGCTTATTGCCTGAATAAATTCAATATGGTGTTCTTCTGTCATTGGATGAAGTTCTGAACCGATTTGAATTTTGTTTTCAAGAAAGACCGGTATATGTTTTTCCTGTTTTTCATCTTTTTGAGTAAGAGGTTTTAAAAGTGACATAGGTTTTCCGCAGCAGACAAGTTCTCCTGCTCCTGCGTGCATAACCTGAACAATGTTACCGCAAATTTCACAGCGGTAAAACTCTAAATGACTTGTCATAAGTAAACTCCTTGTAAATAGACCATAACGCCGACACCGGCTCTCCACATCGGCTTACGCTTTTTCCGCCTGTGCAATCACAGATTGCTACGCTCTCTACACTCTCGTTCCGTTCGCAACGGCGGTGGTATTATGTTTCGCAACCTGCTTGCCCTGCTCATCACAGGTCAACCCGTTGCTGTTGCTACACATCGGCTTACGCTTTTTCCGCCTGTGCAATCAAAGATTGCTTCGTTCACTTCACTTTCGTTCCGTTCACAACGGCGGTGATATCATGTTCCGAGCCCTGCTCGTCTTGCTTACCGCATGCCGACACCGGCTCTCCACATCGGCTTACGCTTTTAAAACCGTGCCACTGTCTATCGAAATTTACAAATACGAAATCCTTTAATGTCCTCTACTTTAACAAATATGACACCCGTAAAGGTTTTCTTAGTGCTGCTGAGTTTCCCCCCTGACACGGTTCGAAATTTCACGCCGCCATAAGTGTTAATATCAACAATTTCATTAAATTCTTACGCACTCATAAAGCCCTCACAACAGGCTCTGCACCCCGCATTCGCTTCGGGTCGAGAGTTCGCAACAACCCCGTGGAGCACGGCATTTTTATTATAACATAAACTTTTCGTTTTTAAATAGTTATTTCGGATAATTTTTAAAGTGTAAATTCTACAACCCTTTTATAGTGTATATTTGCCACTATTTAGTTTTGTAAAATTATTGATATAAGAGGATTGAGAACACTTGTGAATAGTGTTAAAATATGTTACAATAGTAGTAGGAGCATCCTATAGGTCCAAATAGGTCTTCGATGAGTGTTATACCCCACACCACTCTTTAATAAAAAAGGTATCCGGTCACTCTTAAACTTATAGGTGCAACTATGGATACATTGTTTTTCAACAATCAGATTGAACGTTACGGTCCAATGGGAGAATTTCTGCTTGCAATTGCGATATTGCTTGCGTTAGTTTTGTCGCAGTTTGCTTTTCATCCTCCTATTTATGCGAATGATTTAATTGCAAATACTGTTATTTCAAACCCATCAATATACAGTGCAGGAGATAAATTGAGAGCAGATTTTGATGCAGATTATCTAAAGCATCTTTTTGATCAGAGAATGAGTATAAAGTATTCCGCTTATAAGGTTAATAATGTTACTGACGGCATAAAGCATGTTAAAATGGTTAAATATTATGCAGGTCGCCCTGTCAGAATAAATGTAGTCGAAATGAATCCTAAAATTGCAAAGGATTATGAACTTATGCCTGCAATGGCATCTAATTATTCTCTTAATTCAAAATCGACCGTCAGAAGTATTGCAGGGCGTACTAATTCCATTGTAGCGATAAACGGCGGATTTTTTAAACCGCAAACGGGGATACCTTTAGGTACACTTGTTATAAACGGAAAAATTTACACAGGTCCGATTTATAACAGAGTCGCACTCGGAATTTTCGAAGATGGCTATGATGTAAGCAGAGTTGCTTTTGACGGGGTTATAAAAGGTAATGATACCGAAATTAAAATTGATAATATAAATCAGCCAAGAATGTTATCGTCATACGTAATTGCTTATACTCGGGATTGGGGGAAATATGCTCCGGTATCTCCTAAAGGTGGGGTTCAACTCCAAATTTCAGGGGACAGAATTATTTCTGCTTCCGCCAATCCCCTTTCTATTCCAAGTGACGGTTATGTTCTTGTCGGACCAAAAGAAAAACTCAAAGCACTTTTCGGAGCCTCTTATGTTAAAGTAGATTTAGGTTTTGCTCCAAAGTGGGATAATGTAAAACATATAATAAGCGGTGGACCGTATTTAGTCAAAAACGGAGAGGTCTATGTTGATGTTTCGGAAGAAAAACTTCTTGCAATAGGAGGAAGAAATCCCCGCAGTGCTATAGGTTATACAAGAGATAATGATTTGATAATCGTCGCAGTTGACGGAAGAGAGGGAAGTTCTATTGGTTTAACATTGAATGAACTTGCCTCTCTTATGAAATCTTTAGGTTGTGTAAATGCTATAAATTTGGATGGCGGGGGGTCTACCGTTATGTATGTAAACGGGGAAATAGTAAACAAACCGCCTCAGCCTGGCGGAATAGCAATTTCTAATGCTGTTGTAATTTCAAAAAGAACTATTGATTAATCTTTTCAATTGTTTCTTCTATATCTTGTACCAAAGCGTTCGTTCTTTCATCATTTTTAATTGCCAAAGCATCTTTTGCACTGTTTAATGCTGATTTAAAATCCTGATTATTGTAATATAGTACGGCTCTGTTATAATTAATTAAATATTTTTCATCATTATTTGTTGCGAGTTCGTTTGCCTTGTCAAGTGCGTTTTGCGCTTTTTTATTATTGCCCATGCTTGAATAAACAGTTGCAATATTTATATAGCCCCCGCAGTAATTCGGGTATTTATCAATATAATTTTGGTATTCGTCGAGTTTTTTCTTCAATACTTCTTCATCATTACCCAAAATCAACGGCGGATAATAAAGGTTTTCGTAGTACCATCCTTTTGAATTTGTTATAGAAGGTGCAAGCCTGTATAGAAGCGCAAGAGTATTCAAATCCCTTTTAGAAAGATAAATTATATTGTGTGAATAAGGTGAAAATACTCCGGATACTTTATGGTTGCTTGCGTACATAACATCATGCGGATTATCACTGTGTCCTGATATCCCAAGAGTGTGACCGATTTCGTGCAGGGCGGTATTATAAATTTCTGACTGTGAAAATTCTTCTCCAAAAGGATTAGTCTTATAAAAATTTATAATCATTTTATCAAGTCTGTTGTATCTGTCTGTCGAATTTGTTGTTGTTGCAATAACATAGTGGCAGTTTGCACTTGTGCATTTTGGACCGGCATAGTTTGAAAATTTTATTTCAATGTTTGCATCTTCGGGTTTATAAACTTCCTGAAACTGCAAAAAACCGCTTGCTTTTGACCATTGTTCAAAGGCTTTTTTAATATTTTCCCTGTATGCGGGTGTTGTTTGTTCAAAATAAACTTTTAAAGGAAATGATTCTATATTCCAGCGCAAAATATCTTTGTTTAGAACTGCACTGTATATATAATTATCTTCCATTCCTTCTATTAATCGTTCTTTAAGCCCGAAAAGTTGTGATTTGGCATAACTTTGAGCAATATCTTTATTTTTTGAATTTGCCATTAAATATAGAGCCTGCTGATGCGAGTAAGTCGGAGTTCCTTTTGTTAGCGCAAGCGTAAGAAAATATCTTGATGCAGAATTATCGGGATTTGCCTGAAGCGAACGCTCAAAAAACTTTATTGAAGCATCATATTGACCGGCATTATATAAGTTTTTTCCTTTATTAAAGTAATAAGGACTGCATAAACCCGTATGGTTCCACACATAAGAGCCTAAAAATATTACTATACCCGTAAGAAGTATGGTATTAATTATCTTTTTTATCATTAATTTCTCTTTCCATTTGAGCGGCAAGTTGGTCTATATCGCCTGTAATTTTAAAATATTCTTTAAATTTTGCCGTAGTTTTAAGGTTAATACTTCGTCCGTTTTTGTCTTTTTGTTTGGATACAAGCCCTTTTTCTACAAGTTCTGCAATATGTTCATACGCATTAGAGCGTAGTTTTACAAGGTCAGATTGTCTTATCGTTTTTTTAAGAGCAATAATTGATAAAGTCCTTAATACAGCCGCAGATAAGTCAATCGGACAAATTCGTTCAACAATATCTGAATAATCTTCCTTAACCTGCAAAATATAACCGTCTTCATCATCAATTTCCAATGCGCCGTCTCGGGACGAATAGTCCATAATAAGTTCAAGCAGTGCCTGTTCAACTTCTTCAGGGTCTTTATCCACAAAAACGCAAATTTCATCAAGCGTCAATGCCCTTGCAGTTACAAACAAAATTGCTTCAATTCTTGATTTAAGTTGTTGCATAAGTGCCTCCTTTTACAACAAATAAATCAGAGTAAAACTCTTTTTGTTCTAATTGATAATCTGTGTCTCGGCTTAAAAATAATAAAGCCATATAAGATGTAATCCTGTCCATTCCCAAAATATACAAATCCGAAAGTTCAACTTTTTCTTTATTTTGGAATATTTGTTCAATATTATCTTTTATTTTTAAAACTGCTTCTTCAATCATTGCATCATTAGACATGTTGTTGATAATATCGTGGGTTGTCATTCTTGAAAAATCACGAACTCTGCGTCTTGCTCTTTGTTGTGCATCTTTGAGGTTTGCTCTTGCTTCAATTTTTTCATAAAATTCAAGTTGTTTAATGAGGTCTTTCAATGTTACAACTCTGTTACGGTTTAGTCTGACACTTGTTCTGCGTTTAAGTGCTTCATCCCATCTGACAATGTTATTTGTTGGGACAAAATCATCTTCAGGTATATAGTCATTAATTGGTAAACCGTTTTCATCATATATCATTTCAGGTTCTTCATTGTCCTGAAAATCTTCTAATGTCAAATCAGTAAGAACATTAGACTGCATGCGAACCAAAATTGAAGCAAATAAAAATGTTCTGCTCGCAACTTTAAGGTTGAGCGATTTTAATTCCATCATTTTTTGAAGATATTTTTCTGTTACATCTACTATATCAATGTTCCAAGGGTCAATTTTCCCTGACTTTGCCATTTCAACAAGAATACCGATTCCGTCATGACTGTCTTTGGTACTTAATCCTGTGTATATTTCTAAATCTTCTCCGTTTATTATTGCATTATCCATTATTCTGAATACCTGTTACTTTTGTTTTACCTTTTTCTTTTTGAGTGACCCCGACTACTCTGTGTGCAGCCCCGACCATTAAAGGTTTGTGGGTTACTACCAAAAATTGTGTATCATTAGATTGTTTTTTAATCATATCTGCAATTCGTTCGACATTCATTGCATCTAAACTTGCATCGACTTCATCAAGAGCATAAAAAGGTGCAGGCAGATATCTCTGAATAGAAAATACAAGCGCAAGTGCTGTTAGAGCCTTTTCTCCGCCTGAAAGTGCACCGAGTTTATTATTTGTAATTTTATCTCTCGGTTTGGCTTCTATTGTCATACCGCCGGATAATGGGTCTTTCTCATTTTCAAGAATAAGTTTGCCTTCTCCTTCAGATAACTCATGATAAATATCTTTAAAGTTTTCGTTTATTGCAGTATAAGTTGTCATAAACGCTTCTTTTTTCTCTTTTTCAAAACCGTTCATTTTTTCTAAAATAGCGGTTCTTTCTGTTGTAAGCGTGCTGATTTGTTCATCAAGTTCTGTTTTTCGCGCGGATTTTTCTTCATAACTTGTAATTGCACGCATATTAACATCCCATAAATCCTGCATACGCTTTTCAAGTCGCTGAATTTTTGTATTCAGTTCGTCTATTGAAATTTCAACAGGCTCTAATTTTTCAATATCAATTCCGCCGTCTTTAAGAATCTGACGGGCATCTTCAAGTTGCGGTTCAAGTTCTTTGCGTCTTGTTTTGAATGATTCAATCTGTTCTTCTACGCTTTCAATGTCTTTTAGGTTTACTGCTTTATCGGATTTTAACTGAACCAAATTTGTATTTATTTCTTCTTTTTCTTTCACCAACGCACCGATTTTTGTATCAATAACCTTTATTTTATCAGACAGAGCGCTTAATTGTTCCTCTAATTGACTGATTTCCTTCTTGTAAGTTTCAATGTCATTTTTCAGATTCTCATTTGTTTGATTATTATTCGTAATATCTGTATTTCTTGCATCAATCAATGTTTCGTTAAATGTAATTTGTGTTTCAAAACCATTAATCTCATTTTTTATATTCATCTGATTGTCTTTAAGATTACGAATCTCATCTTCTATGCCTTGAGTTTTCTCTTTAAGTTCGGTCAAATTCTTATCACCGAGAAGTTTATCAAGTTCGTTTAACCTGTCTTGCGCCGTTTGAATTTTATCTGACAGTTCTATTCTTTGGCTCTCAATTTTGTCAAGTTCTTTGTTTAATTTTTCAATATTCGGTTCGTTTTCCTCAACAAATTTTTGTTTTGTATCAATCAATCCCTGACTGTTTTCAAATTGCGAAACCATGTTATTAAGTTCAATTTTTGCCTTTGAATATTCGGTCGAAGCATTTGAATAAGATACCCTGATTTGTTCTAATTTATCCTCTAATTCCTTGCGTTTAATTTTTGCTTCCTGATATTTCTTCTGAAGTTCTTCAACTTTTTTCTTTGCGTTTTCAAGGTCTTTGTCTTCGTTTTTTCCAAAACCTAACATACCTTGTTTAATATAACCGCCTGTGATTGCGGCAGATTTTTCATACAATTTGCCGTCTAAAGTTACCATTCTGTATTTGCCGATTAATTTTTCCGCTGTTTCAGAATCTTCAACAATAAGTGTTTCGCCTACTGCGTGGAAAAACGCATCAATATATATATCGTCAAAATCCACAAGATTTATCGCAAAATCCACTACCCCTTTGTCTTTTGGCAGATGTAGGCTCGATGGTGCTTTGCGAATTTTGTTCATCGGGATAAATGTTGCTGTTCCGGCATGAGATGAGCGTAAAATTTCTATTGCAACATTTGCTGCATGTGTATCATCAACGACAATATTTGCTAATCGGCCGCCAAATGCGATGTTTAATGCGGTAGAATATTCATCATCAACTTTGCCTAACTGCATAATTGGAGCGTGAACACCGTCTAATTTTGCATTCATAACCGTTGATATGGCAACGGTTGTCCCTGAACCTCCGCCTGCAGATTTTTGCGCCTCTAATTCGGTCAGTTTTCTGTACGCTGCACGGACATCATATTCATAATCTTCTATTTCGGTTTTTATATCATCATATTTTTTGTATGTGGAAGTTTGTGCGCTTTTCAAATCTTCCATATCTTTTCTCAGTGTTTCTACTTCAAGTTCTTTATCAGATTTTTTTCCTGCAAATTCCTCTTTACTTTGAAGCGCATTTTTTATAAATTCTTTTGCATCTTCTATATCTTGTTTGAGATTTTTTAGTTCGTTTTCTTTTGGCAAAGAGTCTTTTATCAGTTCGTTATCTTTATCTTTCAGACTATCTAATTTTTTGGATGTCTCGTTTCTTTCCTGAATGTACTTATCAGCAGTTGAACTCAAACCGGATAAATCTTTTAGTTTTTGAGTCAGTTCTTCTTCTTTTGCTTTAATCTGACTTTTTATAATTTCAGATTTATCATTTGCAAGTTTAATATTAAGTTTTTCTTCTTCAATTTTTTTCTTGAATTGTTCTATCCCGTTTTTTGCATTTTCTATTGACTGAAGATTTTTTTGAATTTGTTTTTCCGAATAATCAATAGCGCTTTTTTTAGACTGAATTTGGGCAGAAAGGTTACTTTCTTCATTTTTTAATCTGTCTCTTTCATCCTGCCCCTGTTCTTTAAGTTTTTTATCAAGTTCATCGTATTTTTCTGTTATTAAGGCTATTCGTTCTTCCAAATCTTTGGATAACGAAACTTTTTGTTGTCTTTCTTTGTTTGCTTTAAGGATATTTTCATGGGCAATTTCCAGACTGCGTTTCAGGTCAAAAAATCTTACAGTGCCTATTTGTGCTTCAAGACCCTGTTTTTCGTCCTGAAGTTTCTTATATTTTATTGCAATTTCCCGTTCTTCTTTAAGTTGTTCAAGTTGAGATGCTACTTCAGACAGAATCAAAGTGGCAGCCTGAACTCTTTGTTCGACTTTTTCAAGTTCACCTTTTGCCTGATCTATTCGACGGTCAAAATCTGCAACACCTGCAATTTCGTCTATCATTGCTCTTCGGTTTTTAGAAGTTGCACCGATAATAGAGTTGATATCGTATTGCATAACGACATTGTAACTGTTTGGGGTAACATTGTATTCTTCCAAAAGAGCCTTGATATTTGTTAATGTTTCAACCTTGTCATTGAGATAGTATGTTGAATTGTAGCCTTGAGAACCTTTTTTGATTCGTCTTGAGACGGTTAGTTCGTCAAAATCTTTAATTCCGCCAAAAGTAACTTTCACAAATGCTTCGTTACGGTTATTAAATGCAGTGATATAATCTGCAGCATTTTCAATTCGCAAAGCACTGCCGTTGCGCAATCCCAACGCAAACATTATACTGTCTATGATGTTACTTTTACCTGAACCGTTCGGTCCTGTTATTGAGGTAAACCCTTCAAGTAACGGGATTTCGGTCTTGTTGGCAAAAGATTTAAAGTTATCTATTTCCAACTTTTTTATAAACATGTACTATCCCAAGTATGATATATCTTCTCTATTATGACAAGAAGATAGAGAAGATGTCAAACTTTTTACATTTAATTTATCATCTTGGTATATTTGTTAAAATTTAATTATTTTTGTCAGTATTTTGGCTTTTAAATAATTTTGTTAAAACAGACAAAAAATAAACTGGTCTTAAAACCAGTTATATCTTAATTCTTTTAAAATTACCCCCAAGCAAATTCTGCAATTTTTGTTGGCGAGAATTGGATATTCGAGCCTACAAAAATGTATGCCGCAGGCTTATTGACAAATTTTGGCAAACGACAAAATTTGTAATTCGGATTTGCAGGGGGTAATTTTTGCAATAAAAAAAACGGCTGTGTGCCGTTATTTTAAATGGTACCCCCAAGCAAATTCGAATTGCTGTCTACACCGTGAAAGGGTGTTGTCCTAGGCCTCTAGACGATGGGGGCTTGTGTAATCCCTTTTGTATGAACTATCTTATCGTGAACAAAATTAAATGTCAACAATAAGATTTTATTTTTTTTATTTCTTCAATTATTCCTGTGATTTCAGGAGTTAAATCGGTTTTTGAAGATATATTTTCTCTTACCATCTGCGCAAATTCAACTTTTTTAAATTCATGCATTCCGCGATGTTTAAAAATTTCTTCAAGATATTTTACTCTGTGTCCGGGTTCTTCTTTTATATTAATATCCGTTTCAGAAATATTTTGCAGTTCGCTGTTTAAAGTTCTTTCAACAAGATCTTTAGATAATGCATCCTCAAATTCTCCGCAATTAATTATATGAATTCTGTCATTCGGGCGCAACTTGGGCTCTATTTCTTTTGAGTTTCTTGTACCATCTTTGTCAAAAAGTACATATATAGGTAATTTTAACTGATTATATAACTCATAATAAATTCTGACCACCTGATTTTTACCGCCTGCGGGCAAAACAAATACCCCGTTTTTATCAAAATCAAAGCCTGCAAGTTTGGCAAACTCAGGCAAAAGAGTTGATTCTGTAATCCCTTCGACAAGAACAACAATTTCAACAGGAAATAAAAACCCCTTTATTCTGCGCAGTTGAAATATGTCGTTTGATTCAGATAAAGCCTTGAGCCATCTTAAATTAGGTACAGAATTATCATTTATAAATTGTACGCAAGAGTGATAATCAATATTATTTTTTAAAAGCCATTGCATATTTTCATCAAGAAATGCTATCGAATTTTCATATTTATATAATTTCTTATTGATAGTTAATTCTGAAGAATTTTCGCCGGTTAATTCTTTTATGGAATAATTAAGTATATCCTGTCCGTATTTTTTTAATGTTTTGTAATCCATGTGTTCAATATCGGATTTCGAAAATACGGGTTCTAAAAGATTATGCGTAATCAAATCTGTAAAAACTCTGACATATTTAGATTCCGGAAACCGAAATCTTGTAAGTCGGTCAATTGATATTAAAATCTGTTCTTTGGTAAGTGGTTTTATTCTCAATTTTAATCCTTAATTTACATTTATTTACAAATACTATAACAAAGTGGCAATTTTTTCTATATCCGTTTTTTAATATTAATGTGTGGAGTTTTTATGGCAGTAGAAAAAATTAACAACGCTCTCGGGCTCTATAATTATAACATAAGCGTCAATGCAGTTGATAACAAAACAAAAAATCAGGTGCCAAGTCATGCTTTTACATGCCCGTCTTTTACTGCCAAGACAATACCGCTTAATCCGAATCAGCAAATTACATTGCGTACAGAATTAAACAATAAAGATGAGAAGAAAAAATATAACGAAATATGCGCAAAATTAGACCGTAACACAAAAAAAGTAGTGAACACTTTACTAAAAAACGGTGTACTTTTGAGCAATAATTCTGACGACAGAACTTCAGTTCTTGATAATCTTCATAAAATTGCAACTGAACCGAGAGCACAAGGTTTAACCAATAATGGTATTTTGCGTGATACAATCGCAACAATTGCTTATCCGTTTTTGATTACCCAACAATTTGGAGATATACCGAACAATTACAGACAATCTGCAATTCAGGCTAATAATATGTTTAAAAGTAATACGCCGGATATAAGACAAACATCTGATGATATAGATGTTGAGCATTCAGGCACATGTGTTGCGGCAAGTACTGAATTTAAACTTGCAAAACAAATGCCTGCCGAGTTCGCAAGACTTGCGCAGGAGTTAAGTTCACCGAAACTTTCCGCAACTAAACATATTAAACTTGAAAATCTTGCAGATAATACACTCAACGGAGTATGGCTTTTAAATGCGTTTGATATGCCATTCAAACTTAACAGCAACTATGATGATGCAGAACTTAAATTTGCACCTGACAAAAATGCAATTATAAGAGCGCAAATTCAGACAACAGACAAAGATCCTGAAGAAAGAACTCCGCTTGATGTATTGATGCAGTCAACATTTATGCAAATAGGTTCTCAACAATCATATAATACATTGACAGATAAAAGAGCCGGAAAATTCAACCAAAATGATAAGGGCTTGATTGAATTTGAAAAAACTTTTACTGAATCCGTAGTTTTTGACAAAAATATTTTGTCTGTAACATATCAGACAGTTGATGAAAACGCAAGACTTGTAGGCTATGAAACCGATTTAGATACAATGAAACGCCATCTTTTAACCGCACTTGATATGGGTGAAAATATCATTATAGGCTATACCCAGACAAATGAAAACAATATTATCGTAAACGGTCATGAAATAACTATTGTCGGTTACAAAAAAGACGATAAAGGGAAATTGAATTTCATCTGCAACGACACTGATGACGGAATTTCAAGACCTATTGTGTATAGTGAAGATTACTTGCTTCCTAAAATTCATCACGCAGCACTTCCAAAAGAAGTAGTTGAAAACGATATGAATATCGTTCCGAATTGGGAAGAAGGGATTGATATGTTTAAGCAAATGAAAAAGCAAGTTGCTTAATAGCAAAAATAAAATAATAAGATTTATTTTTGTAACAATTTAGTCAGAGGAATAGCAATTTTTTCTTTGACAGGGGTTAATAAAATCAGAAAAGGTTAGAATGTATGATTAGTAATATTTACAATTCATATAACAACAACAATTTATTAAAATATTATTTTAATAATGCTAATCGTTCCATACCCAAGCAACCCCCAAAACAGTACAGTGAACCGACTTATACCAAATCCGTTTATAATGATTCTGACCTTTCCCATACAAGTTGGTTTTACATAAACGATTTACATGGCAAGATGACAAAAATGGAGCGTATTTATAACATGGTTCAGCAATTTGACCGTAATGACGCGTCCAAAACTGACTTTTTCCGAAATACAACAAATGACAAAGTCGCTAAATTTAAAGTTTCATCAGGTGATATTTCAATAGGTTGTAACCCGAATAATAACAAGGTGGCATACAAATTCCTTGACTGGTGCGGGTTTGATGCAACCGAACTTGGCAATCATGAAATGGATGTTGTTGAACCCGGTGATTTGGCATCACTTATAGATAATACAAACTGCAAAATGCTTGCGCTTAATGTTAAGGCTGATGAGAACTCTCCTCTCGCAAATAAATTCCAAAAATCTGTAATAACTGAAAATAACGGTGAAAAGGTTGGAATAATCGGGATTGCACCATCTGATATGTTTGACAGGGTTAAAATGAGTAATACTCTAAACAGTATTAAAGTTGCCAATATTGATGAAACAATAAAACTTGTTCAGCAGGAAGTTGATAATTTGCGAAAACAGGGTATCAACAAGATTGCGCTTCTTTCTCACAGCGGGATTGATAACGATAAAAAAATTATATCAATGACCGACGGAATAGACATCATCTTTGGAGGTCATACTCATAATTTAATAGAAGGAGTTACAGAGGGCAAAAACCTTTTCTATTCAAAGAGCGGCGAGCCTGTTATTATGACTCAGGCCGGCAAAAACGGAGAGTATATCGGGATATTAAATGTTGATTTTGACAAGAACGGTATAATCAAAAGAGTTCAGAATAATGTTATTCCGACATCACCTTACAACAGACCGCTTTATGTAAAAGATGCCGTTGAAAAGATTATCGGCAAACCTGAAATTGTCGGCAGGGTAGGAGAAGCCGTTCCGATGCCGAAACATATTTTAATTGAAGATAATCCGCACGGGAATCTTATAGCAGATGCTATGCGCAGTGAATTAGACACAGATATTGCAATTCTTAATACAGGTAATATCAGAGGAAGATTCACGTCAGGTGCAGAAGTGGATTCAAGACTTTTGGCGGATATTTCTCCGTTTGAAGATAAAATGATGGTGCTTAAACTGAGCGAAAAACAAATTGTTGATGCGATAAAAACGGGACTTGAACTTTCGTTTAACAGCAAAAATCATAAACCCGGAATTTTACTTGTATCAGGAATGAGATATAAATGCAATAACAAGGGTGAATTATTGAACCTTGAATTTATTGACAGAAATAACAATTCGCACAAAATTGATATAAACAACCCTGATGAAAATAAAACTTATACTGTAGCCGCAGATGATTTCTTTGCGATGGGCGGTGATAACTATTTACCGTCAAATCTGCCGGAAAGCAGTATTTTAAAAACACTTGATTTTGATAAGAACAAACTTGCATGCGATTACATCAAAAAGCAAACGCAGCCTATTGATATCAAATATGATGGCAGGCTTGAAATAATAAATGACACGTTGCCTTAATATACATGAAAATTTATAAACTGCAATCAGGCATGCAACCATATATTTTGAAAGCGGGAGAGGGTGTGATACAAAACCCTCTTTTAAACCCGCCGTTTTTATTTTGTCATTGCGAGAAAATCTTTGATTTTCGTGGCAATCCCATTATTTCAAGGTCGTTCAGTTGTTGATTTGATGTGATTACTACGCAAACTGCGTTTGCTCGTAATGACAAATATTTCAGGCAATTGCCTAACCTACTCCAAATCACCGACACAAACAACCCTGTTACTTGAATTGTTACGAGCACTAGCATCTTTATGTAAACAAGAATTATATGAGAGAATTTTATATATGTCAATAAAGGATGAAAGGTTAATATTACTTGGACAAAAAATTAAGCAGTTGAGAAAATCGAAAAAAGTTTCCCAACTAAATTTGTCGATTAAACTTGATATAACAAGAGAGCACCTTTCAAAATTAGAGCGAGGAGTCGCTTATCCAAGCGTAAAGATTTTATTTTCCATTCTTGATGCTCTAAATCTTGATATAAACAATATCTTTAACATTAAACCCTAATAACCGTACTGTTCGTGTTCGTTCAGATATTCACGGACAAAATTGAGAGAGGACTGGACAATACGAGTAACTCTTGACGGTGAAAGTCCGATTTGAGCAGCAATATCTTTAACCTGCATATTACGGTAAAATCTGTATTCAACAACCGTTCTTTCTTTAGGCGGGAGTTTAGAAATAGCCGCTCTAATCATTTTACCCATTTCTGAAAGTTCGGCACTTTCATCAGGGGTAGCATGCGGATCTTTTAAGAAATCAAAAGGCGAATCGTTATCGGAAGCATCCGCAGCAAGTCCGTCAATAGACAAAACCGTTTCGTAAATTGCTTCACGAACTTTTGCCTGTTTCATATCCATGCCTTCTACTGCTTCTTCTTCGTCATATTCATCCTCTGCCTTATGTTTAATAGAGTACCATTTATAACGAATACGCAACTCGTTTCTTATAGCCCAGCGAACTGCAGTTGCTATATATGCAGAATTATATCTGGCAAGTTGTTCCGGAGTTTTATTTTTTACCATGACCTGAATGGCAATAATCCCGATTGACAGCAATTCTTCGTACTCAACCATGTGCGAAGGGATACGCTTATGTTCTACCCTCGCTACTTTTTGTACGATATCTATATATTCCTGTAAGTTTTTAGAATCTACACTTGCCATAATTTTACACTTCAATAATACTATAAATTTTTAAAATTACTGTCGTTTATTTGGTTGATTTTTCTTCATCCTGTATACAAACATCAAAATTTCAGCAACCGCTTTATATAGTTCAGGCGGAATAGGCTGATTTATATCACACATTCGAAATAACGCTCTTGCAACCGGCGGATTTTCAATAACAGGAACGTTATGTTCTTTTGCGATATCAATAATTTTTTTTGCAATCAACTCGGTTCCTTTTGCTATAAGCATAGGGGAATCCATTTCTTCTGCAACATATTTCAATGCACAGGCTACATGAGTCGGGTTTGTAACGACAAAATCAGCAGTCGGAACAGAATCCATAGCACCCTGCTGAAGCATCTGCATACGCCTTTGACGAAGCGCAGCCTTTACATTCGGGTCGCCTTCCGAGTTTTTATATTCATCCTTGATTTCTTTAAAAGACATTTTTTGGTCTTTTAAAAATTTCCACTTTGTAACCCCGTAATCTGCGGCAGAAATAATCAAAAACGCAATACACGCTTTGAAAATAAATTCCGTCATAAGTTTACCAAACTCAATCATAACAGCAAAATTGTTATCAACTGATGCAAGCATCAAAATAGTTTCGATATGATCGCTGTATACCATCCAGCCGATATAACCCAAAACAACAACCTTTACAATATTTTTAAACAATTCAAATAATGTTTTTACAGACATTATGTTTTTAAAATATTTTGTCGGATTAAGTTTATCAAGTTTCGGCATCAACGGAGCAACTGCAACCAAAGGTCCGACCTGAACAAAATCAGCCAAAACCGCAACAAGCCAAGCAATTGCCAAAATCGGGCCGATAATTAACACCGCACCCTTTACGGCAACAAGCAATATATACGAATACCCTATTTTATCAAGATTAGCATTTGGTATCTGCTCATACAAAAGAGTAAAAACCTGGACAATTTCTTTCCATATAAAAGGAGCCAAACCAAAGATTACGGAAAACAAAACAAGCAAAGACACCGCAGTCGAAAAATCTTTTGATTTTACAACCTGACCTTCTTTTCTTGCCTGCTCAAGTTTTCGGGGAGTAGCATCAAACTGCTTGTCCTCATCACCCATAGTTTGCCCTTTCTGATAGCAATATTATAACATGATTATAATGAATAATTTATAAAAGACGATTAACAAATTGATTTTTTACATAAAAATATTAAAATAGATATATGAAGAAATTATTATTGTTGTCAGTGTTAATTATAAGTGTTGCTTTGCCGTCTTACAGTGCATTTTGGAATCGAAATAAAAATACAAATCAACAGCAAAGTGCACAAACGCAGCAGCAGACACAACAAACACAAGCCCAAACTCAACAACAAAACACTAACGAAGCAACTTACCCACAAGATGTAGATGGTACACCGATTACCCAGGACGAATACATTGACGATACGAATGTGGAAGAAGCATACCGCAAAATGCCCGTCCCTACACATCGGTACATTCACAACATTGACCCCGGGGAATATCAGGACACCATGTATACAACTTGGTCGCCTTATCCGCTTTTCAGACTGACTGCACCTTTATATTTTAAATCAGTTGCAATTCAGCCGGGGTATTACCTGCTCACCCCAAGAGAACACGAAGGCAAATGGTATATTCTTTTTAAAGAAGCAGGAAGAATAAAATACATAATTCCATGCTATAAGCGTGATATGGTGCCGTTTGGGTTTTACGAAAACAATCTTCCGAAAGTCAAACTTACAACACCACAGAAAATTCGAGAAGAAGCACTCAAATGGATTGGGAAACACAAGAATTCTGCAAAAAGAAAACCGACACCCGATACATTCCTTGACGCAAACGATTTAGATAATAACTTTATTTCACTAATAGTATATTGGGGGAATTACAGGTACTATTTTGTTTTGCGATCAATTCAGTTATAATGACATTAAAAAAGGGGAAATTAAAATGAAAAAAATTATAGCAATATTTATTATTTTTTTAACAATGTTATGCACTTTGCCTGAAGCAAACGCAAAACGAGGAGATTTTCTTAATCCGAATCTTAATATAACAGAAGTTCGCGCAAGCCATATTTTGGTCAAAAAACGCAAAGATGCAGTTGCAATTAAAAAAGATATAGAAAGCGGTAAAATAACTTTTGAAGAAGCCGCAATACGATATTCGCTATGCCCATCGAGCCAATACGGCGGGGATTTGGGATATTTTACCAGAGGTAAAATGGACCAATTGTTCTCCGATACCGCATTTGACCTCAAAATCGGAAAAGTGTCCGATCCGGTCGGCACAAAATTCGGCTGGCATTTGATTAAAGTTTATGACAAGAGATAACACAACTATCTCTCATTGTGCGAGAACAATTTTTCTTAGAGAACATAGAAAAGTTACTTAGATAATTATACGGAATGCTACAATAAAAGCGTTTGCCATTGCTCGACATGCATAGCAATGACATGTTATGTAAGTAGTTATTCTGTCAGTCACTTGTAATTATTTAATATTGTACATGAATTATTTTTAAACAATTCTATTATGTATGTTAGTAATAATGTAAAAAACACAACTATTACCGGTTTGAAAAAAGTGATTATAGAATGTGAAAAATGAAACATTAAAATATTGATATAATGAAGTAAACTCGCAACTAAACAATGCAAAATATAAACATTCAGGCTAAGTTTATCTCCAATATAGGTAATTATATTTGACAATTGTGCATTTTCATATTTTATAGCAAAAACAAATATTGTTGCTGAATAAATAAATAATCCAATACAAGAAAAGTCAATTCTTGTTTTAAAAACAATAGGGAAAAGTGTAATTACTATCCCTATTATTCCATATAAAAATAGTTTATAATTTTTTATACCCACATAAATGTTCTTATATTTATTAATACAATATCCTAATAAAAACCAAGGTAATGCTCTTGTTATGAAATTTATTTTTAATGACCACGGGAGATTATTTGATTCTACATAAGTCGTTAAGATAAATTGTAATAAAAATATCATTGGCAAAAATTTTAATATATAATTAACCTTGTCGTATCGAATTATAAAAAGCCATAGAAAATATGTTTCTATCATGGCAATTAGATACCAAAGCGGTATAGCAAAATCTATAGTACAAAATATTATACATTTGAGCAAACTTTTCAGTGTAAATATGTTCATTAACCATGACTGAAAATCATGTTTAAAAATATGTACAAAAAGGCAACAGATAAACCAAATTGATAATGCATATAAAAATATTTTTATTATTTTTACAAGTCGCCTATATATAACAGTATCACTACACCCTAAAGCAAAATACCCTGCAATCATATAAAAACAAGGGACAGCAAATCTTGAGAGATTACGGATAACATCCCCAGTAAAACCATTAAAACTAACATGAATGAAAACTACTGCTATACAAGCAATACCTTTGAGAAAATCAAGAGTTTGGCTCCTATTTTTGCGAGTGTTAGCATAATTCATTTTATTAACTATCCCTTTTGTGAATAATTTTAAAGATAAACTATTCGTATTATGAATAGCATGAATATGTTTTATAATCAAGGCATTCAATTTAAAAAGAATTTATATTGATTATCATGATTAAAAAGGGTAACAGTATGAATGAACTTCAACAAATCGGAAAAAAAATTGCAGAGATTCGTATAAAACGAGGGTTTACCCAAGAAAAATTAGCAGAAATGGTGAATTATTCAACAAATCATATCGCAAAATTAGAATCTGCGAGAACTAAGCCATCTTTTAATTTGTTAATTGATATAGCAAAAGCAATGAATATCGAAGTAAAAGATTTATTTGATTTTGATGAAATTAATACAATTGACTACATGAAAAAAGATTTAGTAAATACAATTAGCAACGCAGATAATGACACAATAAAACTTTTATACAAATTTAAAAAAACTTTATCTACATAATAAATCATAACTTACGATTAGCTAAGATGAGGTAATTATCTTATACTTGCGTGTATGAATGAGGCTGTAATCCAATCATCTATTCGGTATGCAAAAAAAACCTGATTTCGGATGAAATCAGGGATAAAATTGTAGGGGAAAAATTAAATTGGAATTAATATAAAATAAAAACTTTTTGTAAATGTTATTCCTCGCAAAGCACCGGAACAACCTTTATGCAATGTGTAACAACGATTTGTTATACGCAGCAATAAAATTCATCTGCTCAAACAACAACTCCGAACGGTCAACAAACGGCTGTGGTTGAACTGCAACTGTCGTCGTTACCTGATCTTTGTAAATGTCTTGCAACTTTGAATCAATTTTTTTCAAATTTTTTAAAGCCATAATCTTGACCTCGTGTTATCTCTCTCTTGTATATATAAAGTATATACTTAAATCGAAATTTCACACTTTAGGATTATTGTTACAATTCTTAATATATAAAAGTAAAAGTTAATATTTTAGCAAATTTTCAAAATAAATTGTTTTTATTAATATATAGGTATGGGAAAAAGGAAGTAGAATGACCGAACAGGGTATCAATTTATTCAATAATTTTATAAAAAAACGCCCGAATTTTACGGCTAACGATCCGACGATGCAAGGTGGAAATGAAGCAATTCAACAGGCTACACAGGCATCCGGAGCAGGTTATGTTAATAATCGTCTTAATGCTTCAAAAGATGCTGATCCTCTTACAACATTAGGTTTGACCACCGCAATCGGCTATGGTATCGGGCAAGGCATGGATTACTTCGGACCAAAATGTGAAGGTAAATACGAAAAAACAATCCTTGGCAAACTCGGTTCTTGGGGAGATAAATTTTCTCAAAATACAAAAGTAGGAAGATTTATTGAAAAGAATTTAAGAAAATTAAATGTCGGCTGGTATAACCTTTCTAAAAAAAGCAGTGTTGTCTATACATTAAGAAATCACTCAACTCAACCGGAATGGCAGTTTGCGAAAATGCCGTTTCATGGGTTGCACGGATTTTTATCTATGGACACGCATAACATATTAGAGCAATATACAAAACCAATATCTAATGTTGAGCGCAAATTTTTAGGATTTATACCAAGAAGCAGTAAAAATGATTTCAGCAAACTTGAGCAATATGGTTTGAGCGAAGATGCAATTAAAAACTTTAAAAACAGCCTAAGCGGAAAAACTTTTCTCGAACAAGCAAAAGCATTACAAATTAAAGAACTTGAACTTTTAGGCATAAGAAATGTTGATTCTTCAAAGACTTTAGAGGAGTTACAATCAATAGCAAGAGAATTAAAAATTACCAAAAAACTCGGATTTAATTCTGTTGCGGAATTTGATACGGTAATGAAAGATGTTGTAGGTCATCCGAAAGAAATTATGCAGGCATTTAAAAAAGCAACCGCAGGCGGTCAGGATTTGCATATTTCAATAGGCAGAGGAACAGGTTCGGGTTTCTTGGGTAAACTCAAATCTCATTTCTTTGGAAGAAAAGTAAGTATTAGCGAATACTTAAATAAATACAAAGCGACTTTAGGAAAAGGTAATACAACCCATTTGGGCAGGGCTTTACCAAAAGCACTCGGCTGGCTTGTAGAAGGCTGTACAAACAGATTTGCAGGCGGTAAACTTGCTCCTTTTATGCAGGCATTCATTTTTGCAGATATGGCGTACCACACTGCAAAAGCACCTAAAGGTGAGCACGGCAAAACTTTAATTGAAAGATTTGTAAATGACTTTTCTTATTTTGCCGCTATGACTCTTGGCTTAATGGGTATTCATAAAATCGGCGGCGGCAAATACATCGGAACTGATAATGCGGGCAGAGAAGCATACAGAGCCGCTTTAAAGGCTCATAAAGAATTAAATAAAGCAGGAGCATTCTTAACTAAAAAAGCATTTAAAGACAGCCTCAAAAGTGTCAACGCACATCTTAATGTTGACGGGCTTAAATGGTATCAAAAAATTTGGCAAAAAGCGGCAAGATTTATAAACTTAGGAAATGAAAATGGCGGAGTTTGGAATAATCCCAACGCTAAAGTAATGAATTTTGTCAGAAAAATTGCAAATAAAAACCTTATTGGTGTACCGTTAAGAATTTGGCTTGGCATGGCAGTAATCACTCCGATTATTGTAAAGGCAGCAACAAAAACAGTTCATGCAATCTTTGGTCGTCCGACTCACTCTGTTCTTGACGAAGATGAGGAAGAAGAAAACAACGAACAAATTCAAGGGCAAAATAATAATGCGCAAACTCCTGTTAAGGATCCGAACACTTTGCCTGATACAAACTTAATCAAACAAACAATCAACGGTCAGAATATAAACGACCCTAATAACACAAATTCAACAACGACAACAACACAAAACATAAATAATCCGACAAGAGATGAACAGGGCAGATTACAGGAGCCTGTCAGAACATATATTCCGTCTCCGGTTTCAATGGTTCAGGGCTTAGACCCGACTGCAGCGGATATGGCACTTGCCAATGCAGACAGAGCAGAACAGCAAATTAATGATATTCTCGCTTCAATCCGCAAAGGCTAAGTAAAATTATAGACATTAAATCTCCGATATAATATACTTATATCGGAGATTTTTTATGAACGAACTTGAAGTAAAAAGAGTAATAGGACTAATGTCCGGAACTTCATGCGACAGTATTGATGCAGGGTTGTGCGAAGTTTATCCTGATATGACGGTTAAACTTATTAAGGGGATAAATTACAAATATCCTGTTCATATAAAGGAAAAAATCTTTCAGATTTTCAGAAATGAAGCCACTGTATCAGATATTTGTCAGATGAACTTTGGAATCGGAGAATGTTTTGCCAACGCTGCAAACATTTTGATAGAAGAATTTGGCAAGCCTGATTTTATTTCAAGTCATGGACAGACAATATTTCATTACCCGTTTGATGAAAAAATTGATGATATTTCACTAAAAAGCACTTTGCAAATCGGAGAAAGTTCGGTTATTGCACAAAAAACAGGATGTACAGTTGTTTCAAACTTCAGAGAAGCAGATATAGCACAAGGCGGTCAGGGTGCCCCTTTAGTCTGTTTTGCAGACGAAAAATGGTTTCGCAACATTTCCCATCAACCTTTTGGAGAGGGTAAAAAAAATTATGCGATTCAAAATATCGGCGGAATATCTAATGTTACAGTGGTATCACAGGATTACGACACATTCGGGTTTGATACAGGTTTAGGTAATATAATGATAGATTACTGCGCCAACAAATATTTCTCGCTTCCTTATGATAAAGACGGACAAATCGCATCAGAAGGCATAGTATCAGACAGTTGGCTTGAATGTCTTTTGCAGGATGAATACTATTTTGTGGAACCGCCGAAATCAACCGGCAGAGAATACTTTAATCAAAAATATATAGAAAATGCCCTAAAATATGCACCCAAAAACCCTAAAGATATTCTTGCAACGGTAACTGCTCTGACCGCAAAAACAATAGCGGATGCCTATGAAAGATTTATTTATCCAAATGTCGGGATTCATGAAGCGGTGATTTGCGGTGGCGGAGCATACAATAAAACTCTTATGAAATTTTTGCGTTCGTATCTGCCGTCATACATTGAATTAAAGACCTGCGAGGATTATGGTATTTCTAATAATTTTAAAGAAGTAATGGCTTTTGCACTTTTGGGTTACTGTACTTACTACGGAATACCTAATAATCTGCCTTGTTGTACAGGAGCAAAAAAAAGAGTAGTTATGGGAAAAATAACTTATTAACAATGTGTAAATAATCTTTTATATAATGGCAAAAAAATAAATTTTCGTGTTATTATAATCATAGTAGCAAATTAGGATGTGTGTCATGGCTAATTTAAAAGAAGAAAAAATTATTGGAATACCCCGAGCAATGTCGTTTTACGGAAATTATCCGTTTTACTTCGGATTTTTTAACGATTTAGGAATAAAAATTGTTTTGTCGGATGTAACAACAAAACAAACAATGTCAGAAGGCGCAGGACTTGTTGTAACAGAAACATGCCTGCCTATAAAAGTTTATGTCGGACATATTTTAAACCTTATCAGAAAAGGGGTTCAAAATATTCTTGTTCCGTCTTTGCAGTCTATTGATACAAAGATTTATAACTGCTCTAAAATCAGGGGGTTACCGGATTTAATCAGAAATGTTGTAAAAGAAAATTTTAATATGATAGAAGCAACACTTGATAAATCAGAAAAAAATCAAGGGTTGTATGAATTTTTGGCTGAGTGCGTTGCACCATTTGGAATAACAGATAGAAAGCGTATTAAAAAAGCCTCAAAAGCGGGTTGGAGATGCTATAACAATTTCCATGTTATGACAAAATCCGGTATGCCTTATTCAAAGGCCCTGAGTTATGCATTGCAAGGCAAAGTTGTCATTGAAAATAATACAAAAGAATACCCAATATCTATCGCCCTTGTTGGTCACGGATATAATATTTATGACGAAAGAGTCTGCATGAAAATTGTGGATAAACTTGAAAAAATGGATGTGAAAGTTTGTACATCACTTCAACTTTCATCCGAGCAACTTGACGAAGGTATTTTGACACTCGGCAACGAAAAGTATTGGGCTAATGAAGATGAAATGACAGGCACGGCAGGTCATTATCTGAAAGATAACAAAATTGACGGTATAGTCACGGTTACGGCATTTGGCTGTGGTCCGGATTCGCTTATGATTGAAAGAATTACAAGAAAAGCAAAACAGTTTGGCAAACCTTTGTTAAATCTTACAATTGACGAACAAACAGGTGAAGCGGGATTTGTAACAAGACTTGAAGCATTTGTTGATATGCTTTTCCGCAAAAAGCGTGCAAATATTGTCAATAATATAAATATTAGTGAAGAAGCCCCTCAATACACGCTGAATACAGATATTATAGAAACCAAATCATAATAATTTATGTTTGTTATATAATATTTTTTGCGAGGTATAGAT
Source organism: bacterium (assembly GCA_017470815.1). Lineage (GTDB taxonomy): Bacteria > Cyanobacteriota > Vampirovibrionia > Gastranaerophilales > Gastranaerophilaceae > Zag111. The sequence continues at coordinate 9,203 of JAFUXT010000030.1, read as the reverse complement.
ATGCAATTAGAATTTTTATATTCAAAAATACACAGAGCAACAGTAACGGATGCAAATCTGAATTATGTCGGTTCGATAACTATTGATAAGGCACTTTTAGATGCCGCCAATATGAAAGAATGGCAAAAAGTTGAAATTTTGGATGTAAATAACGGGGAGAGATTTCAGACTTATATAATTTCAGGGGAAGAAAATTCGGGTTGTATATGCTTGAACGGTGCGGCTGCAAGAAAAGTTCAAAAAGGTGATAAGGTTATCATTGTAACCTATGCCCAAATGGACAAAACAGAAGCCAAAACTCACAAACCGACTATTGTTATTGTTGATGATAATAATAAAATCGTAAAATAAGAATTAATAAATATATTTTCCCTTTACATAATCTTTACTTGACCTTTTGGCAATAAAAATTTATGCTATATAGGTAAATTTAATATATAGAACCTGAAACAAGTTCAAGATGACAATTCATGTCAGTAGTTTTATTCAGGCGAAAAGAAAAGAGGGGCGTATGACAGAATTTACTCACAAAAGGGGAGACGGTAAGATATTTAGCCAGGATGATATCAAAAGGCTTATCGGCGAACATAATATCAAATTTATAAAACTTCAGTTTGTTGATATAAATGGTCAGGTTAAAAATATCACTTTGCCGTCAGAACAAATTGATAAAGTTTTAAATAACGAAATTATGTTAGACGGTTCTTCAATTAAAGGATTCCGAAGTATCGAAACATCTGATATGTTTTTCCATCCTGATTTGACAAGTTTTCAGATTTTACCGTGGAGAGAACACGAAGGCGGAAACAGTGCCCGTTTAATCTGCGATATTTATAATGTTGACGGAACACCGTTTGAGGGCTGCCCGAGATGTAACCTAAAAAGAGTTATGAAGGCTGCCGAAAAAATGGGTTTTTCCATGAACATTGGACCTGAAGCGGAATTTTTCTTATTCGCTAAGGATAAAGACGGCAAAATTACAACCACAACCCAAGACCACGCAGGATATTATGATGTCGGACCTGAAGACTTGGGAGAAGATGTCCGTTCGGATATTGTTTTGACTTTGCAGGAAATGGGCTTTGATATTGAAGCATCTCACCACGAAGTTGCAGACGGTCAGCACGAAATAGATTTTAAATATTCTGATATTTTGACTGCTGCTGATAACGTAGCAACATTTAGAATTGCAGTCAGAGCGGTTGCAGCAAAACATAATTTACATGCAACATTTATGCCAAAACCTATTTTCGGTATAAACGGTTCAGGGATGCACTGTAATATTTCACTTTTTAAAGACGGTAAGAATGCTTTCTATGATGAAAAAGCAGAGTATCAGTTGTCAGATATTGCAAAATATTCTGTCGGCGGGATGCTAAAGCATGTAAAAAGTATCACTGCTGTAACTAATCCTCTTGTAAACAGTTACAAACGACTTGTTCCGGGGTATGAGGCACCTGTATATTTGGCGTGGTCTTTGGCAAACAGAAGTGCATTATTAAGAGTTCCTGCCAAAAGAGGAATTTCCACAAGAGTTGAACTTCGTTCACCTGATCCGTCATGCAACCCATATTTGGCATTTGCTGCGATTTTGGAAGCCTGCATGGACGGTATCAGAAACAAAATAGACCCTCCTGCACCTGTTGAAAGTAATATTTATAAACTGACAGCAAAAGAGCGCAAAAAACAAAGAATTGATTCCCTTCCGGGAAGTCTTGCAGAAGCACTTGAGTGCATGGACAAATCTCTTGTAACAAGAGCGGCATTAGGCGACCATATATTTACTGAATTTATGACATCCAAAAAGAAAGAATGGGATTCATTCAGAACTTATGTTTCTCAGTGGGAACTTGATAAATATTTGGCAAGATACTAAAAATAAAAAATCGGGTTATAAAACCCGATTTTTTTTGTTATTTCAAAATTTCATCAAGCAAATCCGCATTTTTAGAAGCATTTTCTATCTGCGATTTAGATAATCTGCGCATATAATTTTTTAATGCTTCTCTAATCAGTTCACTTCTTGAAAGTTTCTCACTACCCGCAAGCCCGTCAACTCTGTTTAAAAACTCATCAGGCATTGTAACTAAAACCTTTGCCATATAAAACCCTTTCTTACACTTAGTTCTCTCCTGTATAAATTATATCATGGGTATATCCTTATGACAAGCGTTTGGGTTGTTTATGTTATAATTTGTTTAGATAAATAAGGAGTATAAAAGAGATGAAAGTAAATAAAAATTACCAAAATATAGCGCAGAGTTATCTTTTTTCGACTATTGCGAAAAAAGTAAACGAATATATAAATTTGCATCCTGATAAAAAAATTATAAAACTCGGTATCGGAGATGTTACTTTACCTTTGTGTAATAGTGTTGTTAATGCGCTCAAAGAAGCATCGGATGAAATGGGTGTAAAAGAAACATTCAGAGGCTACGGGCCTGAACAGGGATATGAATTTTTGAAATCCTCAATTAAAAAGTATTATAAAGGTCACGGAGTTGAACTTGAAAATGATGAAATATTTATCTCTGACGGTGCAAAATCTGATTTAGGCAACATTTTGGATTTGTTTGACAAAGATAATACGGTTCTTGTACCTGACCCTGTGTATCCTGTTTATGTTGATACAAATACAATGAACGGAAGAAAGATTGTTTATATAAACGCAAATGCCGATAATGAATTTTTACCGCTACCTGATGAAAATATTAAAGCGGATATTATTTATATATGTTCTCCAAATAACCCGACAGGTGCGGTTTATGACAAAGACCAACTAAAAAAATGGGTTGATTACGCAAATAAAAATAATGCCGTAATTCTTTTTGACAGTGCGTATGAATGTTTTATAACGGATGAAAATTTACCGCGCAGTATTTATGAAATTGAAGGTGCAAAGACCTGTGCTATTGAATTTTGTTCATTTTCAAAAATGGCAGGATTTACAGGTACAAGATGCGGATGGACAGTTGTTCCAAACAGTTTGATTTTTGAAGATATGAGTCTTAATAAAATGTGGTTAAGACGCCAGACTACAAAATTTAACGGAGTCCCGTATATCGTTCAGAAAGGTGCTCAGGCAGTATTTACACCTGAAGGACAAAAGGAAATCGCTCAAAACCTTAATTACTATAAAGAAAACGCCAAACTTATTTCTGATGTTTTGGAAAAGCACAACATTTGGCATATTGGCGGAAAACATTCACCTTATATTTGGCTAAGATGCCCGAATAATATGAAATCTTGGGAATTTTTCGATTATCTTTTAGAAAATGTCCAGATTGTAGGAACTCCGGGTTCAGGATTTGGCAACAACGGGGAAGGTTATTTCCGTCTGACTTCATTCGGAAGCAGAGAAAATACACAAGAAGCGGTTGAAAGGCTTGATAAATTTTTGCCGTAAAGTTTTAGCCCGAATTGATAATCACCCATAACAATAGCGGTAATGTAATTTTATATTAAAACTTTTAAACTCATAATGTACACCTAAAAAAATAAGGAGGGATTATGAAAAAGATATTACCGTTATTCACACTGTTGGCATTTTTAGCAATTCCACAAGGCGCATTCGCCTGGACTTATGACGGAATAGGTAGTCTGAATCCGTTTACAAACTTCGGACGAGGTTTTGGCGGTGACGGCTGCGGCTGCAAAGTTGAACGCTGTCAAACACGCAGATTAACAAAATGCGAAAAATTGCATGGCGTTAAACTCATCAGAGGTACAAACTGCGGATGCGCCGCTCCTGTCGAGCCAATCTACATGGAACCTAAAAATTGCGCAGGATGCCATAGAGCATTCTAAAAACAAAAGCGATGTCTGAAAACAGGCATCGCTTTTACTTTATATCCTTGAAATGTAATTTACATCAAATTCAAGCAAATCCGCTATTTGCATTACTTCATTATAGGTTATAGTACCTCTGTTAATTCTTTTTGACAATGAATTTAACGAGTATTTTCTCCCTGTTTTAGCCGTTAATAAATCCGCTAATTTTGTGATGTTTAACCCTTTGAGTGCTGTGAGTGATTTTATTTGTTCTTTTGCATTAAAATTCATAACTTAATTTTATTATATTACTCATTTATTGACAAAAAGTTTTATTTTGTATAAAATATTTCCATAAATGGCTATTATATATTTACTATTGGAAATATATATAAACAAATATAAAGGATTAAATATGGAAGAACACAAAAAAGAACTTTTAAAACAAGCATATGAACTTTTATACAAAGCAAATGAAGTCCAAGCATTATTAAAGACCGTAAAAAACTCTATAAGGCAAAGTGTTGAAAATAGAGTAGATTTATCATATATCCTTACAGGGTGCAATATTATGGAACAAATGCAAAATGAATTAATTATTCTTACCGATATTCATGAAAGAGAATGTTGTAATTAATATTCAATATCTCTTAATGCTTTAAAGATTTTATCGGTAATTTCCTGAATATATTCCTGACTTACAAGTCCGTTAATTATTGCATCTGCGATTTGGTATGTAGGACGAATAAATTCCTGAGCTGTTCGGTTTACATCAGCAAACTGCAAATCGGCTGCCGCACCTTCTTTTCCTCTTTGTTTTGCACGTCTGTACCAGCGTTCTTTTATGACTTCTAAAGGTGTAAATACATAGACTTTCACATCCATAATATCTCTTATACCTTCATTAAGGACATACAGACCTTCAGTCAAAATAACTCTCGCCGGAGTTTTTTCTTCTCCGTCAGGGAAAGATTCGCATGTGACGAAATCATATCTCGGAGATTTTATTGTCAAACCTTCTTTTAGTGCGACAAGATGCTGCTGCATAAGACTTAAATTTATTGCTTCCGGAGTATCAAAACTAAAACCTGTTTTAAAAAGTTCTTCGTAACTTCCTGCTTCTTTAAGTTCTTTAGATGTATCTTTATAATAATCATCACAACGAATAACGGTATAAATACCGTCTTTTTTATCTTTAACGCATGCCTTAATTGTATTATCGACAAAAACGGTTTTGCCTGAAGCACTTTCTCCTGTTATACCGATAAGAAAAGTCTTTTTCTTATCCTGAACAACCTTTCTTGCTATGTTCATAACAAGATTATCTGAAATTTTTAAAAATAGCGGTTGGTCTTGTTTTTTATCTTCTTCCAAAATTTTATTAAGAGCATCAACAATTGTTGAAACAATTTCCATATCTCTGCGATTTGAATAAAAATCGTAGTTTGTTAATTCATAATCCCTAATCATATCTTTACCTTGCAATAACATACACACATTCTAATTCAAGGCAAATAAAACTTCCATAAAAGTTTTATTTTTGTAACAAAAAATTTATATTATTAAAGTTTTTGTTCAAGCATGTCGAAGATATATTTGTCAGAAGATATGTAAGGAGTTATAGTTTATGTATGATGACGTTTTGTTGGATGACTCTGTAAGAGAAGCACAAGAAGCAGGGTTAAACAGTTTGAAGTGCGAAGTAAAATCAGTTGAAGCAGTAATTGAGAAATTTTTATCGCAGATTTTAGAATGTACTTCTACTCTTTCAGAAAGAGATTTTTTCGTTTGCGGGATATAAAATCTGACAAACAAAATAATTAAAAGAAAAAGAACCTTACTATTGTAAGGTTCTTTTTCTTATTAACTTTTATTTAAGGCATATATTGGAATTGAAATCCCATCGGGTATTTTTGGAAGATATTTTCCCCTGGTTGTAGCAGAGAATTAGCCAATGCTGCTGCCGGATTGTACATTCCGAACGGATTATTCATTCCCATACCCATTCCCATATTCATCATAGGATTTGTCATTCCGAAACCTGTTCCGAACGGATTTGTCATTGATGTTGTCGGATAAGGTACTGATGGTGTTGACGGAGTAGAGCCGCTTGTTGAGCCTGAAGTTGAACTTGAAGTCGAAGTATCTGTTGAGCCAGTTGAGCCATTCGAACTTGTTGAATCGGATGTAGTTTGGTCAGAAGTTGCATCACTTGCATCAGTGGTATCAGCATCAGCAGAACCTTCCGCTTCGGTTTGTTCTCCTTCCTCTGACGGTTCAGGGAAAGTAAATGCTCTTACGCCCCAGCCAACAATACCACCGATAATACCGCCGATTGCAGAACCAACTCCCGGACAAATACAACTTCCGATTGCTGCGCCTGCTGCCATACAGCCAAGTTCAACACCTGCACCTGCAGATTGTTTTAATGCGCCTTTTATTCCTTCCTTTTTGTATCCTTCATATATATTTGGAGCCTCAAATACAAGTGTCAATATAGCCCCAATATATGGCATCTTTTTGGCTATACCTTTCCCTAAGCCTTTTAATGCTCCCAAAAATTTGCTTGTGCCTTTCATTCCTGCAAGTCGCATGCCTGCTTTTGCTGAAGTTGTCAATGCTTTTGGCAACCCAACCGTTGTTCTGAAAAGTCGTGTAAAAAATCCACCTTTACTTACAGCCAATTTTCCTACATGACTTTCAAATGCCTTGCCGGCAACTTTTGCCTTTGAAAAAATTGAGCCTTTCGGTGCAGCCTTATATGCTTTGCCTATTACAGATGCGCTTTCCCCAAAAATAAATTCAGGTGCACATTTTGCTGCCCTTACGCCATAGTTCAGCGCTTTTGAACCGTATTTGACTATTGAACTAATCAATCCCATGATGTTCTTCCCCTTATATATATCCCCTGTAAATATATAAAGTTTATTTACTCATGAGAATTGCTTTTTTAGTTTTTGATTATTAAGAAATGTTACATAATTCTATTCGTCAATATTTATAAATTCATAACCCTGACCGTTGTTTTGGTAGTCTGTACCTGTATTTACAACTTCATTAGGTTTTGATTTTATTGAACGATTTATAGTAGTTGAAAAATCGGACAGGTTATTAATATTATAGAAATGACCGCCTGTTGTTGAAGATAAACAGGTCAACGATTTAGAGTAAGATGAAACGAGCACAACATCAATATGAACATCATTTCTTTTTGCCATAAGTCGTCTTGCAAATTCGCATGGATCACCGCCGCAGTTTTCACCACCATCTGTTATCAGAACAATTTTCTTGGGTGTAGAGGCATCCATTGATGCAAAATCCTGATATACTGCTCGGTCTAACGCATACACAAGCGGAGTAGCACCACCGACATCAACGGAATTCATCCCGTTAATGATAGAATTGGCATTTGCACTGCGAATTTGAGTAACCTGTTTTGTCGCAGAGCAAACTCCTGTTGATGAACCGATAGGACTTGCCTGTGTGACAACCTTCATCTTATTACCTTTTTTGATAATCTTTTTAACTTCCTGTAATTGCGCACCCAAAGACGGGTTATTACCGTAATTATCGTGACCGAAAACCCTGAATCCTAATTTTGTTGATGATGGGATTTGAGAAACAATTGTACTCATTGAACGCTTTGCAACAAGAATCCAATTTGCCATACTGCCGGAATAATCCATTACAATCTCCACAATAGGGGCTTGTTCATCATTGACAATATTTTGATCAACATAAGTTGATACACTGTAATTATTAAAATAATTCTGATTGGTTACATTTGCCGGCGAAGTCTGAACGGTACGAGCAGGCGATTTTACAACACCTGAGGTATTAACCGTATATTTTGCGCCGAATGCACAGCATGAAGATAAAACCAAAAATCCTAAAAGTAAAGGTAATTTTTTCATAACTTATTTCTCCGATTTCTGAAATAATACCACAAAAAATGCTTAAGGTGTAATTTTAAACTACACCTTAATTTATATACTTATACAACGAAAAATAAAAAAAATAGTTCAATAAAATATTGAATAAGTTGAGAAACTTGTCTGTGTATAGTTATTAAATTTTATGCGTTGAAGGTTTTGAATGAAGATTCAACGTTTTTAGAGATAACTTTCTTGACGGCGTCCATTTCAGTTTGGATTGCATTTTGTTCTGTATCGAGTTGTTTGAGCTTAAGTTCTAAATTCTTATCCTGAACCTGAATGATTTCGATTTTAGCATTGACTTCCTGAACCTTTTGGTCATATTGTGCTTTGTCATAGTAATATTGATTCATTGCCTGATTGTATGCAATGTCGTCGCTTTCAGTTGTACAAGTAAGATTGTATGTTGTGCCCCCTTCTGTAGTGTAAACATTAATATCTCCCATTACCGGTTCTGCATAATACGGTTTATTATTTTTCCATTCATTTACTGCAGAATTATAACCTTCAGTGTCATTTAAAGTGAAATTCTTCAAATCTTCATTTAAGGAAAGTAATATATTAGCAAATACACTATAATCGCTAACGGCAAGAGTTCCTGTGTAATACATATCTATAGCTTTGGAAAGGTCTATACATTTTTGTTGGAGAGTTTTATTCAAAATTTCGCCGTTTTTAACATAATAGTTACTCAATAAAATTTGAGTATTATTGGGATTCCCCTGATTAATATAGTAATTGCTCAGCAATTTATCTGTTTCCGTTGATGTATCTGTATAATCTGATGTGGTTATTGTATATGTTTTTGATTTACCTTGTGGTTGATATCCGTCACGAATAGCATCAGAAACACCAAGCATATTTGGAGTTTCTCCGGAGCGTTGTATTTGTGAAATATAAACATTGTTATAGGTTACGCTTGTATCATAATTCCCGTTTGATATTGAACTTTTGTAAGATTTAGGATACGCAGCAGAATTAATACTTCCGTCTGAATTTAATGACAAATCAAGCATATGTGCAATTACATGCTTATAGCAACTTATTTCACCATCTAAAGCGTGTTCTCTGCAACTTTCAGATGCTTTGTCATATTTTTTGTACAATGCGGAATCTGTGTAATTGTCAACATAATCACTTAATTTTGGTTCTTGATTGCGCCATTGTTGAGCAAGTCTTTTTTCTTTATCTGTTCTGATATCTGCCTGAATCGTATCAGTAGAAATCTCGCTGTTATTAAATATAGTGATAGTTTGGTATCTGCCTGTTGCATCCTGAGTGAGTTTAGCCTGTGCATTTTTAATCTCTCTTGATTCGGTTGTTTCTCCAAATACATATTGCTTTATACCGCTCAAAGATGCACCTGTTTTTGCATTGTAGTCAGCATTTTGCAATTCTTTCAGACTGTATAAGACTGCATCATAAGAGCCTGTTGAAGAATTTCTCTGATATCTGACTAACCAATCTTCTGTTGCATACTTTTCAGATGCCATTGCA
>JAFUXT010000005.1 GCA_017470815.1 bacterium | reverse complement strand
AGAGAAAGAAACGGAACCAAAGAAAGAGAAAAACGCAAAGATACAATACCGCCTATGGCGGTATAAGACTGCTAACGCAGTAATAAGTGTTTTTGCCTATCGGCAAAAATCTCTTAGCGCGCCTAAAACTACGGCGCGCGCGTTCAAGATGTCCGACCTTTACGCAGTGAGCAATCATTGTTTGCGACACGACAACAAGGCGGGATTTGTTTGAACGGTAGTGAGTTATCCCGCCTGTATGTGGAGCAATTACAAATGATTAGCGAACGGAGTACCGGTCGGCGGGTTTCTTTCTGACCGCTTTCTTTGACCGCCCAAAGAAAGCGGTCATGGTAGTTTTGATAAAACAAAAACTATCAATAACATATATTATGTTATTTATTACGCTTTTTTACAAAAAAGTATGATAGTGTTTATATAACCATGTTTGAGATATAATTTGCTTAAAGAGGTATATACTTTGAAACATTCAAAATTAACATGGATGATATTCATAGCACTTATCTTAGGTGTTATTTTTGGTCATTTTTGCCCTGTTTATGCGGTCAAAATGAAAACTTTTGCCGTAATATTCTTACGCATGGTAAAAATGATTATTGCCCCGTTGTTGTTTGCAACTCTTGTCCGAGGGCTTGCAAGCCATAGCGATATTAAAAAACTTGGCAAAGTCGGATTGAAAACCATTGTATATTTTGAAATCGTAACAACTTTAGCACTTATAATCGGACTTACCATGGGTAATTTGTTTAACCCCGGACATGGCTTTGGTAAGGTTATGGCAAACCCTCATCTTATGAAAGAAGCAGGTCTTATGGCCGCAACAAGTTCGCCTATGACTTCTGTTTCAGAAATTGTTTATAATATTTTCCCGACAAGTATAGTGGAAGCAATGGCAAACGGAAATCTACTGCAAATTGTAGTATTTTCAATATTTTTTGCTATTGCAATTTGTGCTGTCGGAGAAAAAGCAAAACCTGTCATGACACTTTTGGAATCAGTTTCACAGGTTATGTTTAAATTTACCGAATATGTAATGTATTTTGCACCGTTGGGAATTTTTGGTGCAATTGCATCAACAGTCGGAATGAACGGACTATCAATATTAAAAAATTATTTTAAAGTAATATTCTCTCTATATACGGCTCTTGCGGTATTTGTACTATTAGTTTTATTTATCGCTTGCAAATACGCAAGAATATCTTTGAGAAATTTATTAAAAGTTATACAGGAACCTGCCGTATTGGCATTCACAACAGCAAGTTCTGAAGCGGCTTTCCCAAAAGCAATTGACCTTATGGAAAGATTTGGTGTTCCGCAAAACATTGTCAGTTTTGTAATGCCGACAGGCTATACTTTCAATCTTGACGGAAGCACATTATATCTTGCAATGGCAGTAATTTTTTGTGCGCAAATCAACGGGATTGAACTTGGGTTAAGTCAACAAATTATAATGATGCTTGCACTGATGCTTACAAGTAAAGGTATAGCCGGAGTACCGAGAGTTGCACTTGTTGTACTTGCAGGAACACTTGCAAGTTTCAATATCCCGCTTGTCGGAGTTGCAATTCTTTTGGGCATTGACCAAATTCTTGATATGGGCAGAACAACAGTAAACCTTGTCGGAAATTGCGTTGCAACCGTTGTTATTGCAAGATGGGAAAATTGTTTTGATTACGAAAAAATGAACAATTATATGAAAGAATGTGACAGCGAGGGCGGTTTATTTGGCAATATTGCCAGAAAATCCGCACCTGAACCGATAGAAATTACACAAAATACAGAGGATAAATAAATGACTGAAACAACAGAACAAAAACAGTACAAAGATACCCTTAATTTGCCTCAAACCACTTTGGCAATGAGAGCAAATGCAACTCAAAGAGAACCGCAAATTCAACAATTTTGGGAAGAAAATAAGATTTATGAAAAAATGACTTCTAATCGTGATAAAACAAATTCATTTGTTTTACATGACGGTCCGCCATATTTAAGTTCGGAAAAAATTCATGTCGGTACGGCTTTGAATAAAATTTTGAAAGATATTCTGATTAAGTATAAAACGATGAAAGGCTTTTATGCTCCATATGTTCCCGGTTATGATGCACACGGCTTGCCTATTGAAAATGCCGTTGTGAAAAATATAAAAGGCGGTCGTCATTCCATAACAGAAGGCGAGTTAAGACAAAAATGCCGTGAATATGCTGCAAAAAGTTTAATTGGGCAAGAAACAGCATTTAAGCGTCTTGGTGTATTAGGTAATTGGGAAAATCCTTATTTGACAATTAATCCTGAATACGAAGCGCAACAGGTTCGTGTTTTTGGCGAAATGTATAAAAAAGGCTATATTGAAAAAGGTTTGAAACCTGTTTATTGGTGTGCATCCTGCGAAACGGCACTTGCAGAAGCAGAAGTTGAATATGCAGATATTTCTTCAAAATCTATTTATGTAAGATTTGAATTTGATGATGAATCAATGTTGAAAATTAAAAATATGATTGATACACAAGGAAAGAAAGTCTATGCAATTATTTGGACAACAACACCATGGACAATTCCGTCAAATGTTGCAATATCAATGCACCCGAGATTTGAATACACTTTGTTCAATTATAAAGGCGACATTTATGTAACTGCAACCGATTTGCTTGGCACATTTTTAGCAGATGTAGGCTGGGAAGAAAGTGATATTAAAATTCTCGGTACTGCAATCGGACAAGATTTTGAACTTATGGAAACAAAACATCCGCTTGTTGACAGAAAATCAAAAATAATTTTAGGCGAACATGTTACGCTTGATGCAGGTACAGGTTTGGTTCACACGGCTCCGGGGCATGGTCTTGAGGACTATGAAGTTGGGGTAAAATACGGTGTTGAAGTATTTTCACCGTTAGATGCAACAGGATGCTGGAAAGATGAAGTCGGTATTCCTGAACTTGTCGGTGTTCCTTATTATAAAGGAAATGACATGGTAATTGATATGTTGGAAAATTGTAAAGCATTAGTTTATCAAAACGAAATCAGCCACTCATATCCGCATTGTTGGAGATGTAAACACCCTGTAATTTACAGAGCAACACCGCAATGGTTTGTAAAAGTTGATAAATTCAGACAACAAGCAATGGACGCTATCCATGATGTCAAATGGATTCCTGCAAGCGGTGAAAGTCGTATAGGAAATATGGTTGCAAGCAGAACGGATTGGTGTATTTCCCGTCAGAGAGCATGGGGCGTACCTATTCCGATTTTCTATTGCGAAGACTGCGGAGAAGTAATCTGCAACGACCAAACTATTGAAAATGTTGCACATATCTTTGAAAAAGAAAGTTCTGATGCATGGGTAAATCATAGCGCAGAAGAACTTTTGCCGTCAGGATTTGTTTGCCCTAAATGCGGAAAAACTCACTTCCGCAAAGAAAAAGACATTATGGATGTTTGGTTTGATTCAGGAGTATCGTGGAGTGCGGTTGTAGAAGCAAGAGCAGACGAACTCGGTCATACACCGGTTGATATGTATTTGGAAGGTTCAGATCAGCACAGAGGCTGGTTCCAGTCTTCTCTTTTAACCTCTATTGCAACTCAGGGTAAAGCACCTTATAAACAAGTTCTTACCCATGGATTTGTATTTGGTGAAGACGGCAGAAAAATGTCAAAATCATTAGGAAACTACATTCGCCCTGATGATATTATCAAAAACTATGGTGCCGATATTTTAAGACTTTGGGCAGCATCAGTTGATTACAAAAATGATATCAAAATAGGTAACAACATTGTCGGACAACTTGTTGAAATATTTAAGAAAACAAGAAATACCGCAAGATTTTTAATCGGTAACTTATTCGATTTTGACCCTGCAAATGATTATGTAAAATATGATGATTTAAAATTGATTGATAAATTTGCATTACACAAATTGAACAAATTAATTGAAGAAGTAACTCAAAGTTTTGAAAGTTATGAATTTTACAAATATTTCCAATGCTTACAAAATTTTGCTGCGGTAGATTTAAGTTCATTCTATCTTGATATTGTAAAAGACAGATTATATACTGCAGGCAAAAAATCTCTTTCCCGCCGTGCATGTCAGACAGTTTTGTACGAAAATCTCATGGCACTTGTACGAATTTTGACACCTGTAATGCCACATCAGGCGGAAGATATTTGGCAAAGTGTTCCTGAAGTGCAAAAAGGTGGTTTAATCAGTATCTTACTTGCAAACTTCCCTGAAGTTCACCCTCAATGGAATAATGAACAACTTTCAGATGATTTTGCAAAAATTCTGAAATCAAGAGAAGTTGTAACAAGAGCCATTGAACCGTTAAGAGCAGACAAAAAAGTCGGAAGTGCATTGGAAGTCGGGGTTTATATAAAAGCAGAAGACAATTCCGTATTAAAATCAAACGAAAACGATTTGTCTGACATTTATATCGTTTCACAGGCAACTTTGACAGATGAAAAGCCGTCTGAAGAAATCTTGAATGAATACAGTGAAGATGGTTACACCGTTTGGGTCGTAAAAGCAAAGGGCGAAAAATGCTCACGTTGTTGGAAATATCGTGAACTTAATTCAAACGGTATATGTTCTGATTGTGCGCAAGCAGTTGGAGAATAAATTTGTCCGAAAAAGAAAAAATGATTAATGGGGAAGAATATTTTCCCCAAGATATTGAGTTAGCACAAGAAAGAATTAAAGCTAAAACCATTTGTGCAAAATATAATTCATTGTTACCCGAGCAAAAAGATGAAAAATATAAAATTTTAAAATCTTTGCTCGGCAAGATTGGTGATGATTGCATTGTGGAGCAGAATTTTTTCTGTGACTACGGATATAATATTGAATTTGACGGATTTGTTTATATAAATCACAATAGCGTATTTTTAGATTGTGCAAAAATATCGATAGGGCACGGAACTTTTATTGGACCTAATTGTGGATTTTATACGCCGACTCATCCTCTTGAATATGAAAAACGAATTACCGGTATTGAAAGTGCAAAACCTATTACCATAGGCAAGGGGGTTTGGATAGGCGGGAATGTAACAATTTTACCCGGAGTAAAAATTGGTGACAGAGCCGTAATCGGAGCAGGTTCGGTTGTAACAAAAGATATTCCGAGTGATGTTGTCGCAGTCGGAAATCCTTGTAAAATTATTAAAGAAATATCTTAAACATTATTTGACATTTGACTCAAAATCCTTAAATAAAACATGTAAAAAATCGTACAAATGATTGACTACATAAGAAGGTAAATATGGTACAAATAAAGTACCGGACAATAGAGTAGAGGCAGGTAGTTTTTTAATGGGATTGAGTCTTAACAACATATATCAAAGACCGTATGTGAATCAGGATGCAAGAAGCAATGTCAAACGCAAAGCGCAGGACGAGCAAACTACATCTGCCAATGCTCAACGTGAAGAAAGTGCAAATCCCAACGCAAAAAGTAAAGGGCTTCAATATACCGAACAACAAAAGCCGGCTTATACCCAGAATTATGCACAATCTTTTGCCGCAAGTGCTTATTCAAGTGTAAATATTAATTCTCAAAAAACAAGAAATCAGGGGCAGGCAACTTCTTATGTTCAAAATGCACAAGAAAATCACACAGATTTTAATAATGCTCAAATAAATATTGCACAAATTTTGAAAGATTTTAAAAATACCGCTCTTGCAATAGGCACCCCTGAAAGCATTTCCGATGAAGTTGACGGTTATCTTGCTTTGATAGAAAAACAAGTTACAAAAGATAATCCGAATGTAAAACTGATTAAATCAAATCTTAAAAATGCCGCATCATTACTTGACGGACACATATCTGAAACCCTAAACAAAGACTCAAAAGTTGTTGAAAATTGGGTTGATACTCTGTTTTTGCAAAAAATCAATTTCAAATATGACGAAAATGATATCAACGAAAGATTTTTAGTCAAATTCCCCGACGGCTCAACAAGCAAAACAAAGCGTCAGGAAGAATTGCAGGAAACAAATCAGGAAGCAACTTCAACCATAGAGGATAATTCAAAAGTTATTCCTATAAACGTTGCAGGCGATTCGACGGTAAAAATTCCGCAGGATAAACAACTGAAATCACTGTTTATTCAGGCAAAGAAATTTGCTTATGCGCAGAACCCCGAAAAAGCAATTCAGACTTTTGAAAAAGCATTAAACAGGGCAAACGAAATTGATGACACCGAAACATCAGGCAAAATCTATTTTGAAGTCGGGAAAATCTATGATAACCACGATTATTTACCGCAGGCATTAAAAAGTTATCATCAGGCAACAAAACTTTCGACAGATGAAAATGTAAAAGCCAAAGCATACTATTCTATGGCTCAAATTTATGATGATGTAAGCCAGATTACGCCTGCACTGAAACATTATGCAAGTGCGGTATCACATGCAGGAGAAGCAGAAAATCTTCCGGCTCAGAGTGCTTCTTTGACAAAAATGGGTAATATCTACTCCGATATGTATGAACACGAAGCATTTGACTACTATGAACTTGCCAAAGATATTGCAGACGAAACTGAAAATTATAACCTCAAAGGATTTGTTTCTTCAAATACAGGTAAAGCCCATTTGAAATTTGATGAACCTGAAAAGGCACTCAAATCATTTTCACAGGCTGTTTTGGACTACACACAGGGTGACACTCCGTTAAAAACCGCTCAAAACTATGAAGCGGCTGCTGATATTATGGTCGAATTTAATAACCTCAATAAAGCATACAGATTATTAACCAAAGCCCAAAACTATGCACGCAAAACAGACAATTTGGAATATATGCATGTAATAAATACAAAATTAAATCAGTTAAAGGAGTTAGATGTCAAATAGCAAGTATATGCAGGTTGTAAGCATGCCTGTCGATTTTACCCAATACATTATCCCGGAACAAAAAGACACAGAAAACTACAGTATTTTAAAATACATACGCAGTTTTTTGGAATTTAACACGCTTAATTGCAGTTACAAATTCTAAAACACTATTTTGTTGCAAATTCCTGATGCATTTTTTCAAACATCTGCAATGTTTCTTCTTCGCTGTGATTTTTAGCGTATTTGTCCATTGCTTCGTTTAGTTCTGCAACAAGTTGCGGATGTTTTTGCAAAAACTTCAAATCTGTTTCAACAGAATCAGATGCAACCTGTGACTTCCCAAGTTCTGCAGCAGGCATATTCTTCAAATCTTTGATTTCTTTTTGCTCAACAGGAGCAACAGGAGCATCAGCCTTTGCAGAAGTTTCTTCAACAGCCGGCATTTGCGGAATCCCTTTGAAATTTACATTGTTTAGGTTGTTTTCAATTTCTCTCATAGTATCACCTGCTTTTCTTTAACTATCCATGTATCAATCTTTGTTTATAAACCATCTCTACGAATTTTTTTGCTACTTTGTATCTTAAATTATTACAAAAATTTACATAAAATTAATTTCATGTTATTATGCATTATATATTATAAAGGGGTTTGAGGGCAACTTATGAATTTTGAACAAATAGGAAAAAATCTGAATTCGTTTCTTACTTCTCCAAAAATTCTTGATAATTTGCCTGATATGTTCTTGTATCTTGACTCTGACGGATTTATCAAAGAAGCCAATTTTAACGCAAGAAATAATTTAGGTGCCAATGAAAATATTACGATAAATGAACTTTTTAGCAATGGGCTGAAAGCAGTAAGACAATCGGTTAAATGTAAAAAAGCAATTCTTGTTGAAACCAAAACCCCGAATGAATTTCTTGAATTAACTGCATCTAAAATAGACAGAGATTATTGCGTATGTATTAGAGATAATACAAAAATTATCAATGATAATATTGAAAAAGACAGAATAGAAAAATTTAATAATGAAAAAAACGCAATGATTTATAAACTTCAAAACGAGTTTAGTGCACCGTTAAATTCAATGATCGGCTTTTGTCAGGGGCTTGTTGACGGAATTGCGGGAGAAGTAACCGAAAAACAGTCAAAATATCTTAAAATTATTCAGTCCAATGCAAATGAATTAAATGAATTTACCGAAAAATTTATTGATTTTAGTTATGCTGAATCTCTGCAATATGAAAGCGAATACAAAAAATTTGATATTGTTTCGGAAATCAAAGATATTATTAAAGAATTTGAAAAAAACATTAGTGAAGAAAAAATTAGTATCAATTTGATTTATGACGGAATTGAATCAAGAAATATTTATAATGATTTTAAAGCAATAAAAAAATCCGTTATAAATATTCTTGAATTGTCTTTAAAATCAACCGAATCAGGTAATATTCAGGTGATTTTGTCAAACCCGAATGATGAAGGATACATAACATACGGACTTGATGAAAACAAAAAGTATCTGCAAATAAAAATTATAGACACAGGAGCAACTGTTGCCCCCGAAGATTTGCGACAAATATGCAATCCTTATGCTCAACTCGAAAAAAACAAAAAACATATTATTAAAAGTTTCAGACTTGGAATTATCAGTATATTAATCAAAAGAGCAAACGGTATTTTTAACATTAAATCAAACAATGGGAATGAATATAATATAATTATCCCGACTGAAAAGGAAGAAGATGAGTAATGTAATTTTAAAAAATGTCAAAAAAACGTATGACAACAATAAAGTAGTTATAAATAGCGTAAATTTAGAGATAAAAGACAAAGAATTTGTAGTTCTTGTCGGTTCATCAGGCTGCGGGAAATCTACTCTTTTGCGTATGATAGCAGGATTAGAAAATATAACTGACGGCGAAATTTTTATCGGCGATAAAAAAGTCAATGATGTTCCGCCCAAAGACAGAGATATCGCTTTTGTGTTCCAAAGTTATGCACTTTATCCTCACATGACGGTAAGGGAAAATATTGCGTTCGGATTAAAGATGCGAAAAGTCCCAAAAGCGGAAATTGAAAAAAAAGTACAAGATGCCGCTCAAATCCTTAATTTGACAGAATATTTAGACCGTAAACCAAAACAACTTTCAGGAGGTCAAAGACAAAGAGTTGCCTTAGGGCGTGCCATTGTCAGAAATCCGAAAGTATTTTTGATGGATGAACCACTGTCAAACCTTGATGCAAAACTTCGTGTTCAAATGCGTTCTGAAATTAAAAAATTGCACGAAAAATTGCAAACAACTTTTATCTATGTAACCCACGACCAAACAGAAGCACTAACTATGGGCGACAGAATAGTTTTACTTAATAACGGTGATATTCAGCAGGTTGACAGCCCTGATGAAGTTTATAACAACCCCAAAAATACTTTTGTCGCAGGGTTTATCGGGTCTCCCCAAATGAATTTTATTGACGGAAAAGATTTAGGGCTTGATGAAAATATTTTATACGGCATACGACCTGAAAAAATGGTAAAACCCGAGGGTGATATAAAATTGACTGTTGAGGTTGATATATCAGAAATGCTTGGCAGCGAAAAAATCGCTTATTTTGATATTGGTGCAAAGCATTGCTCTGCGGTTTTGAGTTCGGATTTTAATATTGGTAAAACCCTTGATTTGTCGATAAATTCTGCTGATTTATACAAATTTGATAAACAAACGGGTGAAAGAATTTATTAAAAATAAAAATTAATTATTAACCCCCGTTAGATTTTGTGTTGAGCAGATATGCCCAATCTTCATTCTATTATTGAGTATTTTTCAAGTTACATCCACGGTTTGATTAAAAATTTAATCGCATTGCCATCAATATGCTGCTGCATTGCGAATTCAACTTTTTCTAAAGGCAAGGTATCTGTTATAAGTTTTTCAACCTCAACTTCGCCTGATGCGATATATTCAAACGCTTTCCTGAAATATTTCGGAGTATGATGAAAAACGCTCAACATCTTTATATCGCCATAATGCATTTTTGTAGTATCAAAACTCACTTTTGAACCCGATTTGCAGCCGCCAAAAAAATGCACCGTACCTCCCGGTCTTACGCAATTAAAAATTTGTTCCCAGATTTCAGGCAAGCCTACGCACTCAATCGCAACATCCAAACCTTTGTTTTCATCAGAAAAATCTTTGAAA
Source organism: bacterium (assembly GCA_017470815.1). Lineage (GTDB taxonomy): Bacteria > Cyanobacteriota > Vampirovibrionia > Gastranaerophilales > Gastranaerophilaceae > Zag111. The sequence continues at coordinate 42,905 of JAFUXT010000005.1, read as the reverse complement.
ATCTTTTCAGGATTAGGGTATTTTTTTAAATCAACAATTTCATCAGCATGCGCAAAATCTTCCGCCATCTGAAGTTTAATCGGATTTCTACCCGCAACAATTACTCTTGCCCCCATAAGTTTTGCAATTCTTGCAAACATCAACCCAATAGGGCCTATCCCGATTATACCGACACTTTGTCCTTCTTTAATTTCGGTTCTGTGTGCACCATGAACTACATTAGCAAGCGGTTCACAAAAAGCTGCTCTGTCAAAACTCATATCGTTAGGCAAAATGAGCATATTCTTTTTGACAATTCGAGCAGGAACAGTTATATACTGTGCATAAGCACCGTTTAATAAATCCAGATTCTCGCACAAATTATATTCTTCATGCCTGCAATAAAAACATTTTCCGCACGGTGCGGAATTAGCCGCTACAACTCTGTCACCAACTTTGAACCCTTCAACATTTCTACCGACCTTTTCAATAATTCCCGAAAACTCATGCCCAAACCCTGACGGAACTTCTTTTATAAGTACAGGATGACCTCTGCGATAGGTTTTGACATCTGTTCCGCAAGTAAGTGCCGACATAACTTTTACAACAACTTCGCCCTCTTGCGGAGGTTTAACCGACACTTCTTCAAATCTTATATCTTTCGGACCGTAATATTGAATTGCTTTCATAAAGTCATTATATCATTAATAAAATTACTTATTAAAAATATATTCCGTTTTGGAGTTCAAATCATCAAGAATTTCGTTATAATTAACCGTTACAGGTGTAGGTACGGAATTTTTTGCGGTATTTAAAAACACTTTAGCATTTTTTGGTTTTTGACCATCAAGAAAATATTTTGAATTTGCACTGTCTATCCTGGCAGGAACTATAAGACCACTCTGCGCAAATTTTTGCGAATTATCTTTTGAAGCCAAAAATTTAATCAGTTTAATTGCTTCGGACTTATGTTTAGAAGATTTTGATATTGCCCAGCCTGAACTGTCCATAAACATTGTTTTTGGGAATTCAGCAACATCCCAGTCAAATTTTGCTTCCTGTCGAAATTTGGGTACCAGCCAGCGACCTGATAAATACATTCCGATTTTACCCTGCAAAAACATCTGCGCCATAGTTGCACTGCCGATTTCCTCTTTCTTGGGAGCAACATGATATTTTCGCCTCAAATCAGCATAAAATTCCAACCCTTTTTTATTTGCGCTTTTATTTAAAACATCACTGCTGAAATAATTTGCGCTGTCATTTAGTCCCCAACCGCCATAATAAAGCATATAAGGCAGATAATAAAGCGGTTTTTCTTCAAAAGATATTCCAAATGTTTCCTTTGTAGTGAGTTTTTTCGCCTTATTTAATAAATCATCTAAAGTCCAGCCTTTAGCCGGATAATCAACTTTTAGTTTTTTAAATAAATCTTTGTTATAAAAGAACACAAGATTAGAAACATCTCTCGGTAACGCATAAATTTTACCTTTAAACTTCATTGCTTCAATTGATTTTGGGAAATACTTATCGTATTCAAGTTCCTCATAATTTGTTAAATCCTCTAACACCCCCGCATTTGCATACAACGGCAGATACAAATTGTTTATAAAAATGACATCAGGCGCGGTATTCGAAGCAAACAAAAGATGAATTTTCTGAAAATAATTCTGCGGAATATGCATTAAATCAACCTTAATTCCGTCATTTTGTTTTTCAAAATCTTCAAGCATCGGTTTTAAAATATTAATTTCAGATTCCGAACCCCAAGTTGCAAACTCAATATGAACATAATTATCATTCTTTTTACACAGGCTAAAACCTGTATAAATAAGCACTATTGTTATTGTAAATATTAAAACAATTCTTTTTAACATTCCCTCTCCCGAATTGACAAAATAATAGCATAAGCATAATTAAGGGGCTTCGCTTTGTATCCCACTCTTATAAGGATGTGGGCGAGGGGATATTAATTATATTTCAAGCAAAGTTCCCATTTTGTCTTCTGCGACATCAACAAGACACTTGAATCCGCCGACTTTTACTATATATACACTTCCGTAATCAAGTCTGACCTGAAGCGGTTTATTTATGATTTTATCAAATTTTTTCAATACATAAACATTTTCACCAATCTTACCGATTAGGGCCGAAACTCCGTCAGATTCAACCATGAAAATACTCTTGTCATTATCTATATCATATTTTGACTTGATAGAAATGTTGAAATCAGATGCCTGTGGCTTTTTAAACGGAACTTTTCTATCAACCGGATTAGTTACACTCATCATCTCAGAACGGCTGCGTTTCGGAATCATATTTGTAATTTCTTCCGTTACGGCAGAAACAGGTTCCCTATTATTTTCATTATCAACAATACTCAAATATTCTTCCAAAGAAGATACCAAATACTGTTCCTGAAGTTCTTTCATTTCATCGGAAATTTTATTTTTCGGTAAAAATCTTCTGCCTGTTCTGACTAAATCAGATATGCTGAATCCGTGACCGCCAAAATTTCTTCTGCTGACATTTAATCCGCTATTTTTCAGTTTAACATGCTGCCCTTCATGAAGCGGTTCTGTAACGACATTTTCACTTTCTGACGGTAAACTTTGTCTGCTTGTCATTTTCAGGTCAAGATTTTTAGCAAAAGATTTTAAGTTTAGACCTGACATTCTTTTTGCGATTGCTTCTTCTTCAGACTGGACACCCTTCGGGGAAGTACTAAACTGCTTCATAGACGGAGTCTGAGAAAGTGCATGTTCCATTTGTGAAACTCTTGCAGCCATATCATTTACAAGTACACCTTTTGTCCCGCCAATATTTGTAACATAAGATGTTTCGCTCTGATTTTGACCATCTTTTGCTTGCGAATACAATTTGTATTTTTCCTGCCAACTCAAATTTTCATTATCAGCAATTTGAGAATAATCATCACCTTTAGCATTTTCAGGTTCTGAATTGTAGTTTTCAAGATATTCTTTTAATTGTGAATTATTTTTAACCGCTCTTGCGATAATATTCATCAAAGCCCCGAGAATAAATATTCCTATAACAGATAATGCACCTGCAATTGGTATTATAGGTAAACTTTTTTTGTTAGCGTTTGTTTTTATAACCTTTTCAATAGTTTTTGAATTATCTTTTTGGGCGTTCTTTGACTGTGCCGGCGGATTTTTTAAATCAAATGCCGGAACAGGTTTGAATTCAACAGATTTTGCTTCAGGTTTAGATTCAACTTTTTGAGCAGGTTTTACTTCTGATTTAACCTCAATTTTTGGTTTAACTGCTTCGGTTTTTACTGTTTTAGGTTGAACTTTTGCACTTTGAGCAGAAGATTTTATACTATCCGCTTTTATAACAGGAACATGAACGGCAACAGATTTTAATGCAATTTTGTTTGCATTTTGAGTTGTTGTCTTTGGTTGTGTAGTTTGAACGGTAACTTTATTTGCTTCAACAGGCTTTTTTGTCGTTGTTTTTGTAGTTGCCGCAGATGATTTTGTAACAGTTGTTTTTGTAGTTGAAACTGCAGGTTTTACATTTGAATTTACAGTAGTTGAAACAGAAGAACTTGTTTTTTTAAAGTTTTCCATTTTTTTATCAGGATCGAATTTGCTATTTTGAGCAATTAAATTTTTATAATCCTGTTGGGCTTTTGTTAATGGTGCGGTTCTTTTTGTGTAAGTTTGAATTTTTATAGGTTTTGTTGTATTAAATGTGACTTTTGTATAACCGCCGATACCATCATCAACATTTTTTACTCTAACATCGGAAACCAAATCTTTTACTCCGCCCAAAGCAGGTACTATAGACTGATTACCTGCAACATTTGGCAGTAACACAACATAAGTGTTGCCTGATTTTCTTGTTACTACAGTGTTTGTCGGAGCACCTGTCGTATAGAATGTTACATCTACCGTATCATCACTTGATGCCTTCTTGACATCCATTCTCAATAAATCGCTTGAATCCGCCATTACGGAATTGCCTGCAATTAAGAACGCTGAAAGAACAGTTGTAATTATAAATTTTCTATTTATCATATTTCCCATAATCTTTAAAAAACTACACTTCAATTTATATAATAGTCGAGAATAAAAATTTTTGCTACTTTATTAATATTTGGTAAATTTATGTTACAATACAAAAATGAAATGTGGATTTGTAACAATTATAGGCCGCCCGAATGTGGGTAAATCAACCCTGTTAAATCAGATTTTGGGGCAAAAAATTGTTATTGCAACTGACAAAGCCCAAACTACACGAAAAAGAATTAAAGGTATTCTGACAAACGAACATGGGCAAATTGTTTTTATTGATACCCCAGGGATTCACAGACCACTTAATAAACTTGGGGAGTTTCTTATTGATGAAGCAAAAATTGCCATTCCTGATGCTGATGTAATAATTTTTCTTGTTGACGGTTCAGAAAGTGCCGGAAAAGGTGACAAATGGATTGTCCAAAACCTTTTGGAAACAAAAATTCCTGTTATTATAGTAATGAACAAGGTTGACAAGGTTAAAAAGCCTGAAAAAATTGAACAAAATCTGTTGAGTTACAAAACACTTTTTGACGAAAATCTGCCTGTTATAAGAGTTTCCGCAAAAACAGGGCGAAATATTGACACTTTACTCAAAAATTTATTTAAAAAACTGCCGGAAGGTGAAATCATGTACCCCGAAGATGTTGTAACAGAAGAAACAATGCGTGATGTTGCACAGGAAATTATAAGAGAAAAAATTTTGTTAAACACGTCTGACGAAATTCCACACGCAGTTGCAGTCAAAATTGAAAACTATTTTGAACAGGAAGATATCGATAAAATTTATGCTACAATTTATTGCGAAACAAAGAGCCAAAAAGGAATTTTGATAGGTAAAGGCGGGAGTCTGCTCAAAAAAATCGGAACAGAAGCAAGGCAGGATTTGGAAAAAATTACAGAAAAAAAAGTTTTTTTGGGATTAGAAGTGAAAGTCGAAAAAGATTGGCGCAAAAAAGATAATATTTTAAAAGATTTTGGGTATCTGGAAGAAAAATAAATTCAAAATCATTTATACCAATTTGTAAGTTGTGGTTTCTACCCCAACAATTATAATGTTTTTACCGGTTAGCCAACCAACACTGCTATCGAAAATTTTGTAACCAATAAATTTGTAAATGACTATTCACAATTCACCACTCACCATTCACTCAAAAGCATTAGACGACTTCCAATGCCAACAAACTTTAATCAGGTAATAAATACTGTTAAAATATCCGACATAAAAACTATTTACTTGAACTTTTAAAGACAATATAATGAATTTGATGTCTGTTTTAGAAGTGAAAAATCTTAATTTGGGATTTAATGTTGAAGAAAGTTTTCAGCAGGCGCTTTTTGATGTAAATTTTGCACTTGAAAAAGGTCAGACACTTGCACTTGTTGGCGAATCCGGTTGCGGAAAAACAATGAGCGCAATGAGTATTCTCAACCTTATTCCCAAAACCGCAAAAATTACAAGCGGAGAAATTATATACAACGGTGAAAATCTTTTGGACAAAACCCAAAAAGAAATGAGCAAAATCAGAGGGGGTAAAATTGCACTCATACCGCAAGACCCGATGACTTCACTAAACCCGTTATACACTGTCGGCGACCAACTTTTAGAGGTTATAAAAATTCACAAAGGACTTAAAGGAAATGAGGCAAAAAGACAAGCCATTGAAGCGTTTGAAGCCGTACAAATACCTGATGCACGAAACAGATTAAATAACTACCCCCACGAATTTTCGGGCGGAATGAAACAAAGAGCGGTTATTGCGATGGCTCTTGCAACGGATGCGCAAATTCTGATTGCAGATGAACCGACAACTGCGCTTGATGTGACAATTCAATCACAAATTATGAAACTCTTAAACGAGATTAAACAAAATAATCAGACTTCAATTCTTTTGATTACACACGATTTGGCACTTGTAAGCGAAAACTCCCAAAATATTGCGGTAATGTACGCAGGCAGAATAGTAGAAAGTGCACCCGCCCATGAATTTTTCTCAAACCCCAATCATCCGTATTCACAAGCATTGTTAAAGTCAATTCCGTCAAACAGACAAACTCCGCTTGAAACAATAAAAGGACAACCTCCGACATTATCCCAAAAAATTGACGGCTGTCGTTTTCACCCAAGATGTGATTTTTGCGGAGGAAAATGCCAAACACAAATACCAAAACTTATTCAAATCGGGCAAAACCATTTTAGTGCTTGTTTTTTAAATGAAATATAAAAAAATACCCTCTCAATTTGAGAGGGTATTTTCATATTTTATAATCAGTCTTATTTAGAAGATTTTTTCTTTGCTGATTTTGCAGGGTAGTAATCTCTTACAACACCATTGAATGCGTCAATATAGATTTCTCTGATATCACTCATTAACGGATATGCAGGGTTAGCACCTGTGCATTGGTCGTCAAATGCCAATTCTACCATTTCATCAAGTTTTGCGTAGAATTCTTCTTCTGTTACACCAAAATCTTTGATAGAATTTGGTAAGTTGATTGATTTCATAAGTTTATCAACTGCCTGAATATACAATTCAACTTTTTCATCAAGAGTTTTCCCGCCCAAACCTAATTCGTCAGCAATTTGAGCATATTTTTCTTTTGCATTCGGATATTTATATTGAGGGAATGTTGCCTGTTTATGCGGATAATCAACAGCATTATATTTGATAATTTGTCTGAATAATAATGCGTTTGCAACACCGTGAGGAACATGGAACATTGCACCGAGTTTGTGAGCCATAGAGTGACACAAACCTAAGAATGAGTTAGCAAATGCCATACCTGCAATAGTTGCGGCATAATGCATTTTTTCTCTTGCTTTAGGATTATTTGCACCTTCTGACCAAGACGGTTCTAAATATCTGAATACCAACTTAATTGCTTCCAAAGCGTTTGAATTAGTGAAGTTTGTAGCCATACAAGAAACATACGCTTCAGTTGCGTGAACCAATGCGTCAATACCTGAAGCGGATGTCAAACCTTTTGGCATACCGTCAACAAAGTTCGGGTCAATAATTGCCATATTAGGAGTCAAAGCATAATCTGCAATTGCGTATTTAACATGAGTTTCATCGTCTGTGATAATTGCAAACGGTGTAACTTCCGAACCTGTGCCTGAAGTTGTAGGAATTGCAACCATAGTTGCTTTTTTGCCCAAATCAGGAATAGAGCAGATTCTCTTTCTGATATCCATAAATCTCATTGAAATATCGCTGAAATCTGTATCAGGTTGTTCATACATTAACCACATAATTTTTGCAGCATCCATCGGAGAACCACCACCCAATGCGATAAATACATCAGGTTCATAAGGTTTGATTATATCCATTGCTTGTTTGATTGTAGATAATGTCGGGTCAGGTTTGACATCAAAGAAGATTTCATGGTCAATTCCGATTTCATCTAAAACATTTGTAATCGCATCAACAGCACCTGAATTAAACAAGAATCTGTCAGTTACGATAAATGCACGCTTTTTACCTGCCAATTCACGAAGAGCCAAATCTGTAGCGCCTCTTTTAAAGTAAACCTTTGAAGGAACCTTGAACCACAACATGTTTTCTCTCCTTTCAGCAACTGTTTTGTAGTTAAGTAAGTTTTCTACCCCGATGTTACCTGAGATAGCGTTTTTACCCCAAGAACCGCAACCTAAAGATAATGACGGCTCAAGTTTGAAGTTATATAAATCACCAATACCACCCTGAGAAGATGGAGAGTTGATAAGTACACGGCAAGAAGGCATCAATTCTGCATAATGGTCAATTCTTTCAGATGTTCTCGGATCTGTGTAAAGAACTGAAGTATGACCTGCACCGCCTTTTGAAACTAATTCATAAGCCATTTTTGATGCTTCTTCATAGTTTTTAGCCTTATACATAGTCAAAATCGGTGATAATTTTTCTCTTGAGAACGGATCAGACCAATCAACAGAAGGTCTTTCAACCAAAAGAATTTTTGAATATTCAGGAATTTCAAAGCCTGAAAGTTCAGCAATCTTAACTGCACTTTGCCCGACAATCGCAGGATGAGCAGTTCCTCTGTTCGGATCGATAAACGGCAAATCAATCATTTTTTGCTGTTCTGCTTTAGATACTAAATAAGCACCTCTGTACTGAAATTCTTTTTTAACTTCTTCATAAACATCTTCAACAACTACAACAGATTGTTCAGATGCACAAATCATACCGTTATCAAAAGTTTTAGACATAATGATTGAAGAAACAGCCATTTTAATATCAGCAGTTTCATCAATAACGGCTGAAGTATTACCAGGACCTACGCCCAATGCAGGGTTGCCTGATGAATAAGCAGCCTTAACCATACCCGGACCACCTGTTGCTAATATGCATGCAATATCAGGGTGCTGCATCAATTGACCTGAAAGTTCAACTGACGGAACATCAATCCAGCCGATAATATCTTCCGGAGCACCTGCCTTAACTGCGGCTTCCAATACAACCTTTGCAGCCTCAATAGTAGATTTTGTTGCTCTCGGGTGCGGTGAAAAGATAATTGCGTTTCTTGTTTTCAAAGCAATTAAAGATTTGAAAATTGCTGTTGAAGTCGGGTTGGTTGTAGGAATAATACCTGCAATAACTCCGAGAGGTTCAGCAACAATTTTTATTCCGTTTGCTTTGTCTTCTTTAATAATTCCGCAAGTTTTTGCGTTTTTGTGTTTGTTGTAAATGTATTCACTTGCAAAGTGATTTTTAATAATTTTATCTTCCAAAACGCCCATGCCTGTTTCTTCTGCAGCCATACGAGCCAAAGGAATACGAGCCTTGTCAGCAGCCGTTGCAGCCGCTTTAAAAATCTTATCAACCTGTTCTTGTGTATAAGTTGAATAGATTTTTTGAGCCTTTTTAACTCTTTCAATAAGCAGTTCAAATTGTTCTGCACTGTCTACTACTGTTGATTTGTTCAAACTTTTTTCAAGTTTTTCAACAGTTTTTTTACTTTTTGTTGTCATATTTTTCTCCTTTTATAAAATGATAACATGATAATTTTATTTTAATCGTGATTTTTTTCACAAATAGATTGTAATATTATTATATGATAAATAAATTTATTTATCAAGTGTATATTTTACAATCTTTATAAGTTCTTTATATTCTCTGAAAATTAAGTTAAAAAGGGAGAAGTCGGGATTTTTGGAAAAATATTGTGCAGTTTTTTGCAAAATTTTATTTACCTACAACAATAGGATGATTCATTTTTGTCACAAAATTTTAATTTTCTCAGGTAAAAAACTCTTAAATCAAGGAATAAGTGTATTTTTGGCACTTTATCGTTAAACCTTTTGGTAGTCTTGATTTCAGCATGCTTAACAAAAGTTCATAATAGGTATTGACAAATTATTTATTATGATTTATAGTATTTGTGTTAAATGAAGTGTTTAATTTACACTTAATCCCGAAAGGAGAAGACAATGATTACAATAAATCCTGTAAAAATAACAACAATAAAGCCGATTTCATTCGGAACTAATAATAACAATAATAACTCAAGAGTAGGTTTGATGAATCTTGATAAAAATTCAAACAACAAAATCAACTTTGAAAAAGACTTATACATTACCCAAAAAGCAGATTTTGTTCATTCAAACCCTTTAAAAGCACTTGGTTACAGTTTTGTTAAGGCTTATAATATACTATCAACCCCAAAAAGAAGCACAGTAAACGAAAACTATATACATTTACCGTATATGGCTTAATAAAAACAATTTAACTCCTAAATTAAATTTACCCCTATAAACCCCATAAACACAGTCTATTTTAGACTATTACCCCAAAAAAGAAACTCAAGCAATTTACCCCAAACTGCTCGAGTTTTTATTTTTTGTATGCTGTGAGCCATGATTTGTGAATAAACCATATAAGATATTGTTGGAAAGAACTATTCACCACTCACAATTCACTTTTTACTTTATTACTCTTATCCAGCCTTCCGGTGCTTCAATTTTACCGTATTGAATACCTGTAAGAGTATCATAAAGTTTTTTGGTAATTTCGCCCGGAGCATCCATGCCTGACGGGAAGTTAATTGATTTGCCGTGGTCATCGATTCTCCCAACAGGGGAAATAACCGCCGCTGTACCGCAAAGACCACATTCGGCAAAGTCATTTAATTCTTCAAGATATACTTCTCTCTCTTCAACTTCAAGTCCGAGATAATGTTCTGCTACATACATCAATGAACGTCTTGTGATAGACGGCAGAATACTTGATGATTTTGGAGTGACAACTTTTCCGTCTTTTGTTATAAATAAGAAGTTTGCTCCGCCTGTTTCTTCAACTTTTGTACGGGTTTGGGGGTCAAGATATAAGTTTTCCGCATAACCTTCTTTGTGTGCGGTTACACCTGCATGCAAACTCATAGCGTAGTTTAAACCTGCCTTAACATGTCCTGTCCCGTGAGGTGCGGCTCTGTCAAAATCACTGACTTTTAATGTAATAGGTTTTGATCCGCCTTTAAAATATGGGCCGACAGGAGAAACAAATATTCTGAACATAAAATCCTGTGCCGGTTTTACGCCCATAACAGGAGAATAACCAAACAAATATGGTCTTATATAAAGGCTTGCACCTGTTCCGTAAGGAGGAACATATTTCAAATTCGCTTTAACAACCTGTTCAACCGCATCAATAAATTTATCCTGCGGATATGGTTGCATTTCAAGTCTTTGAGCAGTATCAAACATTCTTTGAGCGTTCATGCCGGGTCTGAAAATTACCACATGCCCGTCAACAGTTTCGTAGGCTTTCATCCCTTCAAAACATGTTTGAGCGTACTGCAAAACACACGCACACTCATTCATAGTAATATTTTCATCATCTGTTAGTTCGCCTTCGTCCCATTTGCCGTCTTTAAACATTGAAACAAATCTTTTATCGGTTTTGTAATAACCAAAACCCAAATTTGTCCAATCAATATTTGCTTTTTCCATAGTTTGCATAAAATATCCCTCCTGATATGTTTAGTATAACATAAAAAAGTCAATAGATTATTTACAAAATTATATTTATGCTATAATTTGAAAAGTTGAAAAAGGGGATTTTATTCGCAAGGGGAAAACACCCCTCACCCTACCCTCTCCCCTCAATGGGCGAGGGAAGAATGAAAAATAAGGAGAAAGATTAAAATGACTGAAAGAAAAATTGCTTTGATTACAGGCGGTTCAAGAGGAATCGGTTTTAGTTGTGCGAAAGAACTTGCACACGCAGGATGTGACATCATTATCAATGACATTTGTGATGCGGCAACTGCACAACCTGCTATTGATGAACTCAAGGCTATCGGTGTTAATGCTTGGTTCTATCAATTTGATGTATCAAATGATGAACAGGTTAAAGCCGCTGTTGACAAAATGATTGAAGAACACGGACACATTGACATTTTGCTAAACAACGCAGGTATTACAAAAGACGGTTTGTTTATCAGAATGGATGCTGAACAATGGGAAAGAGTTATTAAAATTAACCTTGGTTCTGCATATTATGTAACTCATGCAGTTATCAAATATATGATGAAAGCAAGACAAGGTTCAATTATCAATATGTCATCAATCGTCGGTGTTCATGGCAACGCAGGTCAGGCAAACTATAGCGCATCAAAAGCAGGTTTGATTGGTTTAACTAAAACTCTTGCAAAAGAATTCGGGTCAAGAAATATCAGAGTAAACGCTGTATGCCCTGGATTTATTCAAACTGCAATGACTGCAAACCTTGGTAATATCGAAGAATACGCAGCAGCAATTCCGATGAAAAGATTCGGTACTCCTGAAGATATTGCAAAAGTAGTTAAATTCTTAGCACTTGATACTGATTATGTCACAGGTCAGGCTATCGAAGTTGCCGGCGGTTTGATGCTGTAAAACTACTGAAAAGTTGGACAGTTGAAAGGTTTAACGATTATATAATAAAAAAAGAGGCTTTTAAAATTCTGAAATAAGTTCAGAATGACAAAGCCTCTTTTTTATATTCATTGTTGGGTTACACCCAACCTACATTTAAAATATGCTTTGTGTTGGGCAGGTATGCCCAACATACTATGGCTGAACACTCTTGAATTTGATTAACAAGGAGATCCTGAAACAAGTTCAGGATGACAATTTTGTTTATTTATGAATTATTATTAAGTTTTTGTTCTTTAAACTTTTAGTCTGTTATTATTTTTGTTGAGGGTAAGCCCTATATAAACAACACTTACTTTCCGTTCGCTGCGACTGTAAATCGTACCTGTACGAATGATGAAAGGAGGTGATGAAGGTGAAATTCTGTATAACAGAAAAAGCGCTTTGGCTTATCTTATTGATAATCATTGCGCTTTACTTCACCAAATAAGGGGCTTTTAATGAGGCAGGCTGCAACCTGCTTCGCCCTTTTCTTTATTATAAACTATGATTTTACATTTTTCAAGACTACACACAAAATAATATTTCCTTTTCTTGTTAAATATTTAATTTTTGCGTAAAATATCATTAACAAAGGAAGATATTTATGAAAAAGTTTAGTGTTTTATTATTAATAAGTATTTTAGGAATTTTTACGGCAGTACAAAACCCGTCAGATGCCATTGTAATCACTGCAAATAATGCTCAAAATACAAAAACATACACCAAGTCCATGCCGTATTATAATTATCTCAAATTCTACACTATTGAAAAAGGCAGAGTACAAATTCATTTTAATAAAATGAATGATGAAGTTGAGAAAAATTTTGTGCGTAATCTGACTAAAGAAGAAAAACAGGATTACAAATATACAAAAAAAGTTCAACAACTGATAGACAAAGGTGCCTGGGGTGAAGTCTTATATAAGTATCCGAATTTTTATCCTGCATTGGTGCAATATTATAACAACTGCATTGAAAAAGAACTCTACGAAGAGGCCTTGCGAACAATGGATAAAATTCGCATGGCTGACAGAAATTACCAAATTTTTTCAAAAAATACCATAAATGATGACCTTGGCAGACTTTACATGAAAAACAATCAATACCAAAAAGCGCTTGATGTATATAAACTTTATGAAAACACCGGTGATGAAAAAATTTATTCCTCAATGGCAAAATGCTATTACGGTATCGGAGATTACCAAAATGCTATCAACTACATAGGCAGAATAAGGAATAAAAGGTACGAAGACAATGAACTTCTATACACAATTTACAGTGAAAAAAATGACCTGCCCAACGCTCACAGAATTGCTATTGCGCTTAATAACCAAAAGTACAATTTTGAAAACCTGATGCGAATTCAAAAAACTTCCCAAAACGATACTGACAGACTGAAATATGCTTATCAGGCAAGAAATACAACCATGAATGAAGGTGATATCGCAATAGTTAATGAAATTATTGCCGATTTGGAACAGAAAAAAATTGACAAACAATTATCAAAACTCAAAATATTTGTTAAAGCCCCAAAATGGGAATATTTCAGAAATCAACTTCCTGAGAATATAACAGCAGCAGAACTTTGCCAAAAACAAGACGAATTTTTCCGCACCGCAAACCAATACCTTATAAAATATGACGGACAACAACTCACAAACGCTTTTTATTCTCTAAATCAAGACTATATGAACTATGTTCTTGCCAAAAAAGAACAATATTACAGGGAAAAACAACAGGAAGCAGAACAAATCATGCTTGAAATGCAGGCGCAACAACAATATATCAATGAACAACTAATCCAGCAGCAACGCATGCAAAACTATGTTCGCATGCAAAGAATTCAGAACCTTGGAAATCAGTCATATTATATGAATCCTGCAGTTATGTATGACCCGTTTTGGTAGAAATATTACAGGGGCATATTAATATTTCTTAAAACATGGGTTGGAAAAGGTTAAAACATGTTTTATACTATAAGTGTAGTAATAAATTTGTAGAAATAGCGGGGCAGGAATTAGGAATTTGCGGATTTCCATCTGTTTGCAGTATTTCATAAAGGAAAGTTTTAGGGTAAAATTTATTTAAGTAATGTAAATAATTTCCAAAAATTTGTCAAAAAAAATTTGTTACGAAACTTTAGGAAAAAAAACAGGTAGTTGAATTTTGGAAAATACAGATAAGAAAATTGAAGAAGAAAAGACTCAATCTAAACAAAAGTCTTTGAGTTCCAATCCTATTGAAAATATATTAAACAGGATTGAGGAGTCTTTGCCTAATGTTTCTGAAAACAGGAGAAATCCTTATAGTTCGGAAACATCAATATCTGCTCCGGTTCAAGAACCTGTTAAGAAAAATCCGTTCGGAGAAAATCAAAGTTTCAGCAGTATTGTTGAAACAATAAATAATTTTAATATCGACAGAGCAAAATCTCATCCGTTTGTTCCGTATCCGGAAGAACAAACTTCAACACCTGTTGCAATAAATTATGCAGAAATAATGAAAAGCATCTCTGATGCGTTTACAAACAATTCAAGTTTGATAAATCTGTTTTCACGCTTGAATGATATTTTTGTAAAAAAACAAAAATGGAATTTTATCGGTTTTGGTATTTTGCATGAAAAATCAAAATGTCTTAATATCAGATTATATTCAAAAGCAGGAAACTCTTACAGTTCAAAGGTCTTTTTATCTGATGAAACAAACCCGATAGTTCAGTGTTTCAATTCAAGAACAATAATTGATAAAGATAACATTGATTACATAAAAATCCCTTATTTGAGCAAAACCGGCTCTGTAATTATCCCGATGATGTCTGCTGATAAATGTATCGGTGTAATGCTTGTCGGCAAAAGCATTTCAAGACTTAATATAAATCTTTCCACATTCCTTTCAAATTATATGGGAATGTATATTCACAATATTCAGTTGCTTGAACAAACAAACAAATTTGCAAATACTGATAACCTGACTTCTTTATACACTCACAGAGGATTTCAGGAAGTTCTTGCAAAAGAAATGGCAAAAGCAAAAGACAACAATACGCCTTTGTCTGTCATAATGTTTGATGTTAATAACATCACAAAAATCAATAGAGAACTTGGGCATGCCAAAGGTGACGAAGTTATCAAAATTATTGCCGAAAAGGTTAAACAAAATATCAAAAATACCGACAGTGCAGGTCGCTACGGCGGAGATGAAATCGCTGTTATCATGCCTGAAACCGATACCAAAAATGCAAAATATATGGCAGAATATATTACATACTGTCTGTCATGTTGTTTTGTAGATGATGTCGGGCCTGTTAAGGTATCTGTCGGGGTTGCAACATATCCTGACTGCGCACAGGATCAGGAAAAACTGTTGTTACTTGCCGAACAGGCAATGTATATTTCGCAGGCAAAAGGCTATAAGGAAGGTATGTCTGCAATTATCAGTACTGAAGATTTCAATTTCTGGGATGATGTTGCGGTTAATTCATTTACCGAAATCCTTGCAAAACGCCATTTTGAAACAGGCATAAATTTTGAAGACGAATTTGTTAAAAAGATTAATAATGTTGATATTCTAAACCATAACAACCTTATGGAAATGGTTACATCACTTGCGGGTGCAATTGATGCCAAAGACCCTTATACAAAAGGTCATTCAACAAGTGTTTCAAGATACTCCGAAGCCCTTGCAAGAGCAATCAATCTTCCTGAAGCAGAGGTTGAAAGAATTAAAATCGGAGCGATGCTTCATGATATCGGTAAAATCGGTATCCCTGAAACAGTCCTCAAAAAACCCGGTAAACTCACTGATGAAGAATGGAAAATTATGAAACAGCACCCGACAATCGGTGCGGAAAAAGTTCTTGCGCCAAACGAAGCATTGAGAGAATTTATCCCGATAGTAAAACATCACCATGAAAGACTTGACGGAAAAGGTTATCCTGACAAATTGAGCGGGGAACAAATACCGCTTGAGGCAAGAATTGTATCGGTTGCAGATGCTTATCACGCATTGGTCAGTGACAGACCTTACAGAAAAGGCATGCCGATAGAAAAAGCATGCGCTATTTTGCAGGAAGGTGCAGGAGTTCAGTGGGACAGCGATTTGGTCAGAGCATTTATTGCTATCGCACCGTCTTTGACAACTAAAGTTTAGATTATTTTGCAAATATGAATAACCAAAATCTCGTATAAATTAAAACAAAAAGCCCTGCATTATTGCAAGGCTTTTTTAATTTGGAATAATTATTAAACTATACTTCCTTAAAGATTAAAGAAGCGTTTTGTCCCCCAAATCCAAAAGAGTTTGAAAGTGCCGTATGAATTTCGGCCTTAACGGCTTTATTTGGCACATAATTTAAGTCCGCTACTTCAGGGTCTTGGTCTTTAAGATTGATAGTAGGAGGAACTATATTATCATTTATTGTTTTAACGCATGCTATCGCTTCAACCGCACCGGTTGCACCAAGCATGTGTCCGTGCATACTCTTTGTTGAAGACACATAAAGATTCGGGTTTTGTTTTCTGTCACCAAAAACTTTTGCAACGGCATGTGATTCTGCCTTATCACCCAAACCTGTACTTGTACCATGTGTATTTACATACTGAATTTGTTCAGGTTTTAAATCTGCATCTTTTAGAGCAAATTCCATAGCCTTTATTGCGCCTTTACCTTCAGGATCCGGAGCAACAACATCATAAGCATCTGCTGTTTGACCATAACCGGCAATTTCAGCATAAATATGGGCGCCTCTTGCTTTTGCGTGTTCATATTCTTCCAATACCAAAACACCTGCGCCTTCACCCATTACAAAACCATCTCTGCCAATGTCATAAGGTCTTGATGCGGTTGCAGGATCATCATTGCGTCTTGATAATGTTCTTGCTGCTGAAAAAGCGCCGACACCAACATCACAAATTGTTGCTTCACAACCGCCTGCAACAATTATGTCAGCATCACCGTACTGAATTGAACGGAACGCATCACCTACAGAGTGAGTACCTGTTGCACAAGCAGATACAACAACTTTGTTTAAACCTTTATAGCCGTATTTCATTGAAATTTTACCTGACGGCATATTTACAATCATCATAGGAATTGTAAACGGTGAACATTTGTTTGGTCCTTTTTCCAAAATTCTGATATGGTTGTCTTCAAATGTTCTGAACCCGCCTGCTGCTGAACTGACTATTACACCCACTCTGTAAGGGTCTATACCAAGACTTTCAATATCTTCAATTTTTGCATCTTTAATTGCTTCATCAGCCGCAACCATAGCAAACTGAACAAATCTGTCAGTTTTCTTAATTTCCTTTGGATCCATATAATCTTCAGGATTAAAATCTTTTTGTTTTACTTCCCCTGAAACATGAACAACATGCTTTGATATATCTATTGATTCGGATAAAGTTATTCCGCTTTTTCCTTCTTTCAAACTATTCCAGAATTTATCAACACCAACGCCAAACGGGGTAACAGCACCTAATCCTGTGATAACTACTCTTCTCTTTGTCATAATTTCTTCCTTTATGTAAATAAAAAGATTCTTCGCTTTGTACTCGTCATTACTGAGGGCGCATGCCCGAAGAATCTTTGCTCAGAATGACGTATAAATAATACGGGAGCGAAACAATACTGTCCCACTCCCATATTTATAAAATTCAATTGTTTAAAAACTCAAATTAGTGAGACAATTTGCTGTCAATATAATTTACAGCATCTTGAACTGTTTGAATTTTTTCTGCGTCTTCATCAGGAATTTCGCATTTGAATTCTTCTTCCAAAGCCATAACTAATTCAACTGTGTCTAATGAATCTGCACCCAAATCATCTGTAAATTTTGCTTCAGGTGTAACTAATTTTTCATCTACACTCAATTGCTCTACTACAACTTTTTTAACTGTTTCTAATGTACTCATGTTTTTCTTTCCTCTTTTTTTGTAATAAATGTATTACTATTAATACTTCTCTTACATAATTATATTTCAACAAATTTTTTTTGCAAGAATTTTACAATATATATAATAATTTGTTATAAAACTTTATAAAACAAAGCAAAAAAAGTTTTGTTTGGGTATTATAAAAAGTTAGCAAGTTCATTTCAGATTAATTAATAACTTTAATAAACTTCAAACCACAAACCCACAAACTGGCAAACTATCCAAATTATCGTAATAAACTTCAAACTCACAAACTTTTTATAAAAAGGAAAAACACATGCAAATATCACCAATAAACAACAATAATCAAACTTTCGGACATTCTTTCAGAGTAAGCATCTGCACAAGAGGGGATGACGGCATAGCAAAATTTGTAAATCCGTCCGAAAACAGTAAACTTTACAAACAACTCAATTCAAAAATTGTAAATTGGCTTAACGAAGATTATTATAACAATCTGCGCAGGTTGTACGGAATACCCCGCAAAGTTGAAAAAACAAAACCCGAAACTTTGAAACACAAAGAAATGTCTGCAAAACTCAGAGAAATCGATGATGATTATGCGAAATTTAATGTTGTCCGTTCTGTTTACCGCAAAAATAAACTCGGCATAATTGCAACCGGCGCAGATGTTTCTATTATAGAAAACCTCAAAGGCATAAAAAACTTAGGTCTTGCAAAGTCTGATGCCATTTGGACGCAAGGTGATGCGCACAGTGAATATGTTAAAGCATTATCAAAAGCAGTAAAAAATAATGTTACGGATTTTGTACAACATGACAATGTTTTGTTACATTCACCAACTAATAAAGAAATTATGTTAAAAGCGATATTCAAGCCGCTTGGCAAAAAAGCAGGGGTTGAACGCTATGAACTTGACGAATTTGAATTTCACCCGAATTACACAAAACGCACACTTGCACCTGTCAATCCGAATTTTATCCGTTTCAAACAAAGTAAAGGTATGCTTGCTGAAATCAAAAAAACTGTTGAATATCATTTGAACAAAATTCTCAAAAAAAGAGTACATTTTGAAGATATAGACAAAGTTTTGTACCCTAAATTTGAAACTCCTCAGATGATAAATAAAGCGAAAAAAACAGAACCGAAACCGACATTCATCCATAAAGAACCAAAACAGTTAGAGTTGAAGTTTGAAGAGTAAAAGGAAAGTTGTTTGGTCGGGCTTTAGCCCGACACATATATTCACTATATTTATCGCATTTCCCACCTTTCAATCTTGCTATATGCTTTACAAAACTTAATAAAATGCAGATTTTTGTCAATTTTATTTTAAAAAAAGTTTTTAAATAAATACAAGGGGATATTATTAAATTTAATGGAGGATTATTATGGGCGGAGAAATTAAACCGACTTATTATTATTTACCTGTTGCTAACGGGAAAAAAGAAACTCTCAGTTTTCGTACGGGAGATAAGCTTGAAAGAACTGCAACATATAGCTATACAGGTTCATATTATGACTCAAGTTTAGCTGTCAGAACAGCAAGAGAAATGAGAAAAACAGATATTGCAAAAAATAAAGGTAATATTACTGCTGCAGAAGCTAATACTATAATGAGAAATTTGGCAAAACACATAAAAGGTAAGGATGAAATAAATCGTTTTACACCATTGTTCGGTTTATATACTTCACCTGATTCTCCCGGTGGAACAAATATTACACAGCAAGAGCAATCTGAAATTTTGAGAACATTGGTAGAATGGGAATCATTAGACTGGAATAAAAAATAATTCTTCTAAAAATACAAAAGGTGCATCATAGATGCACCTTTATATTGAATAATTTTAACTGTCTTATTTTATAACTATACAGATGCTAATGTTTTAGCCTGTTCAAGTTGCAGGGTTACTGTCGTAATATCACAAACAGAACTTGGTCCAAAATATTGGATTGCTCCAGGGAACAAGTATCTGTCATTCATTGCCCAATCTTCACGATTGTTTTGCAACTGTGCAAAAACAGGTCCGTTAAGTTCAACCAATGCTTTTTTAATAACAGGTTTCATTGCACCGTGGCGTTTTTCCATGTTCATCATCATTGTCAGAGGAACACCACCTGCAACCCATTCTTTTGCAGGTGCAGTAAGGTTTTTAACTGATGATAAATAACCTGTCAATCCGTTAGAAATCAATGCATAGGCATTGTAACCCAAAGAATAACAATAATCCGCATCAAAATTTGACGGGAATGCACATCTGCCTTCATACCCAAAGAAATGAGATTGTGTTGAGAATTTGCCTATATACTGACCTTCTGATTTTAATTCTGCTAATTTTGTTGAAAGCATTTCAATAAGTAATTTTTCTGTTTCAATTTTAGAAACCTGAACATTACCGTGCGGATCTCTGTCTGCAAGCAACTGTTCTTTGATTATTGAAGGTAATGAGTTATATACTTTTGCATTTTCATCATCAAGTCTGCGTTCAACTATTGTGAATTTCTCACGGATTGTTGTAGCATTTACAAAACTCGGGTCAGATTCGAGTTCTGCCATAATATCGTTCAAATTCGCAATCATCGTTTTCATTTCAGGTATAAATTCAATTAAACCTTCAGGAATAACTGCTATACCAAAATTTTTACCTGCATTAGCACGTCTTACAATGATATCTGACATATAATCAATAATTGATGATAATGACATTTTCTTTGCTTCAACTTCTTCACTTATTAAAGTGATGTTTGGTTGAGTTTGCAAAGCGGCTTCAAGTGCTACATGAGAAGCACTTCTGCCCATAATTTTGATAAAATGCCAATATTTTTTAGCGGAATTAGCATCCCTTTGAATGTTTCCTATTAGTTCGGCATAAGTTTTTGTTGCGGTATCAAACCCGAATGAAATTTCTATCTGGTCGTTTTTCAAGTCGCCGTCAATAGTTTTCGGGCAGCCGATAACCTGAATACCTGTTTTATTTTTCACAAACCATTCAGCCAAAAGTGCGGCATTTGTATTTGAATCATCACCGCCGATAATTACAACTGCGCTGATACCGAGTTTTTTGCATACATTATAAGATTCATGGAATTGGTCCTCAGTTTCCAATTTTGTTCTGCCTGAACCGATAATATCAAATCCGCCGGTGTTTCTGTATGCATTGATAAATTCATCATCAAATTCAACATACTTACCGTCAATAATACCTGATGGGCCGCCTAAAAATCCGTACAATTTGCTTTCAGGATTAGCACTTTTTAGGGCATCATAAAGCCCTGCGATAACATTGTGTCCGCCCGGAGCCTGTCCGCCTGAAAGAATTACACCGACATTTCTTGCCGGAGTTTGTTTTGAATTTTGTGTTGATTTAAATGTAACAACAGGTTTTCCGTAAGTGTTAGGGAACAGGTTTTGAATATCCTGTTGATCTGCAACTGACTCTGTTGCGGAACCTTCTGTCATTTCAAGTGAATTAATACCGTTTTGCAAACTTGCAGGAAGTTTTGGCTGGTATTTTAATCTTTCAATCTGTAACGGTGAAAGTTTTGTCATAATTTATTCCTTTCTCTCTTTGTAATAATTTTTACATTCTAAATTGTACTATAAAAATATTCTCATAAACTATAGTTCGGATTATATTATTTATTATCTTAAAGCGTTCCAAAAATATCTCTTAACCTTATCAACAAAGGTTGCAGGGAAGATTTCATGCGGTTCGATAACCGAAATATCGTAATCTTCAGGCTGAGTTGCTCTTTGGTATTTCAAATCAGTCTTACCAAAAAGCATAACGTAACCAACCTTGTAGCCGTCAGGAATTTCCAAATACTGACACAAGTCAGGGATTAATTTCAGTGCAATTTCCGCAAATCCGCACCACAATGTCCCTACCCCCAAACTTTGAGCATAGAGTTCAAAGTAACTTAATAAAATTATCGGGTCAACAGGTGCGCACGGTGCAGTTACAGGCACAGACACAACCAACATGTGCGGTGCGCCTCTGAAAATTACATCTTTGCCGTCTATAAATTGTTGTTTGAATTTTTCAAACTTCTTTGAAACAGGAAGCCATTTGTTTGATAAAAGTGCTTTTTTGATAGTATTATTAGTTCTGTTTCTAAATCTGTTCATAACTTCAATATCATCAATGAGTGCGATATGGAGTTTATGGTTATTACAGCCTGTCGGAGAATATTTGAGCATATCTTTAAGTTTTTGCATTGTCGCTTTGTCAAGATTTTCCTGTTTGTAACTTCTTATACTTTTTCTGTGCTGAATAAGGTTTAAAACCTGTTCATCAGTTGGTAAATTGTTATCGCAAATATCTGAATCTTCAGGCTTTTTATTACATATTGAAATTGCACCGGCAGGACAAATTGCAAAACAATGCTGGCATTTCATACAATATTGTTCATTTCCGGATTTAACAAGCGGAAATCCTTCTCTATCAAATTCTATAATCCCTGTTGCACAGTCATCAGAACATTTACCGCAATGAATACATTTTTCCCTGTCCACAACAAAATTCAATTCTGACATAATTTACTCCTCTAT
Organism: bacterium; assembly: GCA_017470815.1. Lineage (GTDB taxonomy): Bacteria > Cyanobacteriota > Vampirovibrionia > Gastranaerophilales > Gastranaerophilaceae > Zag111. Next base: position 20,541 of record JAFUXT010000005.1, on the reverse strand, counting down.
TTTAAACACAAAACCGCAAGACTTGCGCAGAAGCATAAAATCTGGATAAGCGTGTATATTTTTAATGTTTCATATTTTACAAGTTTTCCGATTATAAATGGCGAAATTACACACAAAATCAAAAATATTGACCAAAAATTACGATTAACTATAATATCTGAAATAACATAAATACTCAATGCAAGCATATATGGAATCATTCCGCCTGCAATTACATATCCGTAAACGGCTTTATTTTTCGGATTTTCAAATTTGTGGAATAATCCGGCACATAGTACAAGTATTGCAACTATGTTCAAAATTATAGTTATAAGCGTAATTATATTCATACTGTTTGTAGTTCTCTCTGTTGTGTTTTTTGCGGTGCAAGTTCGTCTAAAAATTCTTTTACTGTGTTCATTACAAGTTCTTTTTCGTTATCATAAAGCACCATGTGATAACTGTCATTAAGTTCAACATATTTTTTAATCTCTGATGAAACTCCGTCTAAAACAACTTTTGCCCCTTTTGTGCTTGAAAGATTATCATATTTTGAATGAATACACAAAATCGGACAAGTTACATTTTTAAGATTCTTTCTGACATTTTTTGATAATTTTAAAAGTCCGTCAACACAATTCAGCGGATAATTGTCCATGCTTATATTTGCTTTTGCGGTAATTTTTGCAAGACTTTTTCTTGTACGCTCGTTTTTAACCCCAAAACAATCATCTTCAGGAAAAGTGTAATAAAATCTTATTATTGTACTTAAAGCGAACGGCAAAAGTGATATTGTCCAAGGAATACAAAAACCGTCTAAAAACAAAGTCGTAGAAAGTGCAATAATTCCTGTCAAATCTTTATTATGTTCACCCAAATATACTGCCATTGCAGCACCCAAACACAAACCCGAAACAAAAAACCGATTATAATTTTTTCTCAAATTTGTGTATTTATCTTGAGCAAATTCGCACCAATCCTGCCATGTAACAGTTTCAATTTCGCTTATTCTGTCGCCATGCCCCGGAAATGAATAGCAAAAAACATCATACCCGTTTTTGAACAAAAAATCACCGTATTTTTTCATCTCAAACGGACTGCCTGTCAAACCGTGAAACAACAGTACGGCTTTATCTGTTTCAGAGTCGTTATGTATAAGTTCAAAATCTATACTTTCGGGCACTTATGACAACCTCGTAAATAATTGGTCTATAAGTTCAATAGCCATATCAATTTCTTCATAAGAAATAGTAACGGCAGGAACAAGAGTAATCGAGTTGTTATAGTGGCTTCCTTTGTTAAGGATAATACCGCATTTTCTTCCTCTGTATGTCAAATCCCCTTTAAGACCTTCTGCCAAAATGTCATGGCAAAGTTTTGAGTCAGGTGTGTAGCCGTCTTCTGTTACACATTCAATTCTCAAAGCAAGACCCAAACCGTCAACTGTACCGATTCTTTTGTGTTTTCTTTCCAATGATTTCAAACCGTCAAGGAAGTATTTACCTTTGTTTGCAACCTGAGTTTCAAAATCTTCTTCTTCAAAGGTTTTCATAACTTCATATCCTGCTCTCATGCCGACAGGGTTGTTGCAGAATGTTGAGTGAGTTCTGCCGTTTGGCCATACTTCAGGGTTAATAATTTCTTCTCTTGCCCACATACCTGCAAGCGGATTTAAACCGTTAGTAAGTGATTTACCAAATGTAATTACATCAGGTTTAACATCAAAATGTTCAATAGACCAAAGTTTCCCTGTTCTGTAGAAGCCCATTTGAATTTCGTCTGCTACAAAAAGTACACCGAAATCGTCTAAAACTTTTTTGAGTTCTTTAAAGTATCCTTTTGGCGGAACAATATAACCGCCTGAACCCTGAACAGGTTCAACAAAGAATGCACCAAAAGCACAATCTTTTGAAGAATGGTCATATAAACCTGCGCAATTATCTTCAAATTCACGTCTTAACTGTTGTACACAGTAATAATTGCATGAATCACATTTTTTGCCGTAAGGACATCTGAAACAATACGGATAAGGTACAAAATGCGCTTCGTCACCAAAATGACCGAACGGTTTTCTGTATCTGTAACCTGCAGTTAAGCAACTTGCCCCCAATGTTCTGCCATGAAATCCGCCAAAGAATGAAAATACTCTGTTTTTGTGAGTGTAGTTTCTGACCAATTTCAAAGCGTCTTCTGTTGCCTGTGAACCGCCTACATTGTATTGAACACGACCTTTATAGCCAAATCTTTTTATATTTGCTTTTGCAATTTTTTCTGACAACAAAACTTTGTAATCATATAAAAAGTGAGATGAAATTTGAGGTAATGTATCTATCTGATCAACAACGGCATCTCTTATGCGTTGATTCTTGTACCCCAAATTACAAGACGCAAACCACATTTCCAAATCTAAATATGGTGTGTCTTCAGAGTCATACATATAGACTCCGTTGCAATCCTTAAATACCTTAGGAATAGGGTCTGCATAAACTTTATCCCCGTGAGAACAGTATTCTTTACCTATTTCACGTAACTCATCATCGGTATAATTGATGTTTTCTGCTGATTTAACCCCATTTACATTTTCAATATTTGTTTTAATTTCTAATACACTCATATTTTCCATCCCTATTCAAATAGTGTCATTTATACATTTCCATTTTTTATTTTACTACTAAAAAATCAAAAAAAAATTTTTTGCTAATTAATATTACAAAAGCGTAAAAAAAAAAAGTGAATATATAAAAGTTGTCTTGTTTAATATTAAATAATTGAATTCCGTTACAAAACGCAACACTTAACTTAAAGCCTGTAGGTTGGGTTTTTCCCCAACATTTTATTTCGTTTGGCTAAAAGTCCAAATTACATATTGGGCGCAAAGACAACTTACTTATTATTGCATTTCATAGAATACTGTAAAAGATTCAGTGGTAGAAAGTTTTGCTCTCCCGCCGTGTATCGGCACAAATACAAACCCTGCAACATAAAAAGTAATATTGCCTGCCTGATACAAAGGATAAACCCAAATTGAACGGTTTGCTCCAGTTTTTGAAACATGACCGTGAAGATTTATTTCTTTACCTTCATCATCAATATAAAAATTATCAATTTTTAAACACTCCGGAACTCCCATTTTATCGGAAGCGGAAATCAATTCTACTCTGCCAAAAACAGTTGTTCCTTTTACAAATTTTTTACCTAAAATTTCAAAATCCTGTGTTGCAATAAACGGGATAACAGAACCCTCGATAAGTTCTTTTGTTGATTTTATCTGTTTTGCAAGTTGTATATGAACCGGAATTCTTTTTTTTGTAAAATCATATTTTGTTTTTGGTTTAATCCTGCGGACTTTTGATAAATCAATCTGCTTTTCAAGGAAATAATCATCAAAATATTCTTTCTTTGGCAAAGCATAATTCGACGCATTGGCAACAAAATCCTGGTCAATGAGTTCATCTTCAATCGGAATATAATGGTATTCTCCTCTTTCATATATTCCGAGTTTGAATACGGAATTACTGCTGTCTGCGTACATATTCGGGTCTAAAAGTTCATCTCTGATAGGCTCTGAATTTTGTGCAAATGCAGGCATGCAAAATATTATTAATGCTATGGTTAAAAATAATTTTTTCATATTAGTATTTGTAATTTATTCTTCTTGTGTAACCTGATTTTACCTTTTCTAACAGTAACATACGATTTTTTCTTGATGTAAGTAAAAAGTTTTGATAGTAAATATTATCTTTGTACTCGTTTTCAACAAGAATTGACGGATATTTTGTGTAGATATATTCATAAATAAGCATCATGCGGCGTGATACAAGTGTATGGTTTGAAAATGCGTCAAATCTGTATTGTTTACCTATTTTATTTAAAATAGTAATTAATGCAAGCGGATTATACCCTGCATTAACCATAAAATCTACTGCCGACTTATCTGCTTTGAGGTCATATTTGTTTGGTGCTACCCAATAGTTTAAAATGGAAACATAACCTCTTAACGCTCCTTCATAAGTATCAACACCATGCGCAATTGAATGGCTTAAAATTGCGGCAAGTTCATTATCATCATCAATGTATGGCAATACTGTCGGTTTTACCCAAACTATTCTGTTTACAGAACTCACATCCGTCCATATATCTCTCGTGTAAACTCTGTTTATTGCCATAAATATAAGTCTTTTTTCAATACGGTTTGTATTCAAAATTTTAAATCCGACTTCGTTCATTCTTGTCTGAAGTTCGTCTGTTGTTTTTACATCCCATGCATAAGACGGTTTTGCAACTGATACCACCATCATTAAAACAAGTCCTATAATAAACAATATTTTTTTCATTTTATACCCCTTCTTCCAACTTTTCTATAATACTACTAAAAGTTTCAAAATAGTGATGTTTTATTACATTTTTTTCACAATATTTATGTAAATTTTTTGTTGCAAAAAGAATATCTGCTTTGCTTGCGATACACAAATCACTTGTCCCGTCGCCTATGTAACAAAATTGACTTTCTTTAACTTTGTCACATTTGCACATCCCTGCTTTTTTATCGCAATTTGGGTTGTGATACGGAAATTCTATTTTAAATTTGTTGTTTTCATAAACCAAATGGTTTGCAAAAACAGGAATATCTTTGAGGTTTAACCGTTCAAGTGTTTTGTGGATAAAAATGTCAAACCCGTCACTTAAAATAGTAAATTTAATATTTTTTTCTTTTATATATTTTATAAAATCCAAAAAAGTTTGGTCGATTTCAATATTTTCAATGTAATCGTTGAGTTGTTTCGGGGTAATTTCCGGCAAAAGTCCCACCTGAATAATGGCATTTTCCATAGACGAAATTTTACCATCTATCCAAAGTTTTTCGGATTCAAGCCATTTGTCGCCGGTGTAGAGTTCAAAGAATGTGTTTACCGCATCAGATTTGGTAATCGTTCCGTCAAAATCACAATATATTGCCCTGTTTTCTTCCATGATTAAATTATAGTATAAAAATTAATTTATATCTTTTAAAAGAACAATTTTTCTACTATTGTTGATAAGTTATGCTCCTTTTGCTTTCGTATTAGATTTAACCAAATGACATTAACAGGACAAAATAACACGCAAAGTTGATGGCAATATTTACTCACTGCAAAAATATTTTTTACGGGTTTTGTATAAAATATGACAGTTGATAAAATATCTTTTACATCAAGAATAAATTTTGTGGATTCAAAATCGTTTGAAAAGTTCAGGCATGGTGCTTATGTGGATTTTAAAAAGATTTATCAGCCGACAAAACATGAGTTGTGGGATTATGAATTTGCAAGGGCTTTTGGCGGAGAGGTTAAAAAATTTCCTCGTTTCGATGTGGTAAAATCAGACGAATTTTATACTGATGAGGTTCGTACTTGCAGTGCAGGCGGAGTGATTGATTTTAAGACAGGTAAATGTGCAGGATTTCATTTTTACGATAATCTTGAAAATTCCCAGCGGACAGATGATATGCTTGATGCAATATTTGAACTTGTCCCAAATCCTGACAGAGCATTGTTGTTAGGGAGTAAAAAATTGAAATTTTCGCCTTATTCTATTCCTATATTTGATAAAATTTTAGAGGGGTTAAGTAAAAGAATTAAAAACATAACTGTTTTTAGGGAGCATATTTTTCCGTATTCGGAAAGCGATTTGCACTATTCGTTAAAAGATGATACATGGACTATCCGTTCAATGTTTCGTCCTTTGACTGATTATAAAGAATATGACATTTTATCAAAAGAAACTCTTGAAAAAAGTTTTAAAAAAATCAAACTTGCAGATGGTGATTGTATTCAATTTGTAAAAGAATAAAATTATTTGTAGCCGAATATTGTCTTTCCGTGAGCATCGGTTGAACCTGTTCTGATTATACCGAGTCTTTTTGCTTCGGAATTGATGTAATTAATATATTTATCATATTCATTTCCCAATAATGGTCCTGTTTGGGTTTGTTTGTATGACTGATAATATGCTTCCGTAAACTTAACTTTTCCAATAAGACTTTTATATTGCGTAAAAAGTTCTGTTATGTATGGATATTTTTTATTGCCTAAATCTTCATTATATCTTGTCGGATGTGCAATGCCGACAATTCCGTACGGAGCCATATTACTGATTACTTCATTAAAATCTTTGATTGGAATTTTTATATTCCATTTATCGTTGTAATCTTTCTTATAAAATTCAGTTTCAAGAAATTTGTCATAAGGATTTATTGCCCATAATAATATGTGAATATCTATTGGCCTTGGAGAAACATGACTTGTATAGTATATACTGTTAATTTCAATTCCGGCGATAACTTTAATATTTTTATATTTTTTTGGATTTTGTTCCAAAACTTTAATAACTTCTTTTGCTCCTAAAACGGTATTATGATCAGTTATGGCAATAACTAAATAGCCGTCTTTTATATGATTTTGTGCATAATTTTGTGCTTCATTCATTCGATATTCAACTGTCTGTTCTCCGTCAGACATTGTTGTATGCATGTGAAGATTGGCTCTATATTTTCCGGAATTAATATTTTCTTTGCTGGGAGTATAAATTTGAGGATTATTATCGTTATCTTTTATAAATTTAGTTAGTTCTTCAGGACCCATAAGAGGACGAAGTGCTTCAAGGTTATATTTGATATTCTTTGAATCTCTGATAATAGATTTTTTGTACTCAATATCCTGCATTGGTTTATCAATGTGGTATCTGTATGTATCGACATAAATGCATAAACCTGTCATTATGAGTACAAAGAATAATATGATTATTTTTACAAAATTTCTTTTCATAATTCTTTTATTATTTTAACATTTCGGGAAATATATGTAAATTCGTTACAATTCATTATTATTTGCTAATTTACATCAAAAAAGTTATTATATAAAAATGGATGGTGAGATAGATAACAGGACTTTTCGTGATTTTACCGAAGCGGAGATAGATGCAAAACTTCAGGCAGATGTTGAATTGCATAACAAAAAGGTGAAACGCAATATTATAATTGCGCTAATTTTATTGTTATTTTTGTTTAGAGGAACGATTATTTATTGGGCAAAGTTTGGGATAGCAATTCCAACCCGTTATACAAAAGAGTATATTGATGTTGCAAAAGAGCCCATTCAGACGAATTATACCGAGGAAGAAAAGAAGAAGAAAAGATTTGTTTATCATTCTTTGATAAACAAAGGTACAATGGAGATAACCCCTCAGGCGCATTATGTAATTTCAGGCAAAGTTATTGCTTATAACCATGATTTTCTTTTTATTTCAAAATTCTTTGACAGTGCTGCGTTATATGATTTGGGAACAGCGTGGGGTAAACTTGCAGACAAAAAACTTTTGAAAAAGTATGTAAAAGTTTACAGTGAAAAGGTTCAATTGACCGGTGCAAGACGGCTGAATTGGAGTTGGCGCAGTGATATTCCGTATTCGGAAGAATATATAATTTCACATCTTTCTCATACTCATATAATTCCTGCAAACCGTAATATAATGGCTGCAATGTTAAAACTTCGTGATTATCAGGATTTCAAACTTGAGGGTGAACTTGTAGATATGACTGCAAAAGATACACGGGAGAATAAGATTTATATGTATAAAACAAGTCTTTCCCGAACTGATACGGACAGAACAAGCAGAGGCTTTGGTGCCTGTGAAACAATGTATGTTACAAAGGTTCAAATCGGAAATAAGGTTTATGAGTAAGTTTTACCAATATGCAATTGGGAAAGTTGCATTTTGCATGTTCAATCTTTAAACAGGAAATTGGACTGGTTTCAACCCGTCAACAACTCTTGAATGTAATTATGTGTAAAAGTGTGCAATAATAGTGCAAAAAGTAAACTTTTTTGTTCTCAAAATCGGACATTTCGGACATTTCAACTCAACCACTTTCCGACCTCGCAAAATCGGCAAAAGCGGGATTGCTTCGCCTTTACAGGCTCGCAATGACACTAAACACTTCCGACCGAATGTCCTGTTATAAAAGAACAGTCGGTTTGAGAAGAAAGAACAAAGATTTTGATAATTATTGTGGTGCAAAAAATTGCACCCTACACACTTACCAAAACAAAACTTAATAATTAAAATTAACTGCAAAAAGTTTGTTATGTCTTTATGAACCTTTAACAAACAAATTAATTTCCTGCTCCAAGAGGCAAAAAACCTTAGCAACTAAATATCCATCTGCAATTGCATGATTCAAACGAACACTTACAGGCATAACAAGTTTTCCATTTTCTTCTCTGTATTTTCCCCAATTAATAATTGGAGCAAAAAACAAATGGCCGTCAGGTAATTCGATATTTAGAGCATCATAAGAGAGCCAAGGTATAAATGATGCATCAAACCAATTAGGATGGTTTGCCATATCAAGCATATATTCTCTTGTCTTTTTAGCATTTTCAATATCGCTTAAAGCCTTGTCATAGAACTTTTCATAATCATTATCATATTTTGTATAAACAGGAGTACAAGTTTCAGTATCTTCATGAAAAACGTATTGTGTGGGATTGATTACATCATAACAGATTAGTTCATCAGTTTGGTAAAGATATCCCATCCTGTAATCCTCACGAGAATTAAGTACCTTAGATAAAATATAAAGGAAGTTAATATAGAACTTTGTTCCTGATTCTTTGGAATAATTAACAAGATTAGTAACATCAATTCTTGCGGTCATGGATGTTGAACACTTGCAATCTTCAGAGAAATGGCGGAACACTCCCTTTCGATAGTATGCTTCTCTGTCTATAACTTTATAGTTCATATAATCAAATTATACCTTTTGTTAATTTGATAATAACAAAAATATTATAAACTTACTATAAATTAATTATCAGTTAGTATTGAACAAATTATCTTTTCAATTTTAACTGTCTATTTATACTTATGAGTGCAAATAATTGAACAAAAAGTGCAAATGAGCGGACATTTTTGTAACATAAATCGGACATTCTGGACATTTTGTGTCAAGCAACTTCCGACCTCGCAAAATCGGCAAAAGCGGGATTGCTTCGCCTTTACAGGCTCGCAATGACACTAAACACTTCCGACCAAGTGTCCTTGTAAAAGGACACTCAGTTTGAGATAATCGGACAGACAGTTTGAGATTTTCGGCAACGTTCTTTTTAGAAATACAAAAATAATGTCAAATTAGTCGGGGAAATTTCCCCGACTTTTTCGATTATTTTTTTATTATTTTTGTATAATTAAAGTAGATTATTTAAAAAAGGATTTTGAATGTATAACTATTATTTTTACCAAATAAGAAACAAAAATAATAATGATGAGCAAGGCTACGAGTTAAGACGTGACAAAGAACATCTTGAAACACTATTATATAATATTGATAATATTTCTGCAAAAGAATTAAAACAAAAGAAAATGGAGTTTTTCAATTTTATATGCAGCAAATATACAGATATAGATCGAAAAAATTTATTAATGATTTTTGCTTATGTAGATGATGATATGCTCGAATATTATAAATCAGAATACCCAATAAAAGAGCTTAAAAAAAGTGGAAATTGGGTGATAAAGGATTGTCCAAAACGCACAGAACGATATTACAAAAAACTTACAGAAGATAAAAAAGTTTTTGTTGAAGTTGCTCTGCAAAAATTCAGACAAAGATTTGGTTATAAAGTTGATATATAAATATAAAAATTTTATTTTTCATTATTTATAGTTATATTTTCTTGGATTTTTTGTATTAATTCTTGTGGATTTATCATTCTGCCAACATAAGTTCCTGAATCGTTATTTCTGCATTCACTTGAGGTTTCTAATGCGTATTTCCAAAAATCATCAGGTGTAATATTCGGATCAGCTTGTTTCGCAAGAACATACATTCCTGCGAGCCATGGGGTAGACCAACTCATTCCGCCATCATTTCCTTCATAACGATAAGAAGTTCCATCTGTAAAATCGGCTACAGTTCTATGATCCATCGGAACTAACAATAATTTATCGGCATCACCCATATAACTATTCCCTGATTCAGAACCGGCTTTCCAAAATGCTCCGGCTTCGTAATTATCAGGATTTTCTAAGTCACCTTTCGGGTTTCTATTTGCACCACAAGTCGACATTCCGTATTGTTCTTGAAGTGCCGTTGATACAATAAATACTCCCTGTTCTTTTGCTCTTTGTAATGCTTGTTGCAGTTCTTCATATCCCGGAGCGAACTCATCAAAACCCCAACTGATTGAAATGACAGAAACTCGTTCATTCTCAGGAAGTTTTGCATTTTCATCTAAAACTTTATTAATAGCATCAACATACGGTTGATTTGAAGAGCAAGCACCACGTTCTTCTATATTCTTAAGTTGTCCCTGTAAATATTCCACATAATGAGTATCATCACTATTTTTTGCTATTTCTTGTTGAACTCTTTCTTTGTATGCTTTTATATCCTCAGGGTCGGTTGACATAATTACAGCAGAGTAATAATGAAGCCCTGCATCTGGTGCAACACCAATATTTTTCCCTACGGCAATAGATGTTACCGCAGCTCCATGCATTGATGCCTCATTCCAACCTACCTCTTCGGCATTTATATCGTGAACTTGACCAATAAGATTATCCGCATATTCTTGGTGCATACCTAAAGGTTGGTCTATAATTGCCATATTAACACCTTTTCCTGTAAATCCCTGTTCATGCAATTGACGAATGCCAAGACCGGGATTTTTGCAGCTTTCCATATAAGGTTCAAGAATGGCTTTCTGCTGAGGTGTCATAATGGTTGTTTTATCAATACATAAATTTAATAATTGACCTTCGGATAAATCGAGTTGTGAAATATCACAACCTCTTGCATCTTTAATATCATTATGCGAGCCCAATGGTATTTCATCTATGGATTTAATAACTTTTATCTCAGGAGCCCAACTACTATGTGGAAAATAACCATTACTATCTCTATTTTCGGATGCAACTAATTGTTCATACTTGTTTGCAACATTTTCATCTGCAAAATCAAGTTCAGGTGTTTGATTATTTTCTGCTTTTGCTTTTTGCATTATGTTTAACATATCGTTTATGAACGTATTATTATCTACATCATTTGATATTGAATTCAAATAACCATTAAAAATACTCGGTGATTTTTGAGTCCCTAAAAATTGTTGAATTTCTGATTTTTGTATGTAGCCATCGTTATTAACATTGATGAATTTCAATAAAGCATTTAAATTAAACATATATTGCTCCTTATTTTAAAATTTATCTCTCGCTTGATTTGCACAGTCACTTATTAGTTGTATTTAGTCGAATGCTAATCGTGTTATTTGTTTATATAGATTTTGGGATTGCAAGACGAATTACAGCTACCCCATCTCAGGTTTTGGGATATTAAAAACGCTCACACCCATAGGAATAGAATTATTTTGGGGTTTATTTGTTGAGGCAAGTGAATCTTGCTTATCATCATTAATTCCTGCAAGTTTCGTTGTCTCTTCTCTTTTGCTTCCTGACAAAAGTTTTGTGTAATCAACACCTTCTTTTTCTGCAACAAATACGCTTAAATCTTTTGCGTATTGTCCGTTGTATGATGCTAATTTACTCAACGAGACTACCGTTCTGCCGTTAAAATTTGAACTCCCGACAAGCTTTTCCATATCTTCGCCTTTAAATTGTGGAAATCTTGTATAAATATCACCGACAGTAATACCCATAATAATCCTTTCTTTGTTTTAGTAATCTGTTTATGTAACACAATTGTTATTGTGTTACTTGTCAGGATACATATTGGATAAATTTGGATAAAAAATGTTGATAAATAAGGGGATTTTTGCTTAATTGTAAAGATTTTTTACAAAAAATTATAAAAAAGCAATTATTTTATAATAAAATACTTTATAAATATGTAACACAATAACAATTGTGTTACTTGTTTTGTGTTGATATGAGAGGTTTTTAGGTTTTTATAATGCGAATGAATGGAGACTTGAGTCAATAATATCTTGATTTATTCCGATGTATCTCAAAGTCACAGATGGGGCTGAATGATTAAAAATACATTGTAATAATGCAATATCTTTCTTTTCCTGATAAAAATGGTATCCAAAAGTTTTACGCAAAGTATGAGTTCCGATGTGCGAGGTTATTCCGGCTTGCTGACAGGCATGATTAATTATTCTGTATGCCTGTATTCTTGTTATTGGTTTGTCTCCTCTTTGACTTGCAAATAACCACTCATCAGGAGATTTGTTAAAAATAAATTCATTCAAGTAATCTTTGAATGAATTTGTGATTGGAAATCGTTTATATTTGCCTGTCTTTTGCTCTGTGATTTCGATATAATCTTTATTTCTTACATCTGAGACTCTTAATTTAAGAATATCCGATATTCTCAACCCACTATTAATTCCCATAAGGAATAATAAAAAATCTCGCATTCCACTACATTTTAAAATCCTTTTAACTGATTCAATTTTTTCACGTTCTCTAATTGGTTCTACATATTCCATAGTCACACTCCTTTTGCTTGTCTATATTACCTTCCACATGGCAAAACCATTCATTATGTGTCTAAAAACGTAACATAATTAAAATGAAATTATCTAAATAATTAAATTTTTAGAAAATATTACATTTTTAAACATCCATTCAGGCATATCGAAATCGAAATCTATCAAGATTTGTTTAAGTTCAGGAGAGTGTACTCATCCTTTTTTTAATACTTAAAAATTAACTTATAAAGCAGAGGGATTTTAGCAATGTTTTATATTTTACTCACGATAGATTATTACCCCGCCATCCTATATTGTGGATATGCTAACTTATATTCATTAATCAATTTGTTCCATGATGCATATTGCCCTGTTGAACAGTTCCAATATTTTAAATTATTGTTTAAATCGTGTAATATCATATTTGAAAGTTTAGGGTCTCTTTTCATTGCACCTACAAGCGTTATTGGTGCTGATTGAGGATTATTCATATATTGATTTATGTGTTGGGCATCAAGTCCATAGCCTTCTAAAATGGTTCTTGCTAAATTAGGATTTACATTTACTACATCTTCAAAAAGTATGGCATCTTTAATTATTGCATTTGCCATATCAGGATTTAATCTTTGTGCCTCGTGCCATAATGCTTGAGCTTCCTGTGGTGACGTATATGCTTCGTGAGCAATATATGGTTTACCTTCAAGTGCATTCATTAAAGATTTACCATTTGAAGATTGTCTTGCATATTTACCGGCGATATCCGCAATGGCATTTTGTACATCTTCTGAAACTTCACGTTCAAAATACATTGTTATAGGATCGTGGCGAGTCGTGTAACCCTGTAAAGATTGAGGTGTCTTATATGTACAATCCGGCATGTTTACTCTCACTGTTTGTCCGTTTGAATTTACATAAGTTCCCGTTGCACATAATCTATCTAATTCAGCAAGTAAATTTTTATCGGCAACAACATTTAAACTAATTCTGTCCGCAACTCTTGATGCATCAACAGGTCTATGACCTTTTTGGTATCTAAAGAACCAACCGCCACTTTCGTATATATTGACATTAGCATCATTCGCCAAATCTGCATTAGTAATATTACCACTTACGCTTTCTTCCAAAGTATAATTTGCACGACGTAAGTTTCTGTAATTATCATCAATCATATTGCTAAAATCACCGTAATTTGCATTGGCAAATTTTTCTTGTAATCTCGGTGAATATTGTGCAGCATAATCAGGTTTTGTTGAATTTAATGTTGTACCATTTCTCGACATATCAGTGATATAAATTTCACCGTTAATTTTTTCAACTTTTAAATGTTGACCTGATACATATTCATTATTTATTCTTACATCATTAATTCCGCTTACTTCCCGACCAATAATAAATGAATCTCCATCACGCATTGCATTAAATTTCGCTTCAAAATCTGCAAAATTAATATCTACTTGATCTCCAAGTCTAACTGATTCATAAGAATTTATTTTTTGTCTTGTACCTTTTTGAAGTTTAACATCTGTTTCGACCAATTGAACTTCATTTGTTTCGAGATCTATAAAATAAGCATTATTTTGCTGTGGTCTTATAGTGTTTGCTTTTTGTTCTAATTGAGCTTGTAAACGAGATTTTTGTGAGCATTCCGGCATTTTATCAAGCCATTTTTGAACTTTTGCAATATCATCGGGTGTTTTTGCTCTGTTTATATTATTACTGATTTGCCCCATTTCCATTCTTTCTTGTGGAGTTGGTTGACGCATTTCATTAATTGAAACTTCTTGTGCTTGCGAAGGTGTGGCTTGAGAACCAAATTTTTTCAAATATGGATCTTCAACACCTTCAGGTTTATACATTGTGCCACGTTCTGCACCTTCATGACGGTATGACAAGAATCCGCTATCACCGATTTGAGCCTCGTTTGCTACTGTACCTGATGATTTTAAGCCACTCTCTTTAAATCTTGCTTCCAAACCTTGTGCAACACGCAAAAATTCTTCTTCACTTTCAAAGTATACTGTGAATGCTTTGCCTGTTTGAGAATGGAAACCTTCAGAATTTTGATATTCTCTTAATGTTTTAAAATGTTCATCCAAATCGGTAACAGTCTTAAATGTTACTTTATTTTTTTCTAAATATGGCATTGCTACTTGTGCGGCATTAGCCCATTCTTGTGGACTGTCTGCATATATGTGCATTTTCCAAGGAGTACCTTGTTTGAAATTCTTACTCTTGTACATTGCTTGAGACCAACCCGTGCCTATAAATACAAGATCAGTATTATTTCCATCTTCTCCTATCCAACGATTTGTAACCATTTTATCGTATAATTTATTAGCTTCTTCCACAGTAGTTACACGCTTGAATGTATTTTGCGGTGTTGCTTTGGTTGTAAGCATTGATTTAAGATTGGCTGCAATTTTTTGGATTTTTGCTTTTATCGAAACATTTGTTATACTATCTGCAATAGTTTTAAGATGAGAAAGTATTTCTTTACCGCGAGCAATAAGTTCTTTAGGATTGATTATGTTTGACATAGAAAGTTCTTGAGTTAATTTTTCAATTCTTTCTTTGCAGTTTTTCCATAGAAGTTGATGTTGAGGAGGTATTTCTGTTTCAGGAATAGCATTAGTTTCGTTCGCAATAGTTTCAGGTTTAATTTCATTTACTTTTGGTGCTTCTTCTCCTGAATGACTTGTTACAGGTGTTTCTTCGTTTGGTTTTACTTCCGGTTTAACATCATCCGCTTTTACTTCAACAGGTTTTCTTGCAGTTTCAAGTTCTGCTGCTTTTGCGGTTCGTTTTTGTTGTAATGACTCAATTTGGGATTCAAGTTTTTTAATTGTGTCGCCATTTTTACGACCCATTTGATTTGCTCTTTTTGCTCCTACAAGTTGTTTGTTTAATTGTTTTATTTGACCATCTAATGCTCCTACTTCATCTTCAAGAGCTTTTATTGCTGCTTCATCTGCACTAAGAGGTGTTGCAGGAGCTTTTTGTTCTATTACAGTTGCATTATTTTCAATTCTATGAGCATCTGAATAATCAGCACGAACTTGTTCTTGATGAGCATCAAGTGCTGCTCTTTCTTCTGCGGTTGGTGCTTGATATGCGTGTTCTTTTGCATAAGCATCTAATTCTTGAGGTGTTGGAGTTCCTTGTGCTTCCATTTCTCTTGCAATCATTTGTCTGTCACGAGCATTAAGATGTGATTGATCAATATTTCTCGCAACTTCAGCATCTACAATTTCATTTCTGCCGGTAATTGGTGCATCTTGAGTTAAATAAACGCCATCTCTTGGGTGCATATTTGGAGCCGGTTGTTTTTTGCCCAAAGATTTTGCTCCAATAACATTACCAACACCTGACATTATCATATTTGTCATAGTGCCTTGAGCTGAAACATTTCCTGTTGTTGCATATTCAGCAGCAGCACCAACACCGGTATCAGCCGCAACAGTTGTACCTAATCTTATACCTGTTCTTGCAACTGTACCCATTTTATTTGCCATACCACCGATATATTTCATTTGACCTATACCGATAGCAGTTGTAGCTCCATTGACTAAACTATCTTCCAAATTTTGTTCACGAGCCTCAGCAGTATTACCTGTATAAGATGTATTATATTCGAGTGCATTAACACCGTATGTTGTTGCACCTGCTGCAACACCGCCTGCGGCTGCTACACCGAGAGTACCCCATCCTGCTGCTGCGGCACCTCCTGATGCAACTGTTGTTGCAACAATAACAGGAGCAAGAACTATACCCATTTTACCGTATGCAATAGTCTGTTTATAATCGCTATTAGTTTCTGCTAAAGCATTTTGCTTATCTAACATCTGTTGTGCCAAATCTTGAGCAGAAATCACATTGCCATCACTGTCTCTCAATTTGCCTTGTGCTGCTGCCTCAAATTGTTGCAACATCAATTTTGCATTTCTATATTCTGTTGCGACATCATCCCTGTCAGTTCCAATACCGGAATATCTTGACAGACCGTTAGCCATATCTGAAAGAGTTCCTTCGGCATCAATACCTTTTTTGAAATCTCTTTCTAATTCTGCAACATATTGACGCATTTGTTCTAATGATTGCATATTTGCATTTTTAATTTCTGCAATTTGTTGAGGATCAGTAATTTTATTACCGTTAGCATCATAAAATATTTCTTCATTTGAGATAGTTTTTGTATCTGCAAGAAGTTGCATATATGAATCTTTAGTATTTACTGTTCTATTATTTGTTATTGGTTGTTGTCCCGGCCCTGTGAATGTTTGCGTAGTAGTGGTATAAGAGAAGTTTTCTTTTTCAACACGAGCTTTAACTGCATCCATAACTTGTGGATTATTTTGTAAAATAGCTTTCAATTGTTCTGTTTGATAATCTGCATCATTCGTATATCCTGCACTATGACCTGTCGAACCGCCACGACCTCTGTTAGCATCAATAGAGTGCATTAATTCAACACAAAAATCTGTTATTTGTTCATCTGTAAAATCAACTTGACCTGAAAGCATTGCATTGGCTTTAATTTTAGTTTTATCATTTTGAGTTGTTGCACCGTTTAGTGCTTTATTATAAAGGTCAGTCATATTTTTGACACCTTTAATATCACCGTTCGCAACGAGTTCAGCCATTTCTGAATATGTTTCAGAATCCATACTGTCAAAAGTCTGACTGTAATCACCGTTTTTAGCATTGTATAATGCTTCTTCCGCTTGTACTCTTGCCGGTTTTATACCTTTAAATAGGTAAGTATTACTTGCAGAAACATTTCCGGCATCTACTGTTCCTGTTTCATCAGAATGGAATCCGGCGAGGTATCTTTGAACATTGTCTTGATTAGTAAATCTTGATTGATATTTACCTTGCGGATCTTTTGCAATTTCTTCGCCGGCTCTTTGGTCTAAATATTGATAATCAAAACTGTTTGGATTTTCATTAACTGCATCCAAACCTTTATTTAATGCTTCTTTATCTTGATAATCAAATACTAATCTTCCAATGACTCCATTTCTGTGAGCTTGATCGCCTTCATCAATAACTACAACTGGCTGACCGTTTTTATCTAATACTACATTGCCGTTTTCATCTGTTTGATAAACGTATCTTGCTTCTTGATAAGCTCCTGTTTTAACCCAATTTGCATCAAACTGGTCAACTTCTTGGGCATTCCAACCGTCACCTGCAATATATGAACGAACAACAGAACCGTCATTTTCTGCAAGTTCAGGGTGATCTTTTTTGAATTGAGCTTCTACTTCTAATCTCAAATCTCTATTAGAACAAAGTTGCATAATTTCGTTTAAATCAGATGTTGAAGTATAACCTGTCAAACCACCATGAACTTCGTATTCAATTTCACGTTTTACTGTGTGTGCTTGTTCTTGAGTTGTCATAGTACCACTATTGATAAGTGTTTTAAATAAAGGTCTTGCGGCAGTATGACTCATTTCATCTAAAATCAATGCTTCTACGGGCATTGTTTGTGCATCACCTGCATAATCACTATCTTTTGTTCTTAATTCAGCATTTACACCTTGCAAAATATCTCTTGAATAGATGTTTTTAACTCCTTTTTCAAGAAGTTCTTCATCAGTACCCATACCTTTAGCAGCGGTATGTAATTGATTTGCAACGAAAGCGGATTCTTGTTTAACAATTTGAGTGTAATTACCTTTTACAATAGCTTTACCGGTTTTTTCATCAAAATACCAAACTTTACCATTGTTATCTTTTACATAAGTTACACCTTCAATTCCTGATGCAGTATTATTTCTTTGATTTTTAGGTTTACTTACAAAGGCTTTATGTGCTTGCAAGTAATCTTCACGTAGAATTTTTCCATCATGTGATCTCGTATAAAGTTTTCCGTCACGTTTTACTAACTGACGACCATAGCCGACATCACCGATAATTTCAAATTCTTTGTTACCCCAACCGTCGGCTTTAACTTTTTGTCCTTTATTATTGAAATTTTTAACACCGAGTTTTTGGTAATATTCTCTTTCTTGTTTTGCTGCTTCTGCTTTTTGTCTGCGAATTTCTGCATCACGTGCATATTCTGCTTTTGCGACTTCAGCAGGTTTTCTGCCTTCTTGTGCTTTTGCAAATTTTTCTATTCCAACAGTATTCGGTAATTTTATTTCAGAACCAACTTCGAAATATTGATTTTTACCTTTTCCTTTAAGTTGGTCTGCATTTAATCGCATTAATTCATCTACACTGCAACCGAATTTTTTTGCAATAGCTGCAGGGCTTTCACCATTTTGAACAATTACTCCCGGAATGTTGCCGTCTTTGTCTAATTGCAAAGTAACTTCCTGACCGTTTACAGTTTCAGTTTTTACATTAGATGTTACATTACCTTCTTTGTCCACAACGGTTGTGATTTTGCCGTTTGACATTTCTTTAGTTTCTGTATAGCTGCCTTCCTTATCTACAACCTTTGTAATTTTTCCGTTAGCAACATTTTGAGTTTGAGTGTAACCACCTTCAGTATCATAAATTTTTGTTGTTTCTTTACCTTCTAACCCTTTATTTTCAATGACAGATTGTAATATTTTCTGACCGTTTTTATAGATGTATGTTTTTTCGGTTGTTCCTGTTGTTTCAACTTCTTTTGCAGGATTACCTTCAGCATCATAAGTGATAACTGTTTTGGAATTTTCCCCTATTATTGTGGCATCAGATTTTTTATCACCGTTGTAATTTATTGTTGTAGTAGTTTTATCACCTTTATTATTGATAACTGTCTGTTTTTTACCGTTTACTGTTGAAGTTGTTGATGTTATTTCATTTTCTTCACCTTCGTTTTCGGTTACAACTTCTGAAGTTACTTCACCATTTAATTCAGTAGTTTTAGTCTTTTTATTACCTTGAACAACTTCTGATATTTTTTGACCGTTTGGATAATATTCTTCAGTATGACCGTCTTTAAAGGTTACTACTTCAACTTGCTTATCATCTACAAGTTTTGTTTCAACTTTTTCAACATTTTCAGGAGTAACTCCGTCAAGCTTATTTAAAAATTCAAGTAATGCTTTTCTGTCTTTACGACCGAGTTTCTGCCCGTAAAAATTTTTAACTTCTTTTTTCTCTAAATTCCCGTCTTCACCTGCCAAATTAGAAACTAATTGTTCTAAATGATCTAACTCTTTACGGTTAAGAGTCCCGTCATTATCAGCATCAACCATATCAAAGACAGATTCAAGACGTGCATCGTTTTTGACAAGTTCTTCTTTTTTGACTCCTGCCTTAATTCGGCTGAAGTCAATTTTGCCTGTATTTCCGTTTTTGCCTAATGAAATATGATCTGCCATTGTTGTACCCATGTAACACAATTTATAATGTGTTACATGTTTTATCGGCATTTTTTTTGAAAACTTTAGCGAATTTGGGCATATTTTTACAATTTATAAGAAATTGTTACAATGCAATATAAATAAATTATCACTTTAATTTGAGAATAAATTAATGTTCTTATTATTTGGTGTTTATAAATCTTATATTCCCCCAAATTTAGCCTTATTAATTTAATTATCATCCGTTATGTATCCTTTCTCGTAACACATTATAAATTGTGTTACTTTTTATGTAACATATTGGATAATTTTATTCGCATTTTAATTTTACAAATATTATGATTTGCAGTTATAAATATAACAGTATTCAGGATATAACCGCACCATTTATTTATGCTAAAATAAGCACAGAATGATGGAAGTGAAATCAAAGTTTCAATCAAAATATTCTGCAATTGTTGAGGCTAATCGTCTTGAAAGTCTTGCTGACGATAAAAACTTCCTGCCGGTTTATGCATCTTCTAATGCTAAAATTTATCCGTATCAGATTATGGCGGCACGATTTGCCCTGCGTTCCGATTATTTGCAGGGGTGTATTTTATGTGATGAGGCAAGTTTAGGTAAAACCTACGAGGCTCTTTTGGTTGCTTGTCAAAAATGGTACGAGGGAAAACCTAATATTCTTGTGATCCTGCCTCCGAACCTCGTTCCTCAATGGAAACGAAATTTAGAAAAAGACTTCCCGACCGTTCCGTTTGTGTTTTGGAATAATTCAAAAACTCTGC
>JAFUXT010000004.1 GCA_017470815.1 bacterium | reverse complement strand
TTTGTCATAGTTATGCCTCCATAATAATTCTATCTAATGTAAAATTTGTCTTATCAGATAATCTCCGAACCTGAAAATTACAAGTTCTATCAATTATTCCGAGATTTTGAAAATATTTAATCATCTGATTTAGAAGTGCTAGTGTATTTTTCAATACTTTTGGCGGCAAATTCCTGCCTTTACAAAAATAGTAAAATTCCTGAATATCATAGCAAGTAATATCATTTAAGTTTTTATTTTTGAAAAATGGGGAAATATAGTATTTTAACATTCTGCGATATCTCCTGTAAGTATTATATTTACAATTGTTTTTGACATAATTTTCCAAAAAATAATCAATCGCAGCATCAATTGTAATAATCTGACAATTTGTCATTTGTTTTGTACAAATGATAAATTCTTGCTTTGGCTTTTCTTCCTTATATTTATACAAACCATATTCAAAGGCTATTTTATCCTCATTCAAAAGCTGTTCAAGTTCTGTTTTACAATCACATTTCGCAATCATTTCGATCTCATCGAGAGTAAATTCTTTTAAATGTCGTGCTAATTTTTCTACGTTCATATAATCTGCTCCATAATTTCTTTTGTAATTTCCAATAAATTATTATCTTTTGAGAAAGTTTCCATTTGGTTTATTAATTGAACAATTTGTCGAAATCTGTTGTATTTTGAATGGATATATTCAACAGCATCAGGCGTAAATGGAACTTCCGACAATTGATTAATTATTTGACTTAAATCAGCTACTTCAAAAGTATCGAATTTTAAAATTTCTGAAAACCTGTCATAAAGATGTTTGTATCTTTCGAGTTTTCTGTGTGCCAATCCCATTCCGATAAAAATTATCGGGCTGCCGGTTTCATCGTGTATATCCCTGAGGGTTTCAATGGTTTTATAGTTATTCATCAGATAATCAACCTCATCAATAAAAATCACTTGCGGATTTTGTTTCAGCTTTTTTACCACGATATTAAAATTATCCGAAGTCAAAAACCTTGGTATTTCATCAAGCTCTTTTACCATCTCTTCAAGCAGCCATCTACCTGTCATAAGGTTCGATGCTCTTAAATAAATTCCGTCATATTTGCACGCAAGCCACAAAGCTGTTTGCGATTTACCAAGTCCGGGCTCGCCATAAACTAATCCCATTTTCGGAATATTTTTTGGCTTATTTATCAAATTTTCAACAAGTCCGATAAAGTTTTTGACATTTTGAGTTTTAACAAATATTTTCTTCATATAACAATTGATACTCCTTTGTTTGCTTAAATTCGGTTATCCAAGAATTATTTGGATCGTTTGCAACTAAATACTCATATTTTTCTGAATTACTTTTAAACAGCGTTTGAACCTTTTTTGAACCCGTTTTGAACGGGGGTTGAATTTCCTTAGGTTCCATTTGTGTTTCAAGTAACTTGATATCCTCGCATTGAAGATACTTTTTTACCGATTCAACAGTTTTCTTTTTTAATTGTCTTTGTTTGACAATTTTTTGTTTGTAATCTTCATAATCTTTGACATTACCTAATAATTTTGCCATCGGGTGTGTTTCTGTAACTCTTTCTGCTGTACATAGAAATTCGCCCTTTGGAGTGTAAACTTTAATACTTGTGAGGTCAAAAAGGTTGTATTTAATCAACACTTTGCTCTTGAATCCATATAATCTTTCATCAAAATAATCACAATTTAAAAACCTGATCCCATTTCGCTGAATGGTTTTGACTTCTGTTGCGAGCATCAAATCGTCAAGCGTATTTATATCAATATTTTGTTGTTTCCTTTCAGATAAAACTTCCGTAACTGTTTTATCCGGAGCATTCGGACAAGGTTGAGAATTCTTGAAACTCAGCCACATATTAATCATTTTTATTGTTTCTTCAATAGTTGGAATAAATTCATTATGTAGATTTTTATGAAACTTCTCATTTCTCATCATATAAGCAGGTTTATTCTGAATACTGCTTCCGATATAACTCGGCAAAAGTTTTTCAAAACCTTCCTGAAATTCTTTAAAGAATCTTTCAATAACTTTTGCTCTCGCATTATACGGTCTTGCAAAAACTGTTTCTATTTCTAGTTTTGAATATAATCCCTGAAAACCGAGTTCAGTAAAACCTTTATCGTCAGTAAAATATTTTGCTCTGAATGCTCTGCCGTTATCCTGATAAACAACTTTCGGTATCATATCAAGATTGATTATTGAATTACGCAAAGCACTTGCAATGCACTGCGTATTTTCTTCAAGCATAATTTCATAACCGACTAATGCCGTTGATTTCCAATCCAAAAATCCGACAAGAGTTGCTCTTGCAGGTTTGCCTGTGAATGGATTTATGACCTGAAACGCAAGTATATGTCCGTCCGCGACAAGAATGTCCCCTACTTCAAGCAAGCTTGCATCACGTTTTATGTATGGTTCAACTTTATCCGATAGTGCTTTTTCTCCATCACGTGCAAGAATCCATTTATCGTAATTATTATCCTTGAACCATTTTGCGTACCTTCTAAATGTGATATCCGCCGGAATAAAATTTTGCCCCTGCTCCTTTAATCTATATTTTGTTAATGCTATAGCCTTACCGATAGATAATCTGTTAGGATGTAAAAGCAATCCCATAAAGATTTTTATTTCTTCATCATTGAGAACTGTTCGGTATTCCCGAACAGTTGAATATTTATACTGCGGCAAAAGTTTCGTATAATCTTCCGTTCCGTTTAACATAGCATACCAACGGTGCAAACTTCCGCGAGATATTTTTCCTAAAATTTCAAACAAGTGTGAATTTGATGTGTTATGTAATTTTACAAAATCATAATCGGCTTGAAGTTTATTTTGAGATTGCTTTCTAAATTCAAGCCACTTGTGAACCACATCAAGTCTTGCAAGTGCTATTTGTTTACATTTTTCGGGTGTGAAGTTTGTCATAATAAATTACCTCACACACATTCATCACTCACCTTTCGGAATAAATCAAGTCCCAAATCTCAATCTCAGAGACAAAAAGACACATATCAAAATGTAAGATAAATTATTTTTGCACTATTTTGCACTTATTTGCACTCGCTAAAATTCAAACACCACGCAAAATAGACCCTGATACAAGTTCAGGGTGACAGGTTTTTGGTGCAAAATAGTGCAAAAATTATGACAAAAGTGCAAGAATAGTCCGGTAAATCTCTACACTATAAACTTGCCTCTATTGCCCTAAAATTAGGCAAATCCACAATAAAACTCCCATCACAACTGTCCTGAAAACCTATACACACAAAATTACAGACCGATGACATTTGTCATCGGTCTGTAATCTGGAGGATAGGGGACTCGAACTCCTGACATCCTGCGTGCAAAGCAGGCGCTCTACCAACTGAGCTAATCCCCCAAGTTGTCTTGGGTGAACAGTCTTTCAACCGTTCGTATTATACATTCTACATGAAAAATTTTTTTTGTAAAGAGGTAACTTAAAATTTTGTAAAAAATAAGGTGCGATACCTCGCACCCTATCCTTATAATCATTTATGCCTTCAAAGATTCCTGATAAATATTTCTTACCAATTCTCTTGAATTTCCGCTTGGCCCGATTCCGATTAAACCGTCTAATGATGGGGTTGTAAATGCCAAATCTGTTAATTTATCAACATCACTTGCACTAAAACCTTCATCTTCAAGTTTTTGACCTACATCAACAGATTTTAACCAAGCATAAACTCCGTCAGCCGCTTTTTGTGCTTCATCAGGTGTTCCTTTTAAATTCGGTACAACTGGTGCCAAAATATCTGCTAATGTTGCGGCTTTGTCTTTATAAATAGTTTTGACAACAGCCGGTAATAATATTGCCAAGCCCAAACCGTGCGCAAGTTCAGGTTTAACCGCACTCAAAGGATGTTCCAAAGCATGCGTATAGTGTAACAATCCGTTATCAAAACTTACACCTCCCATCAATGCCGCATAAGCCAAGAAATATCTTGCCTCCAAATCGTCAGGATTGGCTATCGCTTTAGGCAAATATTTTGCAACTAATTCTATTACATCTTTTGCTAAAGAAATCGAATAAGGTGATGCAACTTTTGATGTTGCTGCCTCAATAACATGGTTTACCGCATCAATAGATACATATCTTGTTTGTTTTGGTGAAAGTTTTGTCATAAGTTGCGGATCATCTATCGCATACATCGGATAAATGCAATCATAAGCAATTGCAGGTTTAAAATTCTTTTCCAAATTGGTTACAACCGCAAATCTGTTTGTTTCTGTTCCCGTTCCGTGTGTTAAATTTATTGAAATAATTGGTACAGCACATTCAGGTGTAAATGTGAAATCAAATAATTCTTCAGCAGTTTTATCAGGATATTTTAATAAAATTGCAACTGATTTTCCTGCATCTGTCGGTGAACCGCCACCGATTGCAATAACTCCTTTTGCTCCAAATTCTTTTGCCATTTTGACTGCATCATTAACATGGTGCGTATTCGGGTTTGGGGTAACCTGATCAAAATTTACATAGCCGATTTCATTATTTTTTAACGCACTTTCAACTACATCCCACGCACCGGTTGCTTTATAAGCATTGCGACCTGACATAACGATAACTTTATCTATTCCTTTGATTTAATATCTTTTGCAATATCGTGAATTTTTTGGATAGCACCCACCCCAAAATAAACATTTGTACGGGTTCTGATTTCTTTCACTTCATTAATGTTAATATCTTTTTCCCACATATAACTCTCCTTTCTTATTTTTTTACACGAAAACATCAATACTATATGATGTCTGACCATACAGAATTATAAAATCATAAAATATAATTTGCAAGAAACAAAAAATTAATAATTATAACCGGTTTGCACATTGCTTATTTCTTTCAAATACTGCAATAATGCTTTATAACCGTTATATATTTCGTTTGAAACAGTTGCATAAGAACTTGCTTCAAGATACTTTAGTTCGGCAACTCTTATTTGCAAAATATCATCAGAATCTTGTCTTAATTTTTCATCATCGGACACAGACCATTTTTGCAAAAGAACAAGTTCTTTATACATTTGCTGCATTGTTGTAAATTCTAAAGTATTAAAGTCATACTTTTCTAACAATGACTTTTCAACATTTGTAATTCGGCTCAAACTAACCTGAAATTTGAAAATTTGTTTTATAATCAAATAATTGTCTGCAATTCTTTTATGAGATAGAGGAACGGTGTTTTTTGCAAGTAAAGCGGCAACCGAACGTGATGTAAATGTATCGTTTTCGCTTGAAAATGCGCTTTTTGAAGTTAAATCAATATTTGCTTTATTTTCTATCATGTCTAACATATTTCCTCCACAAAATTATATTAGAATGATTAAAGATTTTTGTCATGATAAAAAGTCAATTTTTTTACATTTGTTAAAATAAAAATAATGCACTTACACTTGTTTGATTATTTTCTTTTGATATGTAAGTTTGGATTTCTGCCACAATATTTTAATATGTAAGTAAGTACGTAAGTCGGGCTTTCAGCCCAATACATTTTTTATTTGTGTCGGTGATTTGGAGTAGTAAGTCAGGCAATTGCCTGACAATAATTGTCATTACGAGCGAACGCAGTTTGCGTAGTAATCTCATCAAATCAATAACTGAACGACTTTGAACTAATGGGATTGCCACGCTTGTTTGCAATGACAAAATATATCTTTCCGATGGGGTGGTTTGGAGGGGAATGCACCTTGCCCTCTCTCATTTTTCAAATGTTCGAAATAAATTTCTTACATTGAAAAATTTCTCTCCCCCAAGGGAAATAGGATTTCACTTAATTTACGAATTGGTTAAATTTGTGTTAATATTAACCTGAAAAGAGGGTTTTTATGAAAGTTGCACAAATAGAAAATAATAATCTTGTTATAAAACAGAGAGAAAATGAAACTTTAGATAATCGCAAAGGTGCGTTGTTAAAAGTTTTGGGTTGTGGATTATGCGGTTCTGATATTGTCAAACTGACTCAACACATCAGCAAAGACGGAACAGTTTTGGGTCACGAAATTGTCGGTCAGATTATTGATATAAACTCCGGTACAAGTTTTAAAAATGGGGATGTAATTATTACATCCCACCATATACCATGCGGTAAATGTGAATATTGCAAAAACGGGAATGTGTCTATGTGTCGTCATTTTAAAGAAACAAATATCAAACCCGGTGGTTTTAGTGAATTTGTTTTTGTATCGGAAGAACATCTGCAAAATGTTGTTTATATAAAACCCGAAAATTTAACAAATGATGAATCAGTATTTTATGAGCCGTTGGGATGTTGTATTCGTGCCGTAAAACGAGCAAACTTAAACAAAAATTCAACAGCCCTTGTAATCGGTCTTGGTTCAATAGGAATTTTGATGGCACAGGCCTTGCGCGCTTTTGGGATGAAAGTTATCGGGTGTGATTTGCTTAATTCAAGAGTGGAACTATTGAAAAATCTTGGTATTGAAGCGTTTAATGTCAGTGAAATGTGCGAAAGTATCAATGCTGACGGGGTATTTATGACTTCAGGTTCAGACAAGGCTTTGCCTACCGCATTAAAATATGTTCGTGACGGGGGAAAAATACTTGTATTTTCAAGCACTCCGCAAAATACGGGTTATGCAAATAATGAAATTTATTATCGTGAGTTGACGGTTTTGGGCAGTTATTCGCCTTCTCCTGCTGATTTGAAAGATTCTTATGAACTTCTTAAAAATAAAGAGGTAAAAGTAAAAGGACTTTCGACATATTATCCGCTTGAACAGGTACAAAAGGCAATTAATGATACGCTTGAAAATAAAATTCTCAAAGCATACATTCAAATCGGTTAATCAAATATTGCCTTAATATTTAATTGATTTTATAATAAGCATATTAAAAGGATTTTTTATGTATAAAAAAATAGTTTTGTTGTTAGTTCTTGTAATGTTTGTATTTTGCGGGTGTGCTAAACCTCAAAAAGAACCTGTAGAAAATACTCTCAATGATATTACAAAACGAGGAAATGTAATTATCGGGATAAAAACAGACACATATCCGTTCGGGTTTAAAGATAAAAACGGCAAATACGCAGGCTATGATGTTGATTTAGCCAACATGATAGGAGAAAAGATTTTTGGGGAAAAGGGAAAAGTGAAATTTGTGCCTGTCACGGCATCAGATAGGATGATGAAACTTTTTACAGAAGATGTTGATATGATTGTCGCAACAATGTCTGTTACACCGTCAAGATTGCAAATTTTGGATTTTTCTAATCCTTATTATATAGCAGGACAATCTCTTTTAGTCAAAAAAGGAAGCAAAATAAAAGGTCTTCGTGACTTGAACGGAAAGAAAGCAATTATTGTTTTTGGAACTTCAAGTGAGTCAAGCCTGCGTGCTGCAGTGCCAAATGTTAGTATAATCGGTTATAAAACTTATGCCGAAGCCGTAAAAGGCTTGAAACAAGGCAAAGCAGATGCCATAGTTTCCGATGATACAATTTTAATAGGTTTATCATTAAAAGACGGAAGTCTTGTACTTTTACCAAAACGATATTCAAGAGAACCTTATGCTGTTGCATTTAGAAAAGGACAGGAATCTGAAGACTTATTAAGAGTGGTGAATGATGTAATTGAAGAAGCATCAAGAAACGGGACTTTACAAAAACTTCAGAAAAATTACGGAATAAAAAAGTATTAATATATAATTATGGTTCTGTAAACGCTAAAAAAAAAGTCACAATTTTCTGCGACTTGAACAATAATCTTGGGAGGAGATTTTGGGATAGTTTGTACATGCATGATATAATAACATGTCAAGTTTGTAACATTTCTAAATCAAGATTGTAACAAAAATTTACATTTAAAATCTTTTGTGCTATAATAACGGACATGGAGAAAGATTTAAACATACTTATCATTAATGGTCCAAACATCAATATGTTAGGAGTTAGAGAACCCGAACAGTACGGCTCAAAATCTTACAAAGATATTGAGATGGAACTTCATGAATATTCCTTTGAACTCGGAATAAATATTGAAATTTTCCAAAGTAACTGTGAGGGTGAAATTGTTGACAAAATCCAATATGCACTTGGTAATTTTGACGGTATAGTTATCAATGCCGGTGCTTATACTCATACAAGTGTTGCTATTCGTGATGCTTTGCTTGCAGTAAAAATTCCGACCGTTGAAATCCATATTTCAAACATATACAGACGTGAAGAATTCAGACACGAGTCAATGTTTGCGGACGTTTGTGTAGGTCAGATTTGCGGATTTAAAATCGACAGTTATAAACTCGGGTTGCAGGGGCTTGTTAATTTCTTAACAAGTGCTAACGACTAATTCCGAATAAGGATAATTAATTATGAATAGTACAATTTTGGCAGCAGTTGCCATAGTTTTGTTTTTGTTTGTTGTAGTTATTTATAACAGGCTTGTAACTTTGCGTAATTATGTAAAAGAAGCGTTTTCTACAATGGATGTATACCTCAAAAAACGCTGGGATTTGGTGCCAAATCTTATTGAAATCGTTAAAGCATACGCAAAACATGAAAAAAGTTTATTGGAAGATATTACCAAACTTCGTTCGGGTAATTACTCTGATATGACTGATAATGATAAAATTGATACAAATAAAAAACTTGGTGAAAATTTATCTCAAATTATTGCAATTGTTGAAAATTACCCTGATTTAAAGGCAAACGAACACTATGCAAAACTGATGGAAGAATTAACATCTGTTGAAACGGATATTGCTAATTCGAGAAAATATTATAATGGTTGCGTTAGAATTTTAAATAATACGGTCGAAATATTCCCCACAAGTCTGATTGCGGGGTTGTTTGGAATTAAAAGTGCAAAAATGTTTGAAATAACGGAAGGTGAAAGACAAAATATAAAAGCGGAGTTTTAAATGAAAAAGATTTTTGGTTTGATTTTTGGTTTATTAATTTGTATTTTTGTTGCAGTACCTGCATTTGCGGAAAATTTTTATATCACAAATTATGATGTAAATATTAATGTTGATAAAAACAAAACGGCACATGTAACAGAAGAAATTGATGTCAATTTTACGGTTTCTTCTCACGGAATTTACAGAACAATACCTCTAAAAGGAAACACCGTTTCAAATATTCGTGTTTATCCGACCAGATTTAGTGAAAGTATTGAAGGTGATTATCAAAAAATTAAAATAGGAGACCCTGATGTATATGTAAATGGTCCTAAACATTATCAAATATCTTATGATTACAATTTTTTAGATAATAAAAACGAATTTTATTTCAATATAATCGGTACACAATGGGGAACAGAAATCCGAAAAGCAAGTTTTAGTGTAACAATGCCTGAAAAATTTGATTCTTCAAAAGCGGGACTTTCTATAGGCAGAGAGGGAACGGCAGGCTTTAACGGCGGAGCGCAGTTTTTTGTAAACGAAAATACTCTTTCCGGTTATACAACTCAAACTTTGCCTGCTTATAACGGTATTACTTTGAGAGTTGAAGTGCCAAAGGGTTATTTTAACCATAAAACAAATTATGTTCCGATGATTGTTATAGCAATAATGCTTGTATTGACTGTAATCAGTTGGTTTATATGGTTTAAATTCGGGAAAGACAAACCTGTAATTCCGGTTGTAACTTTTTATCCGCCCAAAAATTATAACAGTGCGGAAGTTGAATTGATGTACAAAGGTAAAGCGAGTGAAAAAAGCCTTGTATCTTTGATTTTTTACCTTGCAAATAAAGGTTATTTAAAAATTTCTGACAGTATGTTTGGGTTTGAAATTGAAAAAGTTAAAGAATATGACGGAAATAATCCTATAGAGAGTGCCTTTATGAGAGCTTTAATCCCGAAAAATAAAATTAGTCAAGTAGAATTATCTGTCTCAAGGGTATTTTATAAAGAATGTCAAACAATTATAGAGCATATAAACAAGGCAAGAAATAAAATATTTGTAAAAGATTCAATAAATCCTGGGCTGATATTTTTAATGTCATTATGTCTTTTGGGCATAGGCGCACTGACATTATTTTCACTGTTTAATTTTGATATATTCAGAATAATATCAATGGGTTTTGTAATTTTATTTCCGTTGATTGCAATAGGTGTATTAATTGCATTTTTTGTATCAGGGAGAAAAAATATTGAAACAGGTATTTTTATTATAATTTGGTCAGCCCTTTTTGGCGGAATACCTTTTTTGGGACTTTTATCAAGCATTGTAATAAATTCATCAACAATACCTGCGATATTTACCGGGGTAATTGGTCTTGTAGTTTCATCAATATGTCTTTATCATCTGCCTCAGAGAAATGATTTCGGTAACAAAATGCTTGGTGAGGTTTTGGGTTTGAAACATTTTATAGAAGTTGCGGAAAAACATCGTCTTGAAAAATTATTAGCGGAAAATCCGTCTTATGTGTATGATGTTTTGCCTTATGCTTATGTGTTAGATGTTTCTGACAAATGGATAAAACAATTTGAAAGTATAATGACACTACAGCCTGATTGGTATAGCGGCAATGTGTTGAATGTCCATAATTTCAACACATTTGCAAATAATATGAGTTCCGTTTCAATTCCTTCAAGTTCTAATGGCGGGGTATCATCATCTTCAGGCGGTGGTGGTCACTCCGGCGGAGGCGGAGGCGGAGGGGGCGGAGGCTCCTGGTAAATTAGCCATTTTCAATTGGTAATCCAAGTCGTTTAAGTGGTATATAATTGAAATAATAATCACATCCAACACTATGAATATAAGTCAAAACATCCTTATATTCCGGCTTTTTAAACCAATCATTTAAAATATAAATATATTCAACTTCAAAATTCAATGATGCTAATAACCTCTTATATTGCTTCTTTTTAAAATCACAAGTTTGCAACTTTTCATCAACTGAACCTGCTACTTGTTGATATTTGCATTCAATCACATAAAAAGTATTATTTAGAATCACATAAATTGAATCATCAGGAAGTAATTTTTTAGAAAGATAGTCTTTCCAATTTACACCATTTTTCTCTAAAAACTTGTAAAGTCCGTTTTTAACAAAAATCATACCGACAAGTTTGTCTTTATACAAAACATTATTGTCTTTATCTACGGAATAATTTTTTACTCCGTTTAATAAAGTTTTTAAATCTGCTCTTGTTTCAAATACCAAACCTGTTGTGGTATTGCCCCCACCAATTCCGTCTTTTATCATTAATAGTTCCTCACCAAAACCTCTGTAATTTTACCTCTGCCGTCTGCATTTGCATTTATTTGGCGTGAAGCAAAAACTTTTTTAATGTTGTAATTTTCGTATAATTCATTAACAAATTGCGTGTCCGAATTTGATAATAAGAATTTTACCCCCATGGAGTCCAGCTCATCACATACATCTCTTAGACTAAGTTGCATATCCATATCAAAACCGTCTTTAGTGTATGAAGTAAAACTAGAAGTTTCACTTAAAGGTACATACGGAGGATCGAAATATACGAAATCGCCTTTTTTAACTTTTTTTAATATCTCTGAAAAATCTGCGTGTTTAATTTCAGTTCTCTGTAACAGATTGGAACAATTTAACAAATTATTTTCATCCAAAATTCTCGGATTTTTATAATGTCCGAACGGAACATTAAATTCACCTTTTGAGTTTACTCGGTACATTCCGTTAAAACAAGTTCTATTTAAGTATATAAAACGGCTTGCTTTCTTAACATCTGACCAATTTTTATATTCTTCCGTACGGTCAATGTTTCTGATTTCCATAAAATACTCTTTGGAAATATCGTGTTTTTGCAAGTCTGCAACAAGTTCATCAACATTATCTCTTACGACTTGATAAAGGTTAATTAATTCTTCATTCATATCGGAAATATATGCATTTTCGGGTTGAAGTTCAAAAAATAATGCACCACCGCCAATAAAAGGTTCAAAATATCGATTGTAATCTTCAGGCATGTTTTTTAGCAGTTCAAACATTAGTTGACGCTTACCGCCAACCCATTTGACTATCGGATATGTTTCTTGTTTTGCTTGGTTGCTCGCAATAAACGGGACTACACTTCGTTCCGCCCTCTGCTCGCAATCCGCTTTTTCTAAAACTACTGCCATTCAAGTTCCTTATCTACAAATTCTTGTTCAAACCTTTTAATAGAAAGGTCTAAATATTCTTTTTCCAAGTCTATACCGATGAATTTTCGCCCTAACTTTAATGCCATTATACCAGTTGTTGAACTGCCTGTAAACGGATCAAGAATCAAATCGCCTTTGTTCGTAGAGGCAAGGATTATTCGCCTTAACAATTCTAAAGGTTTCTGTGTTGGGTGTTTGCCGAAAGTCTTTTCGTAAGATTTTGGAGTATCAATTTGCCAAACAGAACGCATTTGTTTATTTGGCTTTTTAATCGCATCATCGCCCCAATCACCATTTTTCATAATATCATAATTAAAAGTATGCTTGCCTTTTGGGTCTTTTCTTGCCCAAAGCAAAGTTTCATGGCTTGCGGTAAAATACCTGCAGCTCATATTTGGTGCTGCATTTGGCTTGTACCACGTTATATCATTTAGAATTTTATAACCGGCCTTTTGTAAAGCAAACCCACAAGCATAAATTGAGTGATAAGTCCCTGAAATCCATATTGTTCCGTTGGGCTTTAAAACTCTTCGACAGGCATTAATCCATTTTTGATGAAATGCAAAATCTTCGTCTAAACCTTTGCTTTCATCCCATTTACCTTTATTGACACAGACAACTTTACCGGCTTGGCAAGATATTCCGCCATTAGACAACATATAAGGGGGATCTGCAAAAATCATATCAACAGATTCAGGAGTTGCCTTGTTTAGTATTTTAATACAATTACCTAAAAATAATTGTATATTTTCTTTTTTATAATATTTTTGCACACAAGTATTTTATAACAAAGTTTTTATAATTTAAATTTATAAATTATAACTGTGAAGAAATTTCTGCAACAATACGGAAAATGTCCGCTCCGCCAACACTGACTTCCAAAATCAAATGTGATGCAATAAATACGGTTTCCTGATATGCCATTGTATCAACATCTATTATGTCAAATTCAACATAATCTTCCCCGACATATTTGATTTTTCCGTATTCTCCACCCATTGCCCATTTCATATAAGCATACTGGTTTTCAAACGCTTTTAGTTTATTTATGAGTTTCATTCGTACCCCTCTACAATAACATCATAATTATTTTTTCTCTCAAGTCAATTTATTAATTTAAGCGGTAAATGTTCTCGGATAGCCTTCTTTGTGATATTCGTTCGGTCCGCAGACATTTTCAACGACTTTTAGAACAAATTCTCTTGGTGCATCCGTTTGATTGAGTGTAAATTCTTGCCCTGTAAATTTGATTTTAAAAATACATTTTTGAGTTTCATCCGGCGGGATAAATAATGACGCAATTTCATTTTCCAAAAGTCTTGTCATCTCTTCTTCGTGGTCTTTTACACCTTGCATAATTTCGTTATAATTCCCTTTTAGTGCCATAATTCTGTTTGACGGAATATTTCTGCCGTCATCTCTTGAAAGCACTTGAGGTTCAAAATTGCATCGGGTTGTAAAACTTATTGTTTTCCACAAAATATTTATTACTGCTACTGATTTGACGGCATCAGATTCAACATAAATATTTTGGGTTGAAACTCCTCTTGATGAAAATGATTGTTTCATATTATCGGAAACAATATTCAAGCAATCAATCATTCTTGAAAATACTTCATTTGTATTGACTGTTGCATGCTGATAATTCAAAAATTGCTTATACATGTGGGTTGATAGAAGTTCAACTCTGTCTTGTATTACTATATCTTTTTTGGTTGCAGTTTCGGAATTGTCAAAACTTTCAAAATTATTAAGCAATTTTTTGTTTCCTTTTTATAAGATATTTGTAAACTAAAAACACCCTCTTGTAAAGATTATACATTTTTTTTGAATAAAAATAAATACTTAAATAGGCTTATTTACAAATTTTATTATTTGAAATTTTATTCGGCATCCTTATAAGAATACATGAAGTCATTAACCTGACCGAAATTTGCAAAATAATCTCATACATTTGGATTATGACGCATATTAATATATATCATATAATAACCTTGATGTAGAATATTCACTCGTATAAGAGGGGTAAAATAATGAAAAAGAAAATAAGTCTTTTACTTACGGCAATAATGTTAGCGGGAATTGTACCGCAAATTTCTTACGGTTTTGTAAATCCGCTAAAAAATTATGACTTATATGCTGATACGCATAATGAAAATTCTCCTCGTGATAATGCTATGAGTGAAATGTATTATACCAATAACGCACAGAATTCACCCTCAACAAACAGACCGCCGCAACAAGTTCCGACAACCGAAGAAGGCGGAGTTGAGGTTAATGTCGAAATTCCGCAAAGAAGAAACGATTATTTAAGAGAATCTTCAAGAAAAGTTTTTGGAACAGGTGCAGGCAATTGGACAAAAAAGCCTTATTTTTATGATGCACCGAATTTAGAAAGTATTAAACAAAAATATCACCTGAGTAATTTTGCAGGCTGTATGCAGGAATGTGAAGCCTATGTTCAATCTCATCCTTATGATACATTAGGATATTATTATCTTGCAATGAGTTATGCTAAATGCGGTAAAAAAGAAGACGCAATTCTTGCATACGAAAGAGTTATAAACCTGAATGATAATCCTATGATAGTAAAATATGCAACAAACGGCAGAAATTGTGTCATTGGTAATGAAGATGAGGCAAAATGTTTTCAGAATGTTAATGAACCTGAATATTTGTACCCATACAGAGATATGGCAGGCGAAATCGGTTTGACACCTGTTAATCCGCAGGATTTGATAAACAGAAATCTGACAGAACTTCAGCAAAGACTCAATCCGAATACTATTGTTGAACCCACTCAGGAAAACCAAAACGGTCAGGAAAATCAGAACAAAATTACTTTGCCGTTCCAAAATCAGGATGATTCTTTAGACAGATTTATCAATGCTCCATACGGCTCAGGATTCTCACCTGAACTTGAACAGGAATATAAGCAGTTGCAACTTAAAAATCTGCAGCAACAAATTAACAGTGAGGATGATAATTCTCCGGGTAAATATTTCCAAAATATCAGAGATATCAAAAATTTTGATAAAAAGAAATCTGAAGGGGAAGAAACAATAAAACTTGCACTTGCAGACCAAATGGATGTTGAAGATATTTTAAAGAATCCTGAATATATTCAAAATAAAAAAGAACTTGATGAAATAAAAATGATGTTTGGAGATTACGGCACAAATGATGTGTCTTCAGATATAACAACTATGCTTCCGCAACTTGCAAAAGACGGACAAAATGTTTCACCTGAAGTTGTTCAAATGATGATGATGCAGACAGTTATGCCAAATATTATTGATACAAATTCTTCAGGATTTTAATTTGCATTAAAAGGTCTTTTAAAAAAATATATGACATCGAAATATCAACAGGTTAAGCAGGATTTTTTATCGGGCAGATTAAAAGGCTGTCGTGATTATTTTGAATCTCATAACTATCCGCTTGAAACGGGTTATTGTTATATGGTTCTTGATAATTTTGCAAAAGCCAAAGAACAATTTGAAAAGGCAAAAATTGATAATATAAGAGGACATTGGGGTTTAATGCTTTTACAAATGATAGAAGAAAAGATTTCAATGTCTCCAACATATTTTGAAGTAAGAAATTTTCTTGAAATTGATTTAGATATATTTATCACATATTGTAAGGGAGAAATTGTTCAACAAATTATAAAATATGCGGATTTTATGGCTTTTTATAATATGGAGTGTTACAAATTTATCGGTCGTGCATTTTGGGCTCATAACTTTATGGCACCTGCAATGTTTTTCTTGCAAAAAGCGCAGAATAATTTGTATAAAGATCCCGAATTACACTATCTTTTAGCGTATATTCATTACACAAATAAGGACATTAAAAATTGCGCAAAAGAAATTGATACCTGTCTTGATATTTTGCCTCAATATGCCCCTGCTATGATGCTTAAAAAGAAGATTAATATTTAATCTTAATCTTTTCAATATCGTTAAAGTTAGATGCGTTAGATTTGGATTCGGTATCGCCTAACAACATAATAGCCTTAACTTTTGCCTTTTTACGCTGTGAATCTTTCGGGAAAATTGTGATAGGCTGATGTGCATAACTTCTTATCAAATCTCTTATCTGTTTTTTATCTTCATCATTCAAATATATTGAAAAGACAAATACATCCTTGATTTCACCTTTATCAGTTACATTGAACGAATAATAAAACCAGGTCCCCATCCCGTAAAGGTCAAGACTTTTTATATACATGCTGTCGTCAAGTATTCTGTTTACAAAATTACTTTTCCATGTACTCCAGTCAATATCCTGATATTTATACTTCTCCATATCAGAACGATAGTCCTTATTACCAAAACCGACATTATAACTGTCAATATCACCGTTTTCATTATTGAATGAACCGCTCTGATTATTAAAGTTCCCACCGGTATTATTTAACCCGCCCTGATTACCAAAACCTGTATTTTGGTTATTAAAGTTGCCTGTATTATTTACCCCTCCGCCGGTATTAGAGAAATTCCCCTGATTGCCGATATTGGTATTTTGATTACTCAAATTACCGGAATTATTAAATCCAACATCAGTATTTGAAATCCCTGTATTACCCTGATTAATTACAATTTGCTGATTACTGACTTTTACTCTTGAAATTGTCTGCATATCTTTTGCATTAATAACCACAACAGATATGCCGATAAATAAGGCAACACCAAGGATTATAGGTACTTTGGGATTATGTTTTTTACTTCTCATGGTTTAAAATTAAAGATTAGTCTAATGTTTGGAACACTTCATTGTAATTGTTAATTTTGTGCATTGTTCCGCTCAACATCATTGTTTCTGCAATTAATAACGCTGTCGGTACAAACGCTGCCATTGAACTGATAAACATACCTGAAATATCTCCGCCGATTTCCTGAATGAAGTATGAAACGTTCATTGTAAATTCAATCGCAACGATTACACAAGCAATAGCCATTGTAATATTCTTTTCCTTATGAAGTCCTTTAATAGCATCTAAACCAAGAATATTAACACCGTGGCTTGCATAATCATGGAAACCGTCAAATTTGATAATTTCGGAGGCTTTGATTTGCTTACCGATTGTAAATGCTCTTACAAATGAGAAGAATGCAAAAATAATCAAAAATGTTGCAAGTACGAGGAAGATAGGGCTGAATCTTAAACCAGAAATTCTTATCCATCCTGCAGCTTCAGGGAAACAACTTGCCAAAGTGTTTGATACACCATAAGCAAGAAATGGTGCAGTTAGCATACCGATTAAAATTTCACCTGACATTTTTATTTGTGCGTTCAAAAGACTGTCTTTGATGGAGTCTAATTTGTTGTCACTTAAACTGTTAATATATTGTGAAATCAAAGAGCGATAACCTTTAAGGGTTGTTTCAAAATCTTCTCTGTATTCAACATTCATCAATTGATAATTTGCGGTTTTTAACTGATATTTGAAATATCCGGATGCGGCAGAAACTATTGCAAGTGCGCCGACAAACAACAAAGATACAAAGATTGATGCAACAAAAGCAATATCCTTATAGTAAAACAGGTTAATTGCATATATTACGAGCATAAAGACACATGAAGCATAAACCATAAGTCTTTGTATATCATTATTTTCACCATATCTTTTATTTTGGCTTGATTCTATTAAAGTGAAAACTGACTGCTTCATTGCAAAAGATACTGCAAATACGATAAGTGAAATTGCAATTAAAAAACCATAGTTTGTTGTTAAATTAAGAACACCTTTGCTTGTATCAATAGGCAGGTGCAAAATAAAGTTTGTCATACCAAAAGAACATATTATTGATAACACCAAAATTGCGGCATTGGCAACAAATGAAACTTTTCCTAAAGAAGATATTTGGTTTTTAAGAGCCTGAATTTTATATCCGATTTCTTTCACAATAGCAATTCTGTTATTTTCAATATTTCCGTTAAAAATATCTTTTTTATCTCTGTTAATCATTCTGTTGTTTT
Organism: bacterium; assembly: GCA_017470815.1. Classification (GTDB taxonomy): domain Bacteria; phylum Cyanobacteriota; class Vampirovibrionia; order Gastranaerophilales; family Gastranaerophilaceae; genus Zag111. The sequence continues at coordinate 70,547 of JAFUXT010000004.1, read as the reverse complement.
GCACTTGAGTTGCCGCCTTTTCAGTTGTTGCAGTCGCTGTTGCAGATGCAACTGCTGTTTTTAGTACTGTATTATCTGTATCTGCTGACAAATTTTTATTTGTTTCTATATTAACAACAACCAAAACACTCTCTTTCAAAGCAGTATGCCCGATAGAAAAATGTCTTGGGACAAGAACTTTTTTGAAAGTTTTGTTATTAAACAAAACTTCACTATTTTCATCAGAATTAACAAGCACATAACTGTTATATTTTGGTGAAAAAACCATTTTGACATTTATAATTTCATCTGTTCCGTCAATTACAAAATCACAGTCAGGAGTTGTACCGATGACTATGTTTTGTTTATCTTCAAAAATCTGGATATTACTTCCGAATTTAATTTCTACATTCATTTGATTTTTCTCTCTTTTACAAACTGTTATCTGCCAATCGCACCGAGGAATTTGCTTAGCACTCTTGCTGCCCCTGTTTTGTTACCTATAATAAGTTTCTCTTCGCCCAATACAGGTCCTAATTTTTCTTTGACATAATCTAATTTTGCAGGTGAAGCATATAAAAACATCATCGCAAGTTTGTCACCTGTTTCTTTTTGTACTTTCTGAACTTCAGACGGGAAAGAATCCCAATGAATTTGGTTTTCATATTTCCCTTCATTTTCCAAATCACCCATTACGACAATTGCCGGAATATAACCGTTTTTGTATAAGTTTACGGAATGATTAAATGCTTTTTGAATGGCAAGTCCGTATGCAGTACCAAATTCATCTCCGTCGATTTTAGTAAATTCTTTCAATGCTTTGCGAATTTCCGATGTTGATTGCGGAGAGCCCTCATAAATGATATATGACTTTTCTGAAACCCTTAAAATTTTAATATGATCTTCCGGGTCAAGCATTGAACACAACTGTTTTAAAGTCGCTGTTTGCTGAGGTAATTCTTTTGCATTTGAAGCCGAAGAATCCACAATAAATATGACCGAAGCCTTATGAAATTCATCAACTTTTACTTTTGATAACCCAAATACCGCAAGACCTAATGCTAAAAGTATTGCGCCTACAAATAATAAAATTTTTAATTGTCCGTTGCTTGATTTTCTGTTTCTCATAACTATAACTTACCATAAATTTTTAAATTGTGTAATCATATAAATGATTGAAAGGTCGAATATTTTATTTTCAACCTTTCAATCAGCTGTCAATTTTTATTTAAAATATCTTTTTAAAAGACCGTCAAAGCCTTTTCCGTGACGTGCTTCATCTTTAGCCATTTCGTGTACTGTATCATGAATTGCATCATAACCGAGTTCTTTTGCTCTTTTAGCAAGTTGCAATTTGCCGTCACATGCGCCAAATTCTGCTTCAGCACGCATTTCAAGATTTTTCTTTGTAGAATCTGTCAAAACTTCGCCTAATAATTCAGCAAATTTTGCAGCGTGTTCTGCTTCTTCAAAAGCATATCTTTTGTATGCTTCCGCAACTTCAGGATAACCTTCTCTTTCTGCCACTCTTGACATTGCAAGATACATACCTACTTCACTACATTCACCTGCAAAGTTTGATCTTAAGCCTTCCATAATTTGGGCATCTTCAACTTTACCGTCACCTACATGATGTTCACAGGCATAAACTTTACCTTCAGCATCAAGCGCTTTAAATGTTGTTGCCCCGCAAATAGGACATTTATCAGGCATTGTGCCAGATTCTGTTGACCAACCGCATACTGTACAAATAAATTTCATAATAACCACCTTTCCTTATAACAATGAGTATAACAGAAAAACCGACTTTTGCATAGTGTGAATTTTTTAAATTAAAAACAAAAATAGATCACCAATTACATAAAGCAGAGCAGGCAAATGTAAATATTTATACTTGGAGAAAACGGTACACAAATGGCTTAATAGTATAAACCACTCATTTACCAGATTATGAAATTGTGCTTAAGCCAAATTTATTAAAACTTAGGTAATACAGTCCCAAGCCGAAATATAGGAGGGAAATAGCGATATAAGATTTTTAAATACGAAATATAATTAGCAAAAATTTAAATACAAGCCAAAACTATAATTATTTAGATAATTATTTTTAAAATTTTAGAATTTTCTATGGTTTATCTTGTTATAAACAATAAATAAAGTAATAGGAATAGAATTGAACAAACTATACCAAACCAAAACAGAATATTGTATATGTATCTTATATTTTCACTTTTAAATGGGATATTTAAGAGAAATTTGTTGTGTGTAATTTTGTTTGCAAATATTTCTATTGGTAATATCAATAGAAATCCTAAAATTATAAATGCCCATATACCACAATTCTTTCAATATTTTTCCATTCATTTCAATATCACGGTTAATTTAATCTTATTCTGAGTGTTAAATTACAACCCTCACTGTCTCTGCCAAAAAAGAGGACATACTTATTAAATTAAAACGACCGCTAATGAAAGCGGTCGTTTACTCTCTTCTTCCAACCTTATATACAACTTAGATATTAGATTTTCTTTCAAAATTCTTGCGAATAGTATTTTTTGCTTTATCAAGATTTTTGATTTTCTTTTCTGCCTGTCTGACCTGTTTTCTCATAGCGGCTCTTTCTGCCTTTGTTGTTTGATATTTTGAGTCAATTTCAGCATATTTTGCTTTGTAATTAAGCAAATTATTTCTTACTTCCATTTGTGCTTTATCAATTTCTGTTATTGCGGTCTGCATTTTTGTTCCGCCTGTAACCTGTGCAGGATCTAAAAGATCAGTACCTTTTGCCTGAACACCTGATACAGTTCTTGATGTAGTAGTTGCAGGCGCTTTTACTGCATTACTTTCATCAAAATTCAAAGGGGTGAAAGATGTTTCTGCCATAACAGAACCAACACTCAAAACTGATACACATAATAAAGATGCAAATATTTTTGATAATTTCATTGTTGTAACCTCCACTCTGATATAGTGATATTCTATACCATTTTTGAAATTTGCAAAAATAATTTACATATTTTAACAAGAAGAACTATATCCGCTCCTGAACTCTGTTTTCTTCGTGTTTATAATAGTCATAAATTCTCAAACAATCTCTGAATGAAAATTCGTATTCTCCTTTATGAAAAAGTTTATTGAACCAAACTTTTAAAAATCCTTTTTCATCCATAATTTCCTGCGCATAATCAATAATACTCATAAAAGTTTCAGGCGGATATTTTGTATCCTCATTATCCCAGCAGGCTTTTAAAACAGCACTTCCGTCAGGGTTGAAATCATACCATGCAATCGCATCATAGGTATCTTCCAAATCTGTTATCATTTTCAAAACACCCTCTTTTGTGTATCTGCAAAAAATTACAAATTTTTGTTTACTTTGACTCAGGGAATAATTTATCCATAACTCAGGTTTCAAAATATCAAGAATTTCTTTGAATGTAGAATTGTCAAGAATTTTTTTCATTTTTTTGAATTTCTTTTCACCAAGAATTATTTTTGCACAATATAAAAGTTCATCAGGCGGGGTCATAATATCCAAATCATAACTTCTTACCCCCTCTAAAATCTGCCCGTCCTTAGTCATAGGAAAAGCAAACATCTGATTATTATTACTCGGATAAGCAATTATTCTGTTTTGACGGTCAAATCCGTCAACTTCAAAACCGCTGTACTCAAAAATATATTTAAACATTTGTTCTATATGTTGTGGTGAAAACTGTCTTGCCATAATTTATCCCTTTTTTGCTTTATTATACTACACACAAAAATTGTTATATATAAAAATTGAATACAAGAATTTACATATTATAAGCAAATTACAGCCAATTCATCACTGCCAAACAGTAGCGACTGAAAAGAGGAATTTTCAAAAAAAACATAATTTTTTATAATACACAATAGTTTTTAGGTTTAGCATAAGGAGAAATATAAATGACAAATTTAAAAGATTTTTTCAACAAAGTTTCAAATAACAATAGAATATTTACTGCTGAAGACATTGGAGCAATGTCTGGTAATGAGTATGAACAAAATGAAAAAGCGATTTTTCATCAACTGCAAAATTTAGGAATTCCAAGACAGAACCAACTTAATGGAAACCCGGATGTAGTATATGTGAATTCATATACAAAAGCAGATGGCACAAAAGTAAAAGCACATTATCGTTCAAGAAATGGTATTTCAACAACTGGAGGTGCGGCACATTTAACGGGTACAGATAAAGAATTTGACAGACTGCTAAATGTTCAAATTAAAAATTTTAATACAGGAATACCAAATTTATCTAATTACTCTTACTACAATGATTTAAATAGTAAATTAGAACAAGAAGTCGGGAATTTTTTGAGAGCAAATACAAATTCTCCTCAATTGTATTCTAATGATATACGACATCAATATGTAAGTGCCCTATATGCAAGAAATTTAGGACAAAATCAAGCTAAATGGTTAGGCAATCTAAATGAAAAACTTCACTTTAGTAATACCGGAAGTGGTGCTTATGATACTAATTTAGACCAACTAAATAATGAAATTGGCAGACAATATGCACAAAAATACCCAAATATAACGAGAGAACAACTTTTACAAATATTATTAAGAGATTGGCAAAAGAATTCAGATTATACAAATAGGATTCTGAAGAAAAGAAGATAGAATAAAAAAGAATTAATTTATAATTTATAAATTAATTCTTTTCCTTGAATAATATAACTGCTAATAAAATACATATAACAAAAAATCGATATGCATTATAAAATACACCTGATATAATACTGCCATATCCATAAATGTTAATTATTCTAAAATATATTGAACCACATATAAAACTAAGCAGATAGTATAAAATTATAAATACAAAAAATTTAATTGTATAATGAATTAATTTTTTATTTTTCGTTTTATAAATAATATAAAGTAGTATTGTTGTAAAAATAATAAATAAAATATCTGAAAAACCAAACAAAATTCGAGTGAAATCAGTTATGCTATTATAATCAATTTTATCCACTATTTTATAATAAAAACTCATAATGGTATTTTCAAATAAAACAGCCATAACGAAAAGAAAAATATAAAATGCTATGGACAATAAAAATCTATATAAATGTTTTACTTTCAGTATCAGATAAAATAAAATTGTAGGAATAATTGTCAAAAGCATTATCATAAAAACAAAATACAATAATTTTATAAAAAATACAAATATGCTACAATAAAAATAAGAAAGAAAAAAGATTATTAAAATTGCCATATTATTATTTAGCTTAGTTATAATTATTCTTGTAATCTTAGTTATTATCGGGATTAAAAGTATCTATAACTCTTATATAGACTTTTGTCTTGATAAAAGCTGTTGCTGTGGTTATATCCGTATGTGATGCGAAGAAAAAGATCAAGGGTTTTGTGTCAAAGATGAGCAAGACTGTAAGGATAGACATGGTAAATTAAAATATATGTCCTATTCTGACGCATGCTTATTGTATATTAATAATGTAAATAATCTCTTTCTACTTACATAAATACATTTACCTCAACCCCCTATTTTTGTTGCAAACAGAACAACCCTTTAACAAGGGTTGTTTTTAATTTAATTATTTACAATATTTTTTTGTTTGAATATAATAAAATTATGGAGTTTGAAGAAAAAACATTAAATTCGGAAGTAAAATTTGAGGGGAAAGTCGTCAAAGTTTTGAAAGATGACATTGAAACTGCTGACGGACACAAATCGTTCAGAGAAGTTGTCGTTCATAATGGCGGAGTTGTTATTGTTGCATTGACTAACGATAATAAAATTCTTTTGACAAAGCAATATCGTTATCCGCTTAAAAATGTTAATATAGAACTTCCGGCAGGCAAACTTGAAATTGGAGAAAATCCTGATAATGCTTGTAAAAGAGAACTTGAAGAAGAAACAGGTTACAGAGCAAAAAATTGGAAATCGTTAGGTTTCATCTACACAAGTCCGGGGATTTGCACTGAAAAATTGTATCTCTATTTCGCATCAGATTTAGAATTTGTCGGAGAACATCCTGATGAAGGTGAAATAATCAAATCAAAAGAATTTTCGCCTGATGAAGTTTTTGAAATGATTAATAATGGTGAAATTAACGACTCTAAAACTATTTGTGCTTTAACAAGAGCGTTTTGCAAGGGTTTTTAACTATGATAAAAATGGTTGCAACAGATATTGACGGAACAATTTTACCTTATGGAGGAGAATTTCGCCCTGCAGTTTTGGATTGCATAAATGAATTAAATAAAAAAGGAATAAAAGTTGTGCTTGTGACAGGCAGAATGCACTCATCAGCCGTACCGTTAGCACAAAAATTAGGATTAAATACTCCGGTAATTTCTTATCAGGGCGGACTTATTAAAGAAATGAACGGAAAAACGCTTTATCAAAGCAATCTGCCCCCACAAACCGCAAAAGAAATTATCAAATGGGCAAGAGAAAATGATGTTCACATAAACCTCTATCTTGACGATAAACTTTATGTCGAACAAGATAATAAAATTATACAGTATTACATCAAAGGCAAATTTGTTGATTATTCGGTTTGTTCGTTTGACGATTTGGAAATAAAAGATGTAAACAAACTGCTTGCCATTGATATAGATGATGCAGAAAGAGTTTCTGTGTGGGTTGAGGTTTTAAAAGAGAAATATCCGCATTTATATATAGTAAAATCTACCCCGTATTTTTGTGAAATCGGACCTGCTGATGCAAAAAAATCTTTGAGTGTTGAATTTTTGCGCAATTATTGGGGAATTAAAAAAGAAGAAGTTTTGACTATCGGCGACCAAAATAATGACATTGATTTGGTTGAATGTGGCGGAATCGGTGTTGCAATGGGGAACGGCACAGAAGAATTAAAAAAATGTGCTGATTATATTACGGACACTTGCGACAATGACGGTTTTGTCAAAGCGATTGAAAAATTTTGCTGATGTTATTTTTCAAAACTGTCTCTGCAAAGACCTTTTTGCCACCATGCACAACCGGAACACAATTTTTCGTGTTTTTCTTTAGTAAAATTCTTTTTAACTTTATCCAATATATCCGAATATTTGTATATTTGCCCTTTAACAAGTCCCAAAATATCCGAAACATTTTTATCAAGTTTTTCGACAGTTTCATTTATACATCTTGATTTTCTGCTTTGCACAATTGCGGGGCATTTTTTGCATAAATCGTCACTGCCACCGATTATTAAAATATCCGCATCAGGATTTTGAGTAAGTTCTTTTGAAATCCTGCTCCACGAATTTGCCTGTAATTTTGAATAATTTAATCCTTTATATCCCTGTAAACACAAGAAATGATGGGGTCTTAATGATATTTTCATAATTTTGTTTTTTATACATCTGCAACTTCAGGCAGATCGATACTTTTTAATCTTTGTTCAATTCGTCTGTACCATTTGAGGTGTTGTTTGAACAAAATCTGATAATCTTCAACTTTTCCTGTTGAAATGTTATGGAATTGTTCATCACAAACTTCTGTCAGTGCTTTTTCCAAAAATTTTGTATATTCATGCCTGTCAATATTTTTGTCAGTCAGTTCAATACATTTGCCAAAATCCATAACGACTTCCGGTCTGTTATCTCTGAAGAAACAATATTCTATTGCGCAAGGAATTAAATTGATTTTGTCGTATTTTTTTACTGCACTTTTTGCAATATATGCAAGCCCCGTCTGAAATTCAATAGGTCTGTAATGAGGCGGTCTGATTATACCCTGTGGAAAAATACATAACAAGTTTCTTAAATCACTTAATAAATCGACAGAATATTTTAGCGCTTTCATAGCGGATTGCGGGGATTTTTTGTTAACAGAATATGCACCTCCGCGTCTTAAAAGCGGAAATCTGTTGAGTTCTTCAACCATAAGACGAATTTCTTTTTTACAAATTCTGTGGGCTATATTATATAAAACAATTCCATCCCACCAGTTTGAATGAGGGAAAAACAATATTGTCGGAACCTTACTGTCACGATTTGCATAATTTTCATATCCGTTGTATCTGAACGCATAGAACCTGTTTTGAAGCATATTAAAAAAGAACAAACTCGCAACAGTGAGCCAAAACTTATTTGTTTTAGCAGGTTTGAACTTTTCCTCCTTACCCCTCAACTGTGTTGGCGGAACATCCGAATATAATTTTTCTTTCTCTATCATAGAACTATCATACCCCAATTCATAATAAAATAAAAGACTTTATAAAGAAATTTAACCTTTATTTTCTAAAAGAACAACTGCATTTGCTTCAATAGCCAATTTTTGACCTACGGCATCAAGATTTTCTTTTGTTTTTGCCTTTATAGAAATATCATTTGGTTTAATTCCCAAAATTTGTGCAAGTGCCGATTTCATTTTCGGAATATAAGGCATCATTTTGGGCTCTTGAGCAATAATATTACTGTCAATATTAACTATTGAAAACCCCTTATCTTTAATTATTTTAAAAACTTTTTTTAATAATATGGTACTGTCTGCATCTTTATAACTCGCATCAGTATCCGGAAAAAGTGTACCAATATCATCTAATGCCAAAGCACCAAGCATTGCATCTATAATTGCGTGAATTAAAACATCTGCATCAGAATGACCAAGCAGACCTTTTTCGTGCGTAATTTTTACTCCGCCGATTATTAAATCCCTGCCCTGTATTAATTTATGAATATCATAACCGATACCAATTCTTTGCATAATATCTCTCCCGAACATAATTATATCATATCATATTTATTTATTTTTTAATACTTTATTTACTATTTCCGTTGCCAAAATCAAAGAAGCAAAACCTTTTGCCTCATCAGCGACATATAAATCGCATTTGCAGTATTCTTGCGCATTTTCTTTTACATTTGAAGAAAGGTAGATATTAGTCAATTTCCCTCCATCACGATTTATAAAATTATTATCCATTACACCGTTATATGCCCTTAAACCCGAATTCAGATATTTTTCATCTTTTACATATCCTTTGTCATAAGCTTTTAATAGAGAATAAGCCATCATAAGAGTTCCGGAAGATTCAAAATAATTACACTTATTTACTTTCGGATATACAACATTTCGCCACATGCCTGTTTTTAAATCCTGATATTTTAGCATACCGTCAAAAAATTGGATTAATTGTTTTTGCATTATATTTTTATATGTTTTATTTTTCATCATAGATAATAATTCTATCTGAGTCATTGCATACCATCCTGTACCTCGAAGCCATACCACTTTATTCGGTGTCCCGTCTGATTGTGCACCATGAGAATACAAACCGTTTTTAAGACGCAGTTTTTCTGACACCCAATTCATTCGGTAGAATATATCCGGCTCATTTTTGTCATGCTTAAAATAAAAAGGTAATGCCATAAATAATCCGTCTAAACAAAATTCATACATGTCCCAATTATCATTATTTTGTTTATGCACATAATTTCCTGCAAGATTTTTCAAAATATCTTGAGAAGACAAATCTTTATATGCTTTTTCTATTGCAAGTGAATATTTCTTTTTGGGAGGTAAATCATACAACGGATAATAAACAAAAATTGTATCCAATTCTCCTGAAACACTGTTATTATCAGAGTTGCGTTCTGTATTTACAACTCCGTCGGCAGTAAATATATCATCATAAAATGCTTGTGGCAGTTTTTGGTCATATCCGGTCTTTAATAATGCCCAAAATACAAAAGCGTTGTAATAGCGAAAATTATTCATATTATAGTATTGCAAAATTTCTGTATTCCATGAAAATACGGCATTATCAAAATATGAAATAGAATAATAATTTTCATCAGATATTTTTTTTATGTATTTTTTTGCAATATTGACGTTATTCAATGAATGAATTTTAGATATACCATTTATACGGTATGTAAATGTATTACAAAACCAAATTAGAATAACAAAACAAAATAACAATAATATTGATATGAAAATATAGGTTTTTTTATTCATTCAAAGATTATAACATATTTTCTGATATAATATAAAATATATGGAAAATGTTAAAAGCAAAGAAATTAATCCGTTACCGATTTTGAATTTTGCAACATTTTTGCAATACCAAAGATTTGTAATGCCTATATCATTTTTATTTTATCTGCATAACGGATTAAATTTTTCTGATTTTATATTATGTCAGAGTATATATAGTGCAACATGCCTTTTGGGTAAATTTTTTATGGGTTTTGTCGGTGACATTTTTCCCAAAAAATATATTTTGATAACGGCATATTTCCTCTTTATGGCAAGAGTTGTTTTATGGATAAATTTTGACGGTTTTTGGATAGTTCTTGGCGGGGAAATACTATATGGACTATTTAAAGCACTTTACAGGGGGAATGTTGACAGTTATATCTATGAATACTTGGAACAAAAAAATATCAGTAAGGAAATGACCGACAAATATGGGAAACTTTCATTTTTTACCTCTTTAGGCTCTGCAATAAGTTGTTTTGCCGGTGTAATTTTATACAAATATTTTGGTTTTAAAACAATATTATATATAGAACTTCTCACTCAAATTATTGCGGTATCAAGTCTTTTCTTTCTGCCAAATACGAAACCTGAAAGTCAGGGAAAAATCAAACCGGTCATTTATGCCAAAAATATCTTTAAAGGAATAAAATCTGTATTTTCTGACATCAAAATTAATTATTATGTGTACTACTCTGCGTTATTATCAGGGTTTACAAGTATATTTGTCTGGAACTTTCAACCTCTGTTGAAACTATCCTCCGCTCCTGTAATATTATACGGCATTGTAAATTTTGTAAACCAAATTTTTAGAGGATTCGGTGGTTTAAGTGCAAAAAAATTCTTACAAAAATTCAAAAATAAACTTGTTACAACGGAATATATTGCTGTAATAATATCATTTATACTTTTAATCACAGGGTATTACATTAAAAATTATATATATATTCTGCGCATTGTTGATTATATGTGCAGCAATACTATTATTTGTAATCTTCGGAGTATTTAATATTTCAAATCTTCACAGATATACCGATGACGAAAATAGAGCAACTTCTGCATCGGTAAATATTTTTGCAGAAGATTTTATGTCATTCTTCCTGCTTTTAAATTTTAAATTTATATACGATAAATTCGGAATTTTTAATACTCTTGCTTTATTTATGATTCTGGCAATTATACTGCTTTTCCCTGCTTTAGAGAAAAAACATTCCGTTGAAAATTAATTATCATACGATTTCACATAATCTTCTAATCCTGTTTTGAAATCAATTTTTGGAATATAACCCAAAAGTTCTTTTGCTTTAGAAGTATCCGCATAAGTTCTTTTCATGTCCTCTCCCGGAATGGGTTTAATTTCTATATTTGCTTTTTTACCGATAATATCTTCAAGCATTGCAATTAAATCTGACAATTTAACAGGATTTTCTGAGCCTAAATTTATAATTTCGAAAGGTGTTTTGTTATAATTTATTGCAGATAAAATTCCGTTTGTTATATCTTCAACATGAGTGTAATCTCTATATGTTGAACCATCGCCGTACATAGTTAATGTCAGGTCATTTTTAATTTGTCTTGTAAATTTACAAATCGCCAAATCCGGTCTTTGTTTTTCCCCGTAAACAGTAAAAAATCGGAAACAAACAGCGTTTAAACCATATTGCCGACAGTATAATCCAATATATTCTTCTGCAGATTTTTTACTTTGAGCATAGACAGATAATGGTTTTAAATCTGTCATATCTTCGGTAAATTTTGTTTTCTCTATATCTCCGTAAACAGAAGATGATGAAGCAAAAATCATTTTTTTTGTGCCGTATTTTTTCATGCAGTCAAGAATATTTAATGTTCCAAAAGTGTTAACTCTGTCATAATCCAACGGATGAAGAACAGAACTTCTGACTCCTGCTTTTGCTGCAAGGTGAATAACCAAATCGATTGAATTATTTTCAAATAAATTATTCATTGCATTAGTATCTGTTATGTCAATTTCCAAAAAACTGAAATTTGAGTTATTTTCAAAATCTTTCATATTATCAAGTTTTATTTCTTTGGGATAATACGGGTCAAAGTTATCTATTCCAATTACTTTGTAATCGTTGTTATTCAATAATTTTTGACAAATCCATGATCCTATAAAACCGGCACAACCTGTTACTAAAATATTCATTTTTACTCCTTTGATATTTTCTTTTCATAAATCTTATTTTCTATCTGCCAAATCGGATTGATTAATCTTGCATATTTCCACCATTCATTTGCATATTTCACATTATCATTTATCCATGGCTTGTTACTTCCTGCATAATGTACAATTACGGCATTTTTATCTAATTGTTTAATGGTCGGATATTTTAATGAATATGGAAAATATGTTTTGAAATAATTATAATTTTTTATATATTCATCATTCCAACGTTCAATATCATTGTAAATTGGAGAAAGAATTTTCATTTCATCTATTGTTATCACCTCATTAAAAACTCTTTGAGTCTGATAATCTTTAAATTCGTCCTCATTCTTTGCTGTAATCAGGATATTAGAAATATTGTGTTCTCTAAACTTTTTCAAATTCAACAATAAAACTCCGCAATTATAAAAATATGTCGGCTCATCGAGTTCATTATAATCAGGCTCCATTTTCATAACAGCAGCCAAATAATAATTAGAAATATCTGTATTATACAATTTTGTCAAATCCGCACGGATTAAAGTATCTGAATCTATATAAAGCATTTTATCTTCGGAATATATCTCACTAAAAAGAAATTTAAACAAATCCGTTCTGGTTACATAATGAGCAATCTCATAATTACCAATGTTTTTAAGTGTAGATTTTGTTTCAATTTTTACTTTTATTTGAACATTTTTATCTGCAAGCAGTTTAAATTCATCACATTCTTTTTGGGGAATATCAACACACAACACATTTATATGATAAATACTATCGGGATTTTTGTTCATTATCGCAGATTTTATGGCAACTTTTGTGTACTGTGCATAATTTTTATCGGTATTAAAAAGAATATTTACATCATGATTAGGATTAGTGATTATAAATTTCTGACATAAAATACCTAATGCGATTAACAAAATAACAAATACAATTCCAAAAATTCCCAATTTTAATTTCATTTATTCATAATCCTCTTGTTTTTCATATTTGAGCCAATATTTTGAAGTATGATTTTTTCTGAATTTCCATGGTTTTTGTGCGTCAAGGTAATGTATTATAACCGCATCTTTAATCAAATTGTCATAATTGCATTTCGCACCTGTTATGCAATACGGAAAATAAGTAAACCAAAATTGATATTTTTTAAACATAACATCATCCCATTGGGTAAAAACATTATTAATCGGTGCAAGAGCTTTAATTTTGCTTTGAGGCAAAACAGCATTAAAAACATATTGAGTCATTAAATCTGTTTCTTTTTTTTCATTTTTTTCATTCACAAGGGCCTGCGTAATATCATTCTCACGCCACAATTTCAGATTAAACAACATTACTCCGCAATTATAATGTCTTTCCCTTTTTGGGAAATATTTACCGAATATTGTATAGCCATCAGCAGAATACTCCATTATAGGCTTATTTACAACACCAATAAATTTATCTTTTAAATCTGTATTATATAAATCGGTTAAATCTTTCATTATCGCTACATCTACATCAATATAAAGTATTTTATCAAGTTTTGGAAACAATTCCGGCATAAAAAACTTAAACAAATCGGCTCTTGTTACAAAATAAGATACCTCATAATTCCCAACATCTTTTATATCCTGTAAGGATACCGAAACAGGATTGATGTGAACATTCTTTGATTCAAATTTCTTGAATTTATCTTCCTCTGATTTTGGCAAATCGACGCATACAATATTTATGTTATAGACAGAATCTTTATTTTTATTTGCTATTGCGCTTCTTATAGTAGTTTTGAGGTAGTCTTTATAATTAACATCTGTCGTAAATACAATATTCACAATTTTATTTTTATCTTTATGTTCACAAAAAACAAATATACAACTTAAGATTATAAATAAACAAAATATTGCTATTAAAAACCAAATACATCTTTTAGTCATAAAACCTCAATCTATTTTGATATTATACCATATGTAAAATTTTCTCAAAATTTATTGAGTTTTCTTAAAATGTGATATTATAAAATTGTAATGGTAACGGCAATCAAATGAAATGTCATTATAAAATAATATTTTACATTTTTTTATTAATTTTTACAGCAAATATAATTGCGCTACCTGTGTCACAAGAACCAAAACTTCGCACATGGGTACAAATTGCGCCAAATTTTAAATTGTCCTTTTTCAAAACAGATGAAGCCATTCAAATTGGCAAAAACTGTCTGACTTATCAACATAAATCAGGCGGTTTTCCGAAAGACTATTATTATCCGGATATAATTAGTTCTTATGCGGAAAAAAGAATTGAAAAAGATAAAAAAGTTGTCAAAAATTCTTACCCGACAATTGATAATTATGCAACTACAACAGAAATTATTTATCTTTCCAGATTGTATGGAGCAACAAATAGTATTTGGGCTGAAGATTCGGCATTGAACGGAATTGAATTTTTGCTTAATTCTCAATATAAAAACGGCGGATTTCCGCAGGAAGCCAAAAGAGATCGCAATAAGAAAATTTATCAATCAGATATTACATACAATGACAATGCAATGATAAATGTATTAAAATTGCTTAAAAAAGTTTCCGAAAAATCATATCCGTTTGAATATGTTGATAATAACACAGCGCACAGGGCAAAAATAGCCGTTGAAAAGGGAATTGATTGTATTTTAAAAACGCAAATAATCCAAAATGGTAAACTGACTCTATGGGCGCAGCAATATGATAAAAAAACGCTCACACCGACAAAAGCAAGGGCGTATGAACTGCCTGCCATTGATGCAGGCAAAGAATCGGCGGAAATATTACTCTTTTTAATGTCATTAGATAATCCTTCACCGCAGATAAAAAAATCGGTTGAAAGTGCTGTTGAATGGATTATAAATAATAAAATTGAAAACGCTGCAATAAAAATTTTTAAAGATAAAAGCGGAAATTATGATGCAAAGATTATTTATTGTAATTCATGTCAGCCAATTTGGGCGAAATTTTATGATATAGAAACAAATAAACCGTTTTTTGCAAATCGTCAGAGTGAAAAAAAATACAACCTGAAAGAAATTCCTCAGGAAAGACGCATTGGTTATGAATGGTATGGTTATTATCTTCAAGAAGTGCTTGATACATATAGTACTTGGAAATATAGTAAAAACAAATAAATCAGGCAAAAAAAATTTTTTTGAATTTTTATAACTTTTGCATAGACAAGGAGTTGTAATATATGAAAGTTAATTTAATAAGTAAGGTGTTAATTGGTTCAATGGCATTAAGCGCAGGACAAAAAGCATCTGCACAAATTACCCCGCATTTAACTCCGATTACCAATAATATAGATAAATTCATTCCGTCAAATATTAAACCTGAAAAAACATTTGATATATTGCAAAGCCTGACAGAATTATTATCAGGGAACTTTAAATCAGTCAGCGCAAAAATCTCAAAAAACAAAAATAAAAAAGGAATTAAAGTAAAACCAAAACGCTCAAAAAGAGTGTCAAAACAGAAAGTTGCAAAAAAGACCTCACAGGTTAACACTTCAAAGAAAGTAAAATCTGCACAAAAAACATCTCCTGTCAGACCGGTAAAGAGAGAAATTACATCTACTCTTGACGGCGGTCGTTATTGGGTTGTCGGTAAAAATATTTCTTACGGGCATCCTGTAAATTATACAGTACCGCAAGGTACAACTCAAAAAGGTGTTAAAATTGCCAATGCCAACGGAGTTTCTCTTTACAGATTAAGAATTGCCAATCCCAATTTAAATTTTGATTACCCTGTCAAAGGCGGAACTACAATAAAAATTCCCGGAAGATATATTATTACCCCCGGCACAGTCAAAAGTTTTGATGATGTTGTAAAAACAACAGGGATAGACAAACACTATATAAAAGATATTTTAATCGGTATTGAAGGCAGAAAACAAAAGCCTGATTTAGTTTGCAAATCTGATAATGTTCGCAGTAAAGAATACCCCCATGGTTGTCCGACAATAGGTTTCGGTCATACCGGCAGGGTTGACGGTGAAATTATTGTAAACGGCAAAACAAAAATTACTCAAGCAAAGGCATATGAACTTTTGGCACAAGATATTCTTGATGCAAAAGTTGATGCACTTGTTTATATGAGTAAATCTTTGTTTAATAATGCGCCCGCATCAGTACAAACAGGCATAATAGATGTCGTATTTAATAAAGGGGTTGAAGCATTTGACCGTGCAGGTTCACCGACAAGATTTATTAAAAAAGATCTTGAAAAAAAAGATTATGCTTCGGCAGCAGCGCATACTGTTTTAAAAACAGCAAGCAGAGGACTCAAAAAACGCAATGTATACAGAGTAATAATGTCAACCGAAGATTTATCGCAAGCACAGAGAAATAAAGCACTAAAAATAGCAAAACCGCATTATATTGATGCTTTAAGCCAATTCCCCGGACAAAAATTTAAAGGCGAAAGAGCATACATGCAAAGAGCATGGAATAATGCACAGAAAAACGGCAAAACCTACGACTTTTTCGGCAGATAATTATATCAGATTTTTATAGTGTTCATTGTAAAATTCTTCAAATCTGTCTTCTAAAATTGCTTCACGGCAAAGATGTACAAAATTTAGCAAAAATCTTATATTATGAATAGATAAAAGCGTTGAAGCAGTTGCTTCCTGACATTTCCACAAATGTCTTATATATGCTCTTGAATGATGTTTGCAGGCATAACAATCGCAGCCCTCAACCAAAGGCAGACTGTCATCTTCATATTTTTTATTTTTGATATTAGATTTTCCGTTCCATGTGAAAAATGAACCATGTCTTGCGTTTCTTGTAGGCAATACACAGTCAAACATATCAATTCCCGCTTTTATGCCGTCTAACAAATCTTCAGGAGTACCTACTCCCATCAGATATCTTGGTTTATTTTGCGGTAATAATGGTGCGGTAAATTCGGTAAAGTGTTTTTGAACATCTTTCGGCTCGCCTACACTAACACCGCCTATTGCATAACCGACCGCATCAAAAGTTGAAATAACCTTTGCGCTTTCGGTTCTCAAATCTTCAAAAAATGCACCCTGAACAATAGGAAAAAGTGCCTGTTTTGGATTAGTTTTAGCCTTGAAACACCTTTCAAGCCATCTGTGAGTACGCTCCATTGCACTTTTTGCAAAATCGTAATCGCAAGGGTACGGTGCGCACTGGTCAAATGCCATTATTATATCCGCTCCGATATTTTGTTGAATTTCCATTGAAATTTCAGGCGAAATATAATGTCTTTCACCATTTTTGGGGTCCTGAAATTCAACTCCATCCTCTGTAATTTTATTCAGATGCCCTAAAGAAAATACCTGAAATCCGCCTGAATCAGTTAATACAGGCTTATCCCAATTCATCCAGCCATGTATTCCGCCAAAATCTCTTATTCTTTTATCCCCCGCCCTCAAATAAAGGTGGTAAGAATTACCCAAAATAATTTGTGCGCCTGTGTTTTTAATCTGGTCGCCCGTTAAGGATTTTACCGCAGAATTTGTTCCGACCGGCATGAAAATAGGTGTTTCAATTTTGCCATGCGGAGTAGTCAAAACCCCTGCCCTTGCACCTGTTTTTGAATCAATATGTTGTAATTCGTAATTAAAATAATCTTTTTCGTTCATAGTTTTTTAAGTGAATCGTGAATTGTGAAATGTGAATGTATCTTTACGGATTTGAGAACTGTCAAATGTGCTTCAATGCCGATAAAGACAATTCACAAAACACATTTCACTCATATTTCGACATTTTATTCAATCTCTTTTAGCATACTCTCAATATTTTTTCCGACAGCATCAGACAATTTGAGAGCATTTATTAAAGACAAATTGTGCTTTCCGTTCTCAATATTGCTGATATATGCCTTACTCATACCCGTTTTATCAACAATATTATCCTGTGATAACTTTAATTTAGTTCTATACATTTTAAGATTAAAGCCGAATGTTTCAAGTATTTTTTGTTCGTCCATAGTTTAATTTTATATACTTGACTATATAATTACAATATTGTATATATTAATTTATTATTAGATATTATAATTCGATATAATATATAATAATATTATTGTGAGAAGGCAAAAGATTGCCGACGAAGCAATCCGGCATTTTGTTGTCATTTACAAAAACGGCTGGATTGCCACGCCCTGTCGGGCTCGCAATGACATGAAGAATTAATTGTCGGCGTAGCAACACAGACCTACGAATTATTAAAGGATAATCATGAAAAACTATGCACAAAATCTTGCAAATAATATCAAAAAATTGAGAAAAATAAATAATCTGACCATCAAAGAACTTTCACAAAAAACAGGAATAAACGCATGCTTTTTAATTAAAATTGAGCAGGCTAAAGCAAAGAGAATATTCATTTCTCACATAGATGCTTTTTGCAAATGTTTCAATGTCGGAATTAAAGAGTTATTTGAATAAATAAGTTAGGTAAATATTCCCAACTTACAAATTTTGTGAGCACGCTTTACTTTTCACACACTACGACTACATCTTGCGGTAAATTCTATATAGTTACCAAATATTTTATCCCGTAAAGGTCAATTCACTATTCACGGTTCACGACTCACGCATATCTACACCATCATATCAGGGTCGATATCGTCAGGATTTACGACCTGAACTCCGAAACGGGTTCTGAACAGATATTGTACTGTTTCAGATTGAATTTCAAACATCATTTTGTTAAACAGGTCAAAACATTCTTTTTTGTACTCAATAAGCGGATCTTTTTGACCGTAAGCACGAAGTCCGATACTGTCTTGTAACATTCTGACATTTGTAAGGTGGTCTATCCATTTTGCATCAACGACTTTTAAAAGAACATCTTTTTCCATTTGTCTAACGACATTATCATCACTGAACGGTTCTTGCGGGGGAGTATCAGAATTGTATTCCGCAATAATTTTGTTATAGAACTCTATAATTTCGACTTCGTGGTCTTTATATGCCTGAATAACAAAATCTTTAACCTTTTCATACATCGGAGCATAACGCATATTTTGAATATCTTTTACTTCAATAAGTTTAGATAGCGGAGGAACAATAGAATGAAGTTCTTTGACCATTTTTTCAAGTTCTTCATAATTGTATTCTTCCACTTTCATTTCTGGCGAAATATAACTGCCTAAAATTCTGTCAACTTCCTGCTCTATCATATAAAGTATATCCGAATACAAGCCTTTTCCTGCAAGAACTTTTCTTCTCTGATGATAAAATTTTTCACGCTGAATATTTATGACATCATCATAATCAAGGACTTGTTTTCTTATATCAAAGTGGAAAGTTTCAACTCGTTTTTGTGCCGATTTAATTCTTTTTGTAATCATCGGATGATCAATAGCGGTATTTTCCGGAAGATTAAGCATATTCATAAGATTTTTAATCGCTTCACCGCCAAAAATTCTCATCAAATTATCTTCCAATGATAAGAAAAATCTTGTTGAACCGGGGTCACCCTGACGAGCAGCACGACCTCTTAACTGGTTATCAATACGGCGTGACTCATGGCGTTCTGTTCCTATAACATGTAACCCGCCTGCTTCTACAACTTGCTTATGTTCTTCTTCGGTTATTTTTCTTGCTTCTTCAAGTGCCTGATTTTTAAGATTTTCATAATCAGGATTTGACTCATCAATGCCCTGCTCATCAAGATTTGACTTCGCAAGATATTCTGCGTTACCACCGAGCAAAATATCAGTACCACGACCTGCCATGTTGGTTGCAATAGTTACCGCACCCAATCTGCCTGCCTGAGCAATAATATATGCTTCTTTTTCGTGGTGTTTTGCGTTCAAAACATTATGTTTAATCCCTCTTTGTTTTAATAACGCAGATAAATATTCGGATTTTTCAATACTGACAGTACCGACCAAAACAGGACGCCCGAGTTTGTGCTGTTTAATAATGTCATCAATTACCGCCAAGTATTTTTGAACTTCCGTTTTATAAATAACATCAGGGTGGTCAATTCTTATATCCGGTTTGTTTGTAGGAATAGCAGTAACTTCAAGGTTATAAATTTTGCCAAATTCCGCTTCTTCCGTCATCGCAGTACCTGTCATACCTGATAATTTCGGATATAGTCTGAACAGATTTTGGAATGTAATGCTTGCAAGAGTTTGAGTTTCGTCCTGAATTTCAACCCCTTCTTTTGCCTCAATCGCCTGATGCAAGCCATCAGACCAACGACGACCTTCCATTATACGACCGGTAAACTCATCAACAATCATAACCTCGCCGTCTTTTACAACATAATCGGTGTCTTTTTCAAAAAGTTCTTTTGCTTTTAATGCCTGTAAAAGATGATGCGCAAGGTTTGTTTTAATATCAAACAAATCTTTTACCCCGATAAGTTCCTGCGCTCTGTCAATACCATCTTCGGTTAAAATAACATTTTTATTTTTCTCATCAACCGTATAATCTTTTTCTTTTTCAAGTTGAGGAGCAATTTTTGCCATTGTTCTGTATGTATCTTCCGATTGTGAAAGGCGGCCGCTGATAATTAACGGTGTTCTCGCTTCATCAATCAAAATAGAGTCAACTTCGTCAATAATGGCATAATTAAACGGTCTTTGAACAAGCATAGCTTCTGAAGATGCCATATTATCTCTTAAATAATCAAAACCAAATTCGTTATTTGTACCATAAGTAATATCACATCTGTAAGCATCATATTTAAGCGCAAAATCTCTTGCCCCTTCACCGTTAGACAAAATACAACCGACAGTCAATCCCAAAAATTCATAAATTTTGCCCATCCATTCGCTATCACGTTTTGCAAGGTAATCGTTCACAGTAATAACATGAACCCCTTTACCCGTCAGGGCATTTAAGTAAGCAGGGAGAGTTGCAACAAGAGTTTTACCTTCACCTGTTCTCATTTCTGCAATATGTCCGTTATGTAAAAAATATCCGCCTATCAACTGAACATCAAAATGACGCATATTCAAGACTCTTTTACCTGCTTCACGAACAGTCGCAAATGCTTCCGGCAAAAGTTTATCCAATGCTTCTTTTTCAAGTTTTAAATCTTCTTTAAAATTATTTGAACGGGGACGTTTTGATAAAATTTCTTTAAATTCGTCTGTTTTTGCCCTCAACTGTTCATCAGTCATAGCCGCAAATTCGGGTTCTAACGCATTTATATGGTCAACAATGCCCATCATGGCTTTTATTTTCTTCTCATTAGGGTCGCCCAATATTTTTAGTAACCACTTCATCATAACTAAGATACCTCTCCTCAAGTTTATATATTTAAAGTCTAACATAAACATGAAAAATAAGTCGATAGGTAGATAAGTCTATAAGTGAATAAGTTCTTTACAGAATTAATAACTAAAATGGACTTATCTGCCTGTTAACTTATATACCTTAAAAAGTCCTGCACAGTAATGCAGAACTTTTTAATTGTATGTTGATATATATTTCAAATAGTGGTGAATATGATAATTATCTTAAACTAACTTTTACAGCAGGTCCTTTTTGTTGAATTTCAACTTTGTTTTCTCTTGCTAACCAGCCCAAACCTAAATCTGCAAAGTTGCCTTTAAGGTCTAAATCTTTTTTCATTTTTGAGAAAGATACAGTTCCGTTTGTATGGAGATATTCATAAATTTCCCCTGCGCTGAATCCGATTTGTTCTTCCAATGTCAAACTAACTTTTTTTGTTGCCATAATCTTGTTTCTCCTTCCATTGAACAAAAAATAATTGTATCCGTAACACTTTTTCGATAGTTCAATGGTATAACATTTTCAAAGTTGAAACATCATATTAAGGATGTACATTTCTGACGTATTTTCATGATAATATACATCATAAGGAGTATTGCTCTATATGTTTATTGAGGGAAGTTTAGTATCTGACAAAACGGATATTCTCATTGACAAATATGTTCAACTTTTAAATGAGGGAGTTAGTGCCTCACAAATTCTTGTGCTTGTCCAAAACTCTACTCTAAAAAACGAATTTACCAAAAAAGTTTTTGAAAAATTAAATATTGATTGTATAGAAAAAATGCAAATACATTCTTTTTATTCGCTTGTATATAATACCGTGAGCGATAATTGGGCGTTTTTAGAAGACAGAAATGTTTTTGATAATCCTGTAATTTTGCCGAATTTGTCAGGGTTAGAAATTTCGCAGTTCATATTAAAAGATATTTTAAAAGAAGTACCGTTTAAAGGCTACAATTCAAGAATGTCTTTAATTCAGCAGATTTTCAGACGATATTCCCTTATTATTCAGAATAATTTGTCACAAAGCGAAATTGATGAACGAGCAAAGATTTTAAAAGAGGGTTTTAGTGATGACGCTTCACTTGCAATTAAAAAACTTCTGCGCAGAACTCTCGAACTGCGCGGCTTTGACTATTTAAGACAATGCCTTTTATTCAATTTTATCTATAAAAACACATCTTATTTTAAAAATATAAAATATTTATTTATAGATGACGCAGATGAGTGTACTCCGATTTGTATTGATTTTGTGGAATATTTATCTATGCAATTAACGGAATATTTTATTGCAATAGACCCTTTGGGTTCAAGCAGATGCGGATATTTAAGTGCGGATAAAAATAATTATGAAAGACTAAAAGGAATATTCTCAAATGATTTACCCCCTATCGCCTGCGGCGACTTTTCCCTGAAAGGGGGCAGAAATGCCTATGATAATCTTTGCCCCCTGCAAGGGGGAAATGCCCTGCAAGGGCAAAGGGGGTTACATAAAGGTATTCGAATACTTCCATATATAAAAAATTTTTCAAGAAGCATGAGAAAAAACATGACTATTCAAGAATTAAAAATATGGAATTTTATTCGTAAAGAACAACTCGGGATAAAATTCAGGCGGCAACATCCCATTGATAATAAATATATAGCCGATTTTGCTTGCCCCGAACATAAAATTATAATAGAAATTGACGGCTCTCAACACATAGAATCCTCAAGTGATGCATACAGGACATTTTACATAGAAAACATTGGTTACAAGATTGTACGATTTTACAATAATGAAATTGATAATAATATTGAAGGTTGCATTGAATATTTAAAATCAATTATAAATGAACAACCCCCTATCGCCTGCGGCGACTTCCCCCTGAAAGGGGGCAGAAATGCTTGCAATAACCTTTGCCCCCTGCAAGGGCAAAGGGGGTATGTAGCAGACAAACTCTTTGCAAATGTTAAAGACGGCGAATTCAACAAACTCGAAAATTTCTCCTACACATCATTTTCAAAGCGTTCACAAATGGTGCAAAGTGCTATAGATAAAATAAACGAAATTATTAAAAACGGCACAAAACCATGCGAAATATCAATTATCAGTCCCGTAATTGATGATATGCTCAAATTTACCCTTAAAAACAGTTTAAAAACAATTGACCTGATGTTTTTAACAGGGAGCGAAAAACTTATCCAAAACAGGCTTGTACTTGGGGCAATAACAGTTTTAAAACTCAATACCGAACTGAAAAATTCTCTTTCTGAGTTTGATATTCGTGTGATTTTATCGGAATTTTTAAAAATTCCTGTTAAATACTGCCAAAAAATTCTTTATCACTTTGAAAAAAACAAAAAACTTATTCCGTATGAATTTGAGGATAGAGAATATTCACAAAAATATTCAGAATTTCTAAAACTTATTCAATCGCTTTCGGTTTCAGACAAGAAAATTTCGGAACAGATTATTAATATATATGATAAATTATTTACTTTTGAAAAATTTAACAAAAATGAAATAAACAAATTCAACTTTTTTATTAAGCAAATCAGGGATTTTGAGGATATTTTCGGAGCGGAATTTAATAAACGAAAAACAGATATTATTTTACAGATTGAAAATTCGGTTATTTCCGAAAATCCTTATTCTGTACTTGAAATAGAGCAAAATGACCTTATAATTTCTACACCGCAAAAGATTATTGACAATCACATTCAAACAAAATATCAGTTTTGGCTCGATATTTCAAGTAGTGAATGGATAAAATCCGATACAGGTCCTTTATACAATGCGTGGGTATTCCAAAAAGATTGGGACAAAGACACATACACCATAGACGATAACATAAAACTTTCGGCAGACAAAAATGCAAGAGTTCTGCGTAAACTTTGCCTTTGCGCATCAGAACATATTTTCTGTTATTCAAGTCTTTTTGATTCAAACGGGGTTGAAAATTACGGCGGAATAGAAGAATATATTATAACTTCTGAGAATGAAAAATCGGAAAATGATACCGAACAAAGTTTTAAAATCACCCCAAGAGCCGACCAAAAACCTGTCCTTGATTATGAAAAAGGGTATATGGGAATTTCTGCGGTTCCGGGGGCAGGAAAAACAACTATTTTGCTTGCACTCATTATAAAACTTTTGGATAAAGGGATAAACCCTGAAAATATCTTTGTTTTGACCTATATGGATTCTGCTGCACGAAATTTCAGAGAGCGTATAAAAAATGTGCGCAAAAACTCATCTAAATTACCAAATATCAGCACAATTCATGGTCTTGCCCTGCGTATTTTAAAAGAAAACGGCAACTATGAAAAACTTGGACTGAACGCTGATTTTGAAATTTGCGACGATTCCCAAAGAGGCAGAATTTTGAGAGAAATTTCCCAAAAACTCGGTATTGAACAAAAAACTGCGGAAGAATTTGACAGAGCAGTATCAACTTTCAAAATGAACGGCGGAATTTTACCCAAAAACATAACCGATAAAAAACTTCAAAAATTTGCGACTTTTTATAAATTTTATATTGAAAACTTAAAAGAATTTAACCTGATAGATTATGATGATATGCTGACAGGTTCGGTTAAGTTATTGGAAGAAAATCCCGATATACTTGCGTATTATCAAAATATTTGTCAATATCTGATTGAAGATGAGGCGCAGGATTCATCACTAATTCAGCAAAAATTAATCACACTTTTAGGGGGGAAGTACAAAAACATAATCAGATGCGGAGATGTAAACCAGTCAATTACCGCAACTTTTTCAAATGCTGATGTAGAGGGATTCAGAAAGTTTATTACCGAAAATTATAATGTCAGCATGAACTGTTCACAAAGATGTACCAAAGATGTCTGGGAACTTGCAAACAGGCTTGTAACAATATCTTTGGCAGATAAAACAACACAAAACGCATTTTTTAAAATGTTTATGCAACCTGTTGAAGGCAAAAATCCCGTTGAAAAAAATGCAGTAATTTCAGAAATTTTTGATACTTCACAAGAAGAAAAAAGCCATGTTTTAAAGATTATCAGAGAAACTTTATCAAAACACCCCGATTATACCGTCGGAATACTTTTGAGAAACAATTATCAGGTTGAAGCATGGCAAAATTTGATTGAAAATGCAGGGTTTAAAGTCATTACACGAAATCAATGCCTTGCACAGAAATCTGTTTTCAGAGCAATTTTTGCCGTCATGAAAATTGTTCTTCATCCGTTTGATAATGAAATTTTAGGGCAAAATTACGATATATTGTCAGAAACAGGCAGGTACAAATACGGACTTGGTGAAGAAATTAAAAAGTACGAAAATCCTTTTATACAGATAAATTGCGACAATTTGAACAACCAAAGTTTAGAACAGTTTTACTGGGATGTAAACTATTGGATTTCGCTTTGTACATTACCGCCAAATGAACTTGTGGTAAAAGTTGCACAGGATTTGGGAATTATGAAATCAGAAATTGACAAATCAAATATTCATCTGATTTCGACACTTATAAAACGAATTTGCATAAAAAACAATTCTCTTTCTTATGCAGTCGAAAGGCTTGCAGAACTTTCTAAACGCCCCAATTTGAGCGGATTTAAGTTTTTTAGCGAAGAAGATGAAGACGATAAAAAATCCTTGCAGGGCAAAGTTCAGATTATGACTATGCACAAGTCTAAAGGAGATGAGTTTAATCTTGTTTTCATGCCCGAAATGAGTGAAAAAAATCTTCCGCTCTCAATTGACTCTGTAAACCTTAAAAATGCCGATTTTATTGAGCAAATAAGGTGTCTTAATCAGAATTATAAGAAGAAATCTGATGTCGAACTTAAAAAAGAAATTTTGGAAGAAAATTTAAGACTTCTGTATGTCGCAATCACAAGAGCAAAAAATCGCCTTTATATCACTACAAGCACCAAAGAACAAACCCGCTACGGCAAAACAAAAAGTTCCGAACCGAGCATGATTTTTGATGAATTACTCACAGATTCCTCCCCTTGTGAGAAGAAGTTAGGAGGGGTGACAATTTATGAACACTAATTTTTCTCCAAATATGATAAAAACTTATCTGACATGCCCGAAAAAATACTATTTTCTGTATGTTGAAAATATTAATGTCCCAAAATCCGCTCTGCCGTTTGAAAAGGGTAAAAAAATTCATGCACTTGCAAATTATTATCTTCAAAAAATTAAAATTGAGCGTATAGAAACCGCTTTAACCGATACGGAACGGAAAGTTTGGGAACTTTTAAAACAAAATCCGTTTTATAACAAAGATTATGTAAAATCCGAGTTTACGCTGAGCATCAAATTGACCCCTCAACCCTTGGGAGAGGGAGCAGTTGCAGGCGAATTTGTGAGCCGCGCAAATGCGGGTGAGGGTTACTATGTCGGCGGGCGGCTGGATGCTCTGGTACATACAGATGAAAATTATTATATTCTTGACTACAAAACCGGTTCTATTCCCAAAAATCCCGAATTTGACCCTCAAACAATGATTTATTTGCTATGTGCAGACAGGTTTTTGGCAGATTACAAATCCCTGTCATTTGTCTATATCGACCTTAAAAATCAGCAAAATTATGTTATTGAATTTAATGAAGAATTAAAAACAAAGTATAAAAACGAACTTATTAAAATTTGCAAAGATATAACTTCGGACACACTATACAAGTGCAATCCAAACTCATGCAAATACTGTGAATACCACAAAATATGCACTCATTAGCCTTATGTAAACCTTTTGTTACAATTGCGTAAATCATGTTAAAGTTCATGCCAAAACCTGCCGAATACATGGTTAGCGTAGAAGTTTCATGCTTTTAGAAAGGTAAAAAATGAAATACTGTGTAAGAGGTAAACCGCAATAATTGTCATCCTGAACTCGCTTCAGGATCTCCTATAAATTTGTTAATAGGAGATTCCGAATCAAGTTCGGAATGACTAATTGAAAACTGACTTTGTTACATTTCTTTACATTCTGAAATATACATTATATCTGCATTGTAGATATAAAGTATATAAAAAGTAAATATTCAAAGTCAATTTTTGAAAGTAAAAAGTGTTTATAAGTTTATATTGAAGATTGATAAAAATTCGAATAGAAAGAAAGGACAAAAACATGAGTGTGAATCCAATTGATGTGCAAAAGTTGGCAACAACGTATACTACGTTTGAGGCTGCCAAACAAGCATTGCAGACAGGTCAAATTAATACTGAGGCTTTTAATGCATTAATTTCATTTAAAAACTCAAGTAATGACCATGCTACATTTTACGGGCTTCAAGTAGAGGCTGCAGCGGTTCCTGAGGGAAGTGCAAAAACTCCGGAAGAACAACAAAAAAATGAAGGTGCCATTAAAGCACAATTCGATGCTATTGATGCTGAATTAAAAGCAGCGGGACATGATCCTGAAAAATTGAGAGCCGCAGCAGATAAACTTGATGCTTTTAAAAAAGCACATCCCGATTTCAAACCTGAAGAACAACAACCGCAAAATCCGAATGAGCCTGCCAAGTTTAAAAAAGTAAGAACAATTCATACTCAATTCTATGATATTGATATTTATGAAAACGGCAGATCAATATACTCACCAAAAGTTCCTACAGAACAAAGAGAAGTAAGGTCTAAAAAAGAAATTCGTCAACAGATTAAAGCAGATGCTCGTTATGATGACCCGAACGGTTTGATTGATGCATCATTAAAAGATAAAGACGGTTATGTCAGAGGAACTGATAACCTTAAGGCGGCTCGCAGACAAGTTAAAGAACAGCGAGAAGAAGCAAGTGACAAATTAAAAGAATTAAATAAACAATATAATGCTGCTCGCAGAGAATATTACAAAGCACGTAAAAGTGGTGCAAGTGCAGAACAACTTGCAGAACTTGAAGCAAAATATAAAGCTCTTGGTCAGCAATTGGGTGAGAGCGTAAAAGCAGTTCAAGATACTTCAGAAGCCTATGTAGAAACAAACAGAGCATTAAAAACTGCAAGAGGTAACGGTACAAGGGCACTTTCTCGTAAAGAAAAAGCAATAGCCGAAGCGGAAAATGAAGTTGCTGCAAGAAGCCATGTTTACTTTAGTAAAGATGAACAAAAAGCAGCAGTAAAAGAAAATGCAGCATTGAAAGGGCATGTAGGTCATCTTGACCAAATGGGAGCAGATGTACTTCAAGATTTACAAATGCTTGCAATGAGAAGATTGGAAGACGGCGGCATCAGATTGAATGAAAACGGTACTGCTATTGCAGAAGGGCAGGAATTTACATCCGCTCAATTAGAATTAGTTCAGAAATGGGGCGATATTGTTCAAATTCAAATTCCTGATCCGTCAGATCCTCCGGAAGTTGTTGAAGCAAAAACAAGAGCAACTCAAAAAGGTTTGAAAGCAATTGCAGGTATGGGTAACAGTCTTGACCCAACCGAAAAGAATACGCTTATTGCAGAATTGAAAACTGTCAATCCTGACAGATACGGCAGTCATTTTAAACCGAGAGGTTTCCGTACGGAATTGAATAAATTGTTCAACACTTATGGTTTAACCAATACTCAAAGATTGAGATATAAAACACAAGATATGCTTGCCGGAATGTTAGGTAATGCCGGTCCTGCATTGTCAGTTGCTGCACTTGAATACTTTAAGGAATTGAGTGTAACTGCAAAAGCTATTGCTAAAGCAACTGCAACCGCAACCGCAACTGCAACCGCAACTGCAACCGCAACTGCAAGTGCTCATATTGACGAAATAAATATTGATAAAGTTGTTGAAGATTTTGCAACTGCAATTGCTCATGCTGAAGCATCAGTTCCGGGATTCAGTATTACAACTATTGACCCTGAAACAATGGAAGAAATCTTAAAGCGTGTTGCAGGTCAATATGATGAGCAAACAGTTGAAGCCGTAGCACATGCTATTGCAGAAGTACACTATCATCAAGATGCTATAGATGTATCAGAAACTGCAACGGCAGTTGCATCAGAAACCGCAACGGCATCAGCATCAAAAACAGTAGAACAAACTGCTCAAAAAGTTAAAAATCACGACTGGAAACGCGCACTTGCCGCAGGCGGTATGGTATTGGGTGTTGGCGCAGTATATGACTTTCTGACAAGCAAAGGCAGAGAAAAAGGTGTCGGAACAGATGCCGAAGAATATAAAGATGCACAGTTTATCAATATGCACAAAGGCGTGAGTGCAAAAGCAGAAGCACAAAATATTATTCAATTGAAACGTGAATTGATTAAAAAGGGTTGTTCTCCTGCTGAAGCAAATCAATACATTGTTGACTTATACAGACAATCTGACGGTGTTCAAAACGGTGTAATGACACTTAAAGAATTGACAGGTGTAAGAATGGCATTACAAGATATTGTTGACAAATACAAACCGGAAGAACCACCTGTACCTGTACCGTCTCCATCTCCGTCACCTGTGCCGTCACCGTCACCGGTACCATCACCGACACCGACAGTATGTGAAACTGAATACACTCACACTTGGTATGATGAATCAACTCACTGTCAACCAATCAAATTAAGAGTTGTAAACGGTATGTCACCTGTTTATCCGTCAGCAGTAAGGTATGGTTACAATAACCCTGATGGAACACCTGTAACAGATACAAAAACTCTTAACAAAATTCAGGCAGAACTCAAACGCTTGAGAGGTGAAAGAGCCGGTATTCAAACTATGCCGGGGCACGGTTCAACAATTTCAGTACCTTTAACATTAACAATTGACGGAGTTACATATACATTTGATTGTGAAAATGGTAAAGCAAGAATTGAAAACAGTCCCAACGGTATTCCAAGAAAAGGCAACGGTAAAGACATTAGTTACTACAAAATTGGTGATTCGTACTACAAACAGGATTGTAATGACCCTGTACCTGTTCCAATTACCAAAGAAGAATGGGAAGCACACCACTAACCAGAACAATAGTCTTAATACAAGAGCAGACCGCAAAGAAAAATCTTTGCGGTCTGTTGTTATTTACACCTCTCTCACTCCAAAATTTACCGATTTTAATCCGTTTTTAACCCAATAACCGTTTTCGTTTTCAAATTCACCGTCAATCATAAAATATGTCGAACCTGAACCTGTCATAATTGATTTTGGGTACTTTTGTTTAATATATTGCAATTGAGGATAATCATCTATCACCGCCCACTCAAGATCATTTTCGTAATTATGATTTGATTCTTTCTTTTGAGAAAACTT
This sequence comes from bacterium, assembly GCA_017470815.1. GTDB lineage: Bacteria > Cyanobacteriota > Vampirovibrionia > Gastranaerophilales > Gastranaerophilaceae > Zag111. The sequence continues at coordinate 39,961 of JAFUXT010000004.1, read as the reverse complement.
TGTATAAGCCTCTTTTGCACTAATCCCAAGATTTATCGGTTTTATCAAACTAACATCAAATTCTTCAAATGCAAGCGGAGTAATGATTTCACCTCTACCTTTTGCCAAAATTCTTCCGCCATGCAAACAAACATTCAAATCAGAACCAAGTTTCGCACATAAATTATCTAAATCTTCGAAATCAAAACATAAGAAAATTTTGTTTAATCCGTACAAAACTCCTGCGCCATCAGTACTGCCACCTGCTAATCCTGCAGCAATAGGAATATTTTTTTCAATGTAAATACTAATTTTTTTATTTGTTATCTTGGCGGTTTCAAGATACAATCTTGCTGCTTTATAAACTAAATTCGTTTCATCATAAGGAATTTCATTACTATTACCTGAAAGAATAATTTCATTTTCAACACTATCCTCAACACTAATTGTCAGATAATCATACAAACTTATTGTCTGCATAACGCTTTCTATTGCGTGAAAACCACCTTCAAGTTTTCCCGTAATTTTCAGATTAAGATTAATTTTTGCCGGACATTGTATTTTTATTGTTTTCATATGTGTCATGCTGAACTTGTTTCAGCATCTCCTTAATCTATAATTCTATTACTTGTTTTGTGTGAGATCCTGAAATAAATTCAGGATGACAAGAAATATTATTTATTCCTCTCAAAAAATCCTGCAAGTTCTTTGTGCGGAATAGTGTGGCAAATTGGTCTGCCATGCGGACAGGTATACGGCATTTTTGTTGTTCGCCATTTTTTGATTATTTCCTGCATCTGCCAGATAGTAAGTGGTGTATTTGCCTTAACAGATGCTTTGCAGGCCGTAGTTTTAAGAATATTTTCTTCCATTGAGTCAATATTACCCTCAAGATTTTGCAAAATCTCTGCAATGATATCTTTCGGATTTACTTTTGAAAGCATTTGCGGAATTTTTCTGAAAATAATTTCTTTATCATTGACAAATTCTATTCCGTAGCCGTATCTTTCAAATTTTTCAAGATTTTCTTTTATAAGTTCACACTCTGATGCTGAAATTTCTATAACATCAGATACAAAAAGCATTTGAGAAATTATTTCTTTATCGTTTTGGAGTTTCTCATAATTGTATCTTTCTTCTGCTATGTGCTGGTCAACAATTTCAAGTCCTTGGTCGGTTTCAATTAGAATATAAGTGTCTTTGTATTGCCCGATAATCTTATCACCGTCTTCTTCAACGGGAGATTTGACTTCAAACATCTGATTTTGCTGAAAACTTTGTGTATAGTCCTTTTTAGGCTGATAAGAAGTTTCCATTTTGTCCATCATATTTTGCGGAACATACATTGTATCTGATTTTTCATCAACATAAATTTCACCCTGATTTTTGGGAAATTGCACAATTGGAGAACTACTTTGACTAATCGGTGCAGTGTTATTTTGCAAAGGCTGTGAAAATGCTTTAATATTTGCACTTTCAACATAATTAGAAAGACCGCCCTGCACTGCACTGAATATAAAATTGAAAATCTGATTAGGATTTTTATATCTGACTTCTTTTTTGGTCGGATGAACATTTACATCAACATCATGTGGCGGGATTTCAAGATTTAAAACGACAAACGGATACTTGTTGTTAGCCGTCAGCGTTCTGTAAACAGTGTCAATAGCCTTTTGAAAAACAGGACATTTGACCGCTCTTGAATTTATATAAGTATAATAACTTTTTTTACTTGAGCGGGTATAGTCAGGAGTACTTACAAAGCCTGAAATTTTTAGACCTGAAAGTTCATCTGTTTTCAAAACTTCTTTAAGATTGTTTGTAACATCTGATGAATAAACCTCTTTAATAGTTTGGGTTAAATTATCCTGTCCCGTAGTTTTTAAAACTGTTTTACCGTATTTTTTAAGTTCTAACGAAACTTCGGGATGAGAAAGTGCAATAGATTGAACAATTTCCTGTATGTATGAAAATTCAGTTGAAGAACTTTTTAAAAATTTCAAACGGACAGGCAGATTATAAAACAAATCTTTGACTTCCATAATTGTACCGACTGCACAACCTGTTTCGACTTTAGTAACTTCTGAATTTTCACATTTAACCTTTGTACCTGTTTCAAATTCAGGAGTTCTTGTTATACAGGTGAGTTTTGAAATAGAAATTATACTTGCAAGCGCTTCTCCTCTAAAACCAAAGGTATGAATGTTATAAAGGTCATCATCTTCCTGAATTTTACTTGTTGCATGTTTTGAGAACGCAAGCAAAATATCGTCAGGATGAATACCTGAACCGTTATCTGCAATTCTGATATCACGGCAGTCATTTGTAATATCAATACTGACTTTTGTCGCTCCTGCATCTATTGAATTTTCAGTTAATTCTTTTACAACTGATGCGGGGCGTTCAATGACTTCCCCTGCCGCAATTTGGTTTATAAGATTTTTTGATAATTGTTTTATTCTTGCCAACTTACCCCCTGCGGGCTTAGTCCACTGCCCCCTGAAAGAGGGCAGATAACTTAAAATCAATCCCTTTATCTATACAAATAATAGCACAAAATCATATAAATGTTTGATTACAAAATCATGACGATTTTATAAGATTAAATGGTTAAATACGGGAGGAGAGAATTTTGGCTAAGATTTTAAACAATACAAAATTAAAACCTAAAAAGAAAGCAGACCTTCGTGTTGTTCAAAAACCTGATATAAAAACAACAAAATACAGCGATATCAACTTGAACAAATGGAAAGAATATGCTCATGTTATAACAAATTCTCTTTGGTTATTTCCGTCAAGACTAAAAGAACACGGTCATTCAAACGATTATCACGGAAATTATATTCCTCAAATTGCTCAACAGATGTATGAACGCTACACCAAAAAAGGTGATATCGTTCTTGATATGTTTTTCGGTTCAGGCACATCAGGTATTGAAGCAATCAATATGAATCGCCGTTGTATCGGGGTTGAATTAAAACAGGAACTTGTTGACAGTGTTTCTCAAAAATTTACACCAAAACAACTTGTCACAGATGTAAACCTTGTATGTTCCGATTCGGCAAGTGAAGATGCCGTTGAAAAAGTAAAAGCAAGACTTGAGATTATGGGCGAAGAAAAAGCACAGTTTTTAATGCTTCACCCACCTTATGACGATATTATCAAATTTTCGGATAAGAAAGAAGATTTATCAAATTGTTCTTCAACAGAAGAATTTTATGATTTGTTTGAAAAAGTTGCACAAAACGGCTATGATTTACTCGAAAAAGGTCGTTTTGCATGTCTGATTATCGGTGACAGTTACAAAAATTCCGAAGTTCAGCCGCTTGGGTTTGAATGTATGGACAGAATGAGAAAAATCGGGTTTAAACTAAAATCTACCATTGTCAAAGACATTCAGGGAAATGAAAGAGCAAAAGGCAGAACAGCAAACCTATGGCGTTATCGTGCATTAGCAGGCGGATTTTCAATATTCAATCACGAATACATTTTCGTATTCCAAAAATAAGCCTATTTTTTTTCGTACGGTCGAATTTCGTATTTTGCTTTGATAATATTTACAACAGATGTAATGTTCGGTCCATAGCAATTGTATTTAACGACTTTGTTATATTTTGTTGCAAGTTCAAACAAACACCCCGATTTGCCGACATTATGAGTCTTTTTTAATACAGGAGCGCAAGTTCCAAGTTGAAATCTTTCAACAAACATGCCTTTCTTTTTTAGGCAATCTTCATAAGCCCCCGGAGATGTTTCTTCCCAAAATTCAGATTTATAACTGTCACATTTTTCTGAAGCATCAAAAACATCCTCTGAAAGCACATAAGAACCATCATAATTCTGAACCGGACAAAAATATATTCCTTTCTTAGGAAATGCAATTCCATGAGAGCCTTTACTTTCACCGGTAAAAGAACAACCGCTTAACAACACCACAAAGCATAATAAAAATGCAATCTTTTTCATTCTGTCTCCTAATTCGGAATGATATTTTTTATTATATTTTTTTTGGGGGATATGTCAATAAGTAATTATTTTATGTTTATGATATTATTGAATTATGAATTTAGATAGCCGAATTGACAGTATTTTATCCCCTATTGCAAACAAGATTTCGGGGGTAATTTTTTCTCACATTACCATTGAAGGTGTCCGTGTAGAATTTTTAATTGCTTTATTAATAATTGCGGCTTTGTATTTTACAATCAGAACAAGATTTATCGGCATTTGGGGATTTAAGCACGCACTTGATTTACTGACATTAAGATACAAACATCAGGATGTCATAAAGAAAAAAAGAAAAGGAGAGGTATCATCATTTCAGGCTCTAACGGCAACAATTTCCGCATCAGCCGGAATGGGCAACATTGTTGGTTCTGCTCTTGCAGTATCTGTCGGAGGTCCGGGGGTAATTTTCTGGATTATTACGGCAGGAATTTTTTCAATGGCACTAAAATTTTCCGAAGTATTATTGGGCATTAAATTCAGGCAAATAAACAAAGACGGCTCATCTTCAGGCGGACCGATGTATTACATAATAAACGGTTTGAGAGCAAAATGGATAAAACCGTTCACTCCACATCTCGCAAATATCTATGCAATATGTTGTATTTTTGCAATGATAGGCGGATGGAATTTGTTTCAGATTAATGCTATTACAACTCAAATTTCAAATGTAACAGGGTTATTTACCGATTGCAGGTGGCTTTTTGGACTGATTGTTGCAATAATCACCTATGTAACTGTTATAGGCGGTATAAAATCAATAGGAAAATTTACATCAAAAGTAACTCCTTTGATGTGTAGTTTATATGTTTTGAGTGCATTTTTAATCTGCATATTGAATATAAAAAATATTCCTCACACAATAGGACTTATTATTTCAGAAGCGTTCAAGCCAAACGCTCTGATAAGCGGAGGAGTTTTTGGTTGTATGTTGTGGGGATTTCGCAGAGCAATGTTTGCAAATGAAGCAGGTTTAGGCACCGCACCGATTGCTTTTTCTGCTGTTAAAACAAGTAAACCCGTTGCACAGGCATTTATTGCAATGCTTCAACCGTTTGTTGATACGGTCATTGTCGGTACGGCTACTGCATTTATAATAGTTGTAACAGGTGCTTACAAAGATTATTTAGGTACGCCTGCGGGAATTGAACTCACATCTCACGCTTTTGAAAGTGTTTGGGTTTATTTTCCGATACTTTTAACAGTTATGGCAGGTTTTTTTGTATTATCAACTATGCTTTGCGGTTCTTATTACGGAGTGAAAAGTTGGACATTCTTATTCGGCGAATCCAAATTGAAAACAAGAATTTTTCAGATAATATATTGCGTTTTTATTGTAATCGGCTCTGCTATGAACCTAAAAAGTGTTGTCGGACTTTCTGACGGCTTCACTTTATTTTTGGCAGTTCCAAATTTAATTGCAGTATTTTTATTATCGGGTATAATAATGAAAGAACTTAAAAGATATTGCAAAAAATACAATATCGGATTTTTTAGAGAAAATTAGTAACAGTCGAAAATATGGCTATATCGTGGGAGAGAATTAATGATTAAAAAAGAATGTCTTGAAATTGTAAGAGAAAAATGTGAAAATTGCCGTGAATGTGTTTTGGGGAATACAAGAAAAAATATAGTTTTTTCAGACGGTAATCCTGAAACAGCAAAAATCGTTTTGATAGGCGAAGCCCCGGGAGAAACCGAAGATGAAACAGGAACTCCGTTTGTCGGCAGAGCAGGTAAACTTTTAAATGAATTTTTAGAAGATGCCGGAATTTCAAGACAGGATGATTTGTATATTATTAACACCGTAAAATGCCGTCCGCCTGAAAACAGAATCCCGACAGATGTTGAAAAAATGCTTTGTCATAAATTTTTGACAGCTCAAATTGATATTATGAATCCGAAAGCAATAATTTTTTGCGGGGCAACGGCACTGAAATCTTTTTGTGAAGACAAAAAAGTTCAGATTTCAAAAGTCAGAGGTAAATGGATTGATGTTACAATTAATGGTAAAACATACAAATCAATGGCTATATTCCACCCGTCTTACTTATTGAGAAATCACTCTATGGAAGACGGTTCGCCACGCCGTTTAATGCAGGAAGATTTAAGAGAAATCAGAACAACGGTTCTTGCCAACAGAAAATCACCAAAATCTTTGCATGAAATGGTTTTTGGTGAATTGACAATGGTTTAAATAATAAGATGAATTAAAAGAAAGGTGCAAAATGTTGCACCTTTCTTTTGCAAATTTTATTTTTATGGGTTTTAATATAATATGCAAGTAAACAGTGTTTCAGCAACAAATTTCTGCGCGAATTTTAATTCGCCGAAACTTAAATTTAATAAAGATGATTTTTTTATCAGGCTAAAAGGTTACGGTCAAAGTGATAAATGGGCACAGGAAGTTTCGCAAATCGCAGATGATGCAGTAGATATGTTTCGTAAAAATACAGATGCGGAAACTGTTTTAAAATTTATTTCAAAAAGTGCACGTTATGCAAACAGAAATTGTGAAGACTTGCATAAACAAAAAAATACAGGTATTTTAAGAACTGACAGGGCAGGGTGGCAATCAAAAGAGGCTGAAATTTTTACTCCTTACAATGTTGAAAAATACAGTACATATTCAGAAAGGCTATACAATACTTATCTCAAACCGCTTGAAGATCCCTACCAAAGAAGAATAAGGCTTACCAAACCATCAAATTTTTACATCGGAAAATTGTTTCATGGTGCACCTGAAAATATTAATATTGCATTTGATTATGTGTTTAATATCTGTAAACAAATTATTCCAAAATATGTAAAAAATGATATAAAACCAAAAGATTTGGAAACAGTCAACCCCCAAATTGCAGAAATGAGGTGGGTTTTGGCTCATTCAACTCCATGGGTAAGAGGAAGTGACGGGATTTCAAATATTTTTATGCGTGCAATATACAAAGCCGTAGGAGTAAAAACCTATCCTGTTAAAAAGGGTGTTTCACTTGATTTGGAGGCATATTGCACAAATCTTAAAGATTATAAAATGCTTTGGAATACATATTTTGAAAAAGCCCCTGAGATTGCAGAATAGAATAAAAAAAACTCTCTCAAATTATGAGAGAGTTTTTTGATTATTCAACATATTCTTCAAGTTTTTTCTTTTTGTTCGGATGGCGAAGTTTACGCAACGCTTTTGCTTCAATTTGTCTGATACGCTCTCTTGTAACACCGAACAATTGACCAACTTCTTCTAATGTTCTTTGTCTGCCGTCATCCATACCAAAACGCAATCTCAAAACATCGCGTTCTCTTGGGGATAATGTGCAGAGAACTTCTGCCAAATCTTCTTTTAAAAGTTCTGAAGCAACCCTTTTTACAGGCGCATCGGCTTCTCTATCCTCAATAAAATCACCCAAACGAGAATCTTCTTCTTTCCCTATAGGAGTTTCCAAAGATAAAGGTTCTTGCGCAATTTTAATAATGTCACGAAGTTTTGAAATTGAAACATTCATTTCTGCTGCAAGTTCTTCTTCGGTCGGTTTTCTTGAATTTTCCTGAGCAAGTTTTCTTGTAACTTTTTTCAGTTTGTTAATAGTTTCAACCATGTGAACAGGGATTCTGATAGTTCTTGCCTGATCAGCAATAGCACGAGTAATTGCCTGTCTAATCCACCAAGTCGCATAAGTAGAGAATTTAAAACCTCTTTCATGGTCAAATTTTTCAGCCGCTCTGATTAAACCCAAATTGCCTTCCTGAATCAAATCCAAGAATAACATTCCACGACCGATATATTTTTTTGCAATACTGACAACAAGTCTTAAATTTGCCTGAACAAGTTTTCTTTTGGCAATGGCACCGGCACTTCCACCTTCTAATATTTGTCTTGCAAGTGCAATTTCATCATTTGCTGATAACAATTTGATGCGACCGATTTCACGCAAATAAAGACGAACAGGGTCATCTATTGCAATACTTTTTGGAACTTCCAAATCACGAGGATCAGGTTCGTCCGATGAGCGCATCATATAAATGTCATCAGAAGACACTTTATCGCCCATTTTTGAAGTAACAATATCGTCAATATTATCAGTAGAAATATCTACATTCATATAATTTACTGCATCATTATCAAGCGAATCATCTTCACCTAAACCTCTTAAATCTAATGCATCTTCTTCTTCAATACTAATAACTGAAGAACTGCCTTGTCTTTTTCTTGTCATCTAATTCATCTCCGATTTTTGTCTTTTGTTCTTAATTTTATCTCTTAATTGAATTTGAATTTTAAGAGCTTCGGGATCGTCATCATCAATCCCTTTATAAATTTTTTTTATGTGTTTAACTTCCTCGACATGCTTACACTGATTGATTTTAGCAATAGTTTCATTTATGGCGTTCCTGAATTCCTCTTTGTCAAGACCTTTATATGCTTGAGCATGCTCGATTAGTTCGGGTAAAACTGCCTGAGCATCAGGGTTTTCAACAAATTCAGTATATAAGTGTTCGATTAATTCTTTCACATTATTTACGGTACATATCAATTTGTCAATTGTAGATTTTACAATTATTAATATTTCATCATCGAATATGACCTTTGACATCATTTCACTTAATTCAGAGAAAGAAAAATGATTGTCGGGTACTAAAAAAACGCTCAATAAAAATTTTTGCGCTTTTTGTGACACAGAATTACTTTTTGTTACATTCTTAACAATTCGTTCAACTTGCGGAATATTGGCATTATCGTAAGAACGCAGTTCAGACTTAATTACAGATGATTCTATACCTAAACTTTGTGCTACCATTTCAACGTATTCGCTGCGTATTACTTTGTTTTGAATTTCAGCCAAAACAGGGATAATTGTGCTTATATACTGTGCTTTTTCCTGCGGGGTTTTGTAGTTATCTTTTTGTTTTAAGATGCTGTTTATTTGAAAATCTATATACAGAGGTGCTTTACTCATATACATTTTATAAGCATCCGCACCGACAGAGCGTACAAATTCATCAGGGTCTTTTCCTTCCGGTGGTGCAATTACTCTGATTTCGCAGGCATAACGCTCTGCACTTGAACTTATCGGCAAATAACTTTCATCAAATTGTTTGATATTACCCAAACCCGCAAAAACTTCTTTTATAACGGAGGCACCTTTTACTGTTGCTTTTTGACCTGCTCCGTCCGTATCAAAAGATAAATAAATTCTTCTTGATTTGGTATATCTTGACAAAAGTCTGACATGGTCAGGAGTTAAGGCTGTTCCGCAGGATGCAACACAGTTTTCTATCCCGTGAGCCTGAGAAGATATTACATCAAAATAACCTTCCATCAAAACTACCGCATCTTCAGATTTTATAGCATCTTTTGCAGTATCAAGACCGTATAAAATCTTACTTTTGTTGTAAATTAAAGAATCAGATGAATTTATATATTTCGGGCTTTGACCGCTTTCTAACGCTCTTGCGCCAAAAGCGACAAATTCACCGTTTTCGTTGCGGATAGGTATAATTAAACGACCTCTGAATCGGTCTATATACCCGCCTTTTTCACTTTTTAAAATCAGTCCTGCTTTTTCTAACACATCATTAGAAAAATCTTTTCTCAATTCATCATAAAGCGTTGAATAACTTTTTGGCGCAACACCGAGATGAAATTTTTTGATAATATCCGAACCAATCCCTCTTTTTGCTAAATAATCAAGTGCCATTTGGGCATTATCTGTTTTATTTCTCAAAAGAAAATCATGGTAAATTTCAGACGCAATAGCCGTAGCATTAAGCATTTGCTCTTTTAATTCTCTTGTTGAACCCTCTGATTTGTGAGTATGCGGAATTTCAAGCCCGAATTGTTCTGCCAAATCTTCAATGACTTCCCGAAACTCCTGATTTTTGGTTTTCATAATGAATTTAATTGCATCTCCGCCTTCACCGCAACTAAAGCATTTATAAATTCCCATTGACGGCGTAACACAAAATGATGGATTTTTATCCTTATGAAAAGGGCATAAACCCCAATAGGAATTGCCTCTTTTTTTGAGGACAACCTGCTGAGATACAACATCTACAATATCAAGACGGCTTTTTATATCCTGTATTAATTCATCCCACGTTCCAGACATACCAAAATTTTAGCACTAATACGAAGTTTTTGTAAGGGTTTTGGAAAGAATCATACAAAAATTGTAGAATAATAAAGGCACTAAGTATATTCAATTTATTTTCTTATTGCCTTAGTATCTTAGTGCTTTATTGCCTTTAATACAAAATTAAAAAGCCGATTGATTTCAATCGACTTAAAAAAGTGTGTGAGTAAATATATATTATAAGTTTTATACTGTCTCTGCTCTTAAGCAAACAAATCAGCGAACGGACCGTTTGGGTCTGCAATATGTGCAGCAACTGCGCCGTCTTCAACTGATTTTAAACCCGGTAGAACAACTTCATTCAAACCGTTTGCAACACTTGCAACCTGCTGTGGTGTTACTTTATAGTTAAACCCTAATCCTGCCAAAATTGCATTTGTTTCATCAGCAATATCACTGTCTTTTGGTGCAAATTTGGAAATTTTAACTCCGTAAAGATTTTGTGCATTTTTGGTTAATAAATCTGTTTCATTTTCCAAACCTTTAAATGCCGGTGCTTTTGTTTCAACTTCTTTTACTTCTTCTTTCTGACCTTCTTGCGCTTTTTTAGCCGCATCTTGACCAATAAACAAGTTGTAATTGTTGTACTTTCCGAATCTGTTAAATTCAACTGCCATAACTTGGTCTCCTTAAATTTTACTCACATACAGGTTATCGGCATGTTTTTAATAATCTTTAGAATTTTGTCATGCATTGTTAAGTTTTTGTAACAAATTTCACCCAAACATCTTACTGTAATCAGAAGTGAGGCTAATTCCCTCTCCTATTTATAGGGGAGGGTTGGGGTGTGGTTCAATTCATTAAAAAGCCGATTGAAAATTCAATCGGCTTAAAATATGTGAGTTTAAAGATTTTATTATTTTACTATGCGGTAAAGAAGTCAAACGGACAGTCTTGCAAATGTTCTGTTACATCTGCTTTGTTTTCGGCAACTTTTGCGTATACATTACTCAAATTATCTAATGTTGCCAAATCTTTTTTACCTAAAGGTCCAAAATTACCCTGCCATCTGCTAAATTCAGGTGCTGCAGCCATATATGATTCAACTGAACCGACCGGTGCTTTTGCTGAAAATTTAACACCCATTGCTGCATAAGGACTTAATTCATCTAAATTTTCTCTTTTAACTGTATTCAAGCCTGTAAATTTAATCGGTGTAGAACTTGTTATTTCTTCGGTTTTTGCTGTATGTAAACTTGGTTTACTCCAAAAATTAGGTAACTGAAATTTGTTTCCGCTTCCGTTTACGCCATTTGTTCCGCTCATTTGTCAATCTCCTTTTTGTACTCACATATTTGTAATATGTTTTTATCGTTCATCCTATTGATAGATTTTCCATCTCTCGTATATATATAAAGTATTTTAAAATGAGATAATTGCATGATTTGAGTGAATTGTTAACAAATGTTAACAAAAAGCGTCATATCATTAAGTAGTTTAGTATTTAAGTTTTATTATCGGGCAGGCATGTCCAACCTACATTTTAATGACTTACCTACTTAATACCTATTCTTCTTCTAAACTTAAAATAGCCATGAATGCTTCTTGCGGAATTTCTACACTACCGACAGATTTCATACGCTTTTTACCGCGTTTTTGTTTTTCGAGCAGTTTTCTTTTACGGGTAATATCACCGCCATAACATTTCGCAAGTACATTTTTACGCATCGCTTTGATATTAGTTCTGGCAATAATACGTCCGCCGACTGCAGCCTGAATCGGTACTTCAAAAAGTTGTTTCGGGATAATTTCTTTCAGTTTGACCGTTAATTTTTGCCCAATATAATACGCACTGTCAGTATGACAAATTACAGATAAAGCATCAACGACTTCCCCTGAGAGCATAATATCAAGTTTTACAAGATTAGAACGCTTATATCCGCAAAATTCGTAATCCATACTTGCATAGCCTTTTGTACGGGATTTTAACTGGTCATAAAAATCTGTAATAACTTCACTTAAAGGAATTTCATAAGTTAAATCAACTCTGACCTTATCCAAATAGGTCATATTAATAAATATTCCCCGTTTTGATTGTGCCAAATCCATTAAAGTTCCGACATAATCGTTCGGTGCAAGAATTTGTACTTTGACATAGGGTTCTTCGATAAAATCACGATACTGCGCATCCGGAAGATTTGAGGGATTGTCAATATCAAGGACTTCCCCGTTTGTTTTATGAACTTTATAGACAACAGACGGCGCAGTGGTAATAAGCGACAAGTCATACTCTCTTTCAAGACGCTCCTGTATAATTTCCATGTGAAGCATGCCAAGAAAACCGCATCTGAAGCCAAATCCGAGTGCATTTGATGTTTCAGGCTCAAAAGTTATCGAACTGTCATTGAGTTTTAATTTTTCCAAAGCCTCTTTTAAATCCGCATAATCTTCATTATCAACAGGGTAAAGTCCTGAAAATACCATAGGTAAAGCCTCTTTATAACCGGGCAAAGGTTCTGATGCAGGATTTTCAACTGTTGTAAGAGTATCTCCGACAAAACGGGTAAGTTCTTTTATTGAACCGGCAAAATATCCTACATCACCGCATTTGAGTTGTTTTACAGGCACTCTTTGCGGATTTTGATAACCGAGTTCGACAATTTCACATTCTTTGCCTGTTGCCATAAATCTGACTTTGTCACCAACATTCATCACACCGTCAACAACTTTGAAATAGCAAACAGTTCCCAAATATTGGTCATATACACTGTCAAAAATCAATGCACGCAAAGGTTTTTCGGTATTATCTTCAGGTGCGGGTATATAATCCACTATCGCTTCCAATACTTCTTCAATTCCCTGTCCTGTTTTGGCACTGACAGGAATAGCAATAGATGTATCAAGTCCCAAAATTTCTTCAATCTCTTTTTTAACCTTTTCAACATCTGCAGACGGAAGGTCAATTTTATTGATTACCGGTATAATTTCAAGATTTTGTTCAATCGCAAGATATACATTGGCTAAAGTTTGTGCCTCAACTCCCTGAGTGGCATCAACAATTAACAATGCGCCTTCACAAGCCGCTAAAGAACGGGAAACTTCATACGAAAAATCAACATGCCCCGGAGTATCAATGAGATTTAATTCATAATCTTTACCGTCATGTGCTTTATAATTCATTCTTGCGGCATTGAGTTTAATCGTAATTCCACGTTCACGCTCAATATCCATTGAATCCAGAAGTTGCTCCTGCATATCTCTTTGAGATACCGTACCTGTTTTTTCTAACAATCTGTCGGCAAGTGTGGATTTCCCGTGGTCAATGTGTGCTATTATACAAAAATTTCGTACATTTTCTCGTAGTGCCATAATTTGATTATATATGAAAAATAGGCTAAAACAATATTTTTCTTGATTAGTAAGTATTTTTAGAATAATATTGAATTGCGAAATAAAATCGTAGGTTGGGCATACTTGCCAAATATAATTAATGAAAAGAGGGAAAAATGCTTGATATTAAACTTATTAGGGAAAACCCCGAAAAAATAAACGAACTTTTGAAAAGAAGAAATCCGCAATGGTCAATAGACGAAGTATTACAAATTGATGAAGAAAGAAGAAAAATTCAAACTCAGGCTGATGAACTTCGTGCAAAACGCAAAAACGAATCACAAAAAATCGGCATGATGAAGAAAAACGGCGAAAATACTGATGCTATTCAGGAAGAAGTCAGAGAATTAGGTGACGAAATAAAAGCACTTGAAGAAAAACAAAACGAACTTGACGAAAAACAAAGAAATGTTCTTCTTCATATCCCGAATATTCCTGACGAAACAACTCCTGTCGGAACATCGGAAGATGATAATGTAGTTGTTTCAACCTGGGGTGAACCGACAAAATTTGATTTTGAACCGAAAGCACATTGGGATTTGTGCGAAGAAAAAGGTCTTGTAGATTTTGAAAGAGGAGTAAAATTATCTCAATCAAGATTCACTCTATACAGAGGCAAAGGTGCAAGATTAGAAAGAGCAATAATAAATTTCTTCCTTGACCAGCACACAGAAAACGAAGGCTATGAAGAAATTTTACCTCCGTTTATGGCAAACGCTGCAACCATGACAGGTACAGGACAACTTCCAAAATTCAAAGAAGATATGTATAAATGCGAAAACGAAGATTTATACCTTATTCCGACAGCAGAAGTTCCTGTTACAAACATTTATGCAGGCGAAATTTTATCAGAAGACGACCTGCCAAAATACATGACTGCTTATACGCCGTGTTTCAGACGTGAAGCCGGTTCTGCAGGTAAAGATACAAGAGGTTTAATCAGAGTTCACCAATTTAATAAAGTTGAAATGGTGAAATATACAACTCCTGAAAACTCTCCGTCAGAACACGAAAAATTAACTCAAGACGGCGAAAGAATGTTGCAACTCTTGGGTTTACCTTACAGAAAAGTTGCTTTATGTACGGCTGATATAGGTTTTAGCGCAAATAAATGCTGGGATTTGGAAGTATGGTTACCTTCTTATAATACATACAAAGAAATTTCAAGTTGTTCAAATTACGGCGATTATCAGGCTCGCAGAGCAAATATCCGCTATAAAGACAAAGCAACCGGCAAAACAAGATTTGTTCATACTATAAACGGTTCAGGTTTGGCAGTCGGAAGAACATTTGCAGCAATTGTAGAGAACTTCCAAACTTCAGACGGAACAATTATTATTCCTGAAGTTTTAAGAAAATATACAGGATTTGATAAAATATAATAAAAGAGGATGTCTGAAAAAGACATCCTCTTTTTTATGTTTAATATATGTAATTATGCTCTGTTTAACAATCTGTCCAGTTCTTGTCTTTCTTTATGAATACGATTTGCGGCTTTTTCTGCGCCTGTGAGCACTCTTTTTGCACTACGCCAAAAACCTTCCGTATAGGTATCATTTTCAACTTCTGCACGAAGAACTTTTTTACCGTCTTTATTTGCGATAGAAAGATAAATATCAACAGGATTTTTTGCCTGAAGTTTAGTAATAATACCAACTTTATCGTTTACTTCACGACTGTAATTGCTATGGATAAATGTTCTGACAGTGTCGTAATCAGGACTGTATTTTACAGCCATACCAAAAGATTGATTGTTAATTTTCTGAACTTGCATAATTTCTTCCTTTATAAAAATATCTACGATTCTTTACTCAATCTGCCAACTATTTCATCAATATTTACTGCCGGCAATTTATCAATTTTTTCTTTTACAATATTAGCCTTTTTTGCCATTTTGTCAATAAATTTTATGGTTGATTCAAAAAACGGCAGTTGATAATAATCTTTATCTTTAAAATTACTGTTTTGGGGAATAATTCTGCCCATAAGTTTACCGCCGTTATGCCCGAACAAGTATACATCAACTGTATTTTTTTCCTGTTCTTTTGCAATCTTATCTAACTGAATCCAATCCGCAGGTTTGAGGACTTTGCGCAAAGTATCTTCTGCACCGCCCATTAATTTGATTCCGCGAAAAGACTGATTAGTTCTATTGTTTATATTAATTTGCATAGAAATACCTCTTTTAAGCATGAAAGCACCTAAAAAAGTTTTTTGCTACTCATGTGGTATTTTTATTAACTTTTATTAACATTAAATATTTATATTTAAAAGACCGCATAATTTATGCGGTCTTTTATTAATTTATTTATCTATTATTTTTTCTTCCAAAATTTTAATTTTGAAATGAATTTTTTGAATCCGGATTCAGTTTCAGCAGAATATTGAGATGCAAGTTTCTCATGTGTTTTTCTGTCTTTTTCGGCCATCTTTTGTGCTTGTGCAATTGCTTTTTGTTCTGCTTTTTGTTGTTTTTTAAGTGATTTTTCATAAGCACGCTGCTGTTTTTGAGCATCTTTTTGTGCTTGTGCAATTGCTTTTTGTTCTTGTTTTATTCGTTCTTCTATGGCTTTTTCTTGCTCTTTTTGCTGTCTTAATATTTCTTTTTCTTTATCATCAATTGCTTGAGAAATTTCTTGTGCACGTTGTTTTGCTTTCTGTGCTTGTTTAGCCTGACGTCTTTCCTTTTTCAACTGTTCTTTTTGTGCTTTCTTTTCTGCACTTGTTAAACTTCCGCGCATTGCGGCAAGTTTTGCTTTCAATCGCTGAATTTTTGTTTCATCATTTTGTTCAACAATTTTTTCCTGTTCTTGCTCAAGTATTTTTTGTTGTTTAGCCATCTTTTTTTCAAGTTTTTTTGTTTGTTTTGATTGTTCCGCACGAATCTGTTGGGCTGTTTTTTCAACTTTTGATTCAACTACGGATTCTGATTTATTCTCTGACTGTTCAAATTTTACTTGTTGTTCAAGTTTTTTCTGCTCTTTTTCAAGTACTTTTTGCTGTTTTAACTCTTTTCGTGCTTGTGCTATTTTTTCTTTTTCAATATTTTTTTGCGCTTTTTCCTTTTCTTTTATTGCATCTCTTTGGGCCATAAGAGCGATGCGTTCTTTTTCTTTTTGGAATTTCTTTTCTTCTTTTTCTTTTAATGCTTGCGCTCTTTTTTGTGCTTTTGCATATTTGGCTTCTTCTTTTAATTTTAATCTTTTTGCTTTAAGGTCATTTGCTTCATACATTGTCATTTCAACGTCTGACATTGTTGAAGAAGCAGATGAAGGTAATTCATCTTTTTGTTGTTTTGGCGCAACTTGTTCAAGCATTTGTGACAATTGTTCTTTTACAAATTTTTCATCAGGCTGAACGGAAGTTGATTCACTCACAGGTGCAGGCACAGGCTCAGAAGCCGCTGCTGTTTTTTGTGCAATTTGTTCCGCAGATACTTGCTCGGTAACAGGTTTTTGCATAGTTTTAGGCTCTTGTTCTTTTAATGATTGTTGGACTGTTGCTTTTTGCTCGGTTGATTGTTCTGTTGTAGTCTGAACAGGTTTATTTTCTTTTACTTCTCCTTTTTCTGCTCTTATTTCAGGGACGGTAATTTCCGGAACATTTACGACTGCAACTTTTGAATCTGCATTTGGAACAGTCTTTTGTTTAACCTCAACTGTTTGTGCAACCTGTTGAACTACAGGTTTTTCTTCAGGAATTTCTGCTATCGTAACAGGCGGCGTCAATTCCTTTACTTCTGCGGCAGGTTTTGTAAATACAGTATTTGAATCAAATAAATCACTTTCATTTCCTATTTTTTTATCTAAAGTGCTGACATCAAGTTCTACAATGTCGTCTATGTTATCTATTGTTAAAGAATTAGAAGGTTTTTGAACATTAATATCAGAGCCGATATTTGCATGCTTTTCTACAATTTCTCTAACTTGAGGTTTATTCTCTGCTATGATATTTTCGGTACTATCAACAGTAGATTTAGCCGTTTGACGCATTGAGTCTTGTTGCTGTTCAACCTGTTGTTTAGCGTTGTCAACTATTTCCTGAGCGGATTTTTGTAATTGTTCTGCTTCTTTTTGTTCAAGTTTTAAGGCTTCTTGTTCCGCTTTTAGTTTTTGGTCTGCCTCTTTTTGTGCAAGTCTTAGGGCTTCTTTTTCTTCCTTGAGTCTTAATTTTGCCTCTTTTTTAGCAAGTTTTGCCGCTTCTTTTTCCGCTTTCAACTGTTCTTTTGCAAGTTTTTTTGCTTCTTTTGCAGACAGTTTAACATTTTCTTTAGTTTGAGAGGCGACTTGTGCGGCATTAGCAGAAGTCTTTGACGCATCCGCAATCGCAGAAGACACAGCAGCAGCGGCTGCTGTACCCGCAGATTGTGCAACAGTCTTAGTAGGAGTTGCTTCAGGGTATCTGATTACAACATCATCTGTCTGTTTAAACTCTTTTGCATTAAACTTTAATGGTTCAAGATCCGGAAGGGATTTTGTCGTTTCTGTTACTTCTTCCGCTTTTTCAGTAGTGGTTTTTGCTACTGCAGGAATCGGTTCAGGTTTATTTTTTATAACAACATCCGGAGTTGATATTGGATTATTAACCGATATTTTTACACTTCCGTCTGAAGCGGTTTCTACATTTGTTTCCTGTTTTATTTCCGGAATTTGAGTCTGAATAGTCTTTTCTTCATTCAAAATCTTTGTTACATTTTTGGAATTATCCTGATTTACAAGCGGATTTTCTCTTACATAAGTATCACCTGATGCAATATTTTTTGAAGAATAAACCTTTTCCGCATCAGGATTTTCCGGTTTGAATGAAGGGGTTGAAGATTCTTTTACCGGTACATCTCTCAATGCAATAGGGTTTTTAACTTCCATAGGTTTTGGTTTACCTGCCAAAGCATCAGATGCAAGCATTTGCGCTAATGATGATTGATTTTCCTGCAAAATCAACTCAGAAGACGGTGTTGATTTTCTTAAAGTTTCTGATTGAGCCCTTGCAAGTTCAACATTTGTGCTGTCAGAAACAGGTCTGGCAGATAAAGACTGCATTTCTGTTCTATTTAGTTTTGAAGAATATTTTTTGTACGGATAATCTTTTATAGTGGTCATTTTATAGTCAGGATTCAGGTAAAGAAAACTTATTCCCAAATCTGCAAAGGTTGTTCTTATATAATCATATTGATTGTCAATATCTTCATAAGTAATTACCGCACCTGATTCCAAAAGTTTTGGTAAAGATGTTGAATAAAAACTTTCAAATTTGTTATAATCACTCAAAGATATATTTTCGCCATGCAAAGATTTTTCGTACGGCTCCATTGCTTTTTGAGCATTTGAAAGTCTGTCTATTATAGGATTTGAATATGCAATCGTATTGTCTTCTGCTGAACCGGCACCTTTTGAGTGCTGAATCTGTGCTTTTAAATAATGAACATAACTTTCAAGACTTTTTTCTCTTGCACTTGTTGTTTTAATATCAGCATTATAAATATCTCCGATATTATTTTCTATTGTATTCAAGTCTGCAAGTGCTTTTTCGTTTTCATTCAGTTTTGTATATGCAAGGGCTCTTAAATACAAAACAGAATTGTAGTTTGATACATGTTTAAGCAGAAGTTTTGATGCTCCGTCAATAACATCCTGATAATTTCCGTTTATATACTGTGCAATAAGTTTATAATACTGACTGTTATAATCAGACGGATTAATTTTTAATGCCTTGTCAAAATTAGAAATTGCAACATTTGTATTTCCGATTTGAAGTTCGTTCATACCGATATAGAAATAGTATGTCGGACAGTTGTGATTTTGTCTTAAAGCCTGGCTGAAATATTCAATTGATTTTCTTGCATCATCCTGCGAAAATTTTGTTTCCGCTTTTGAATAATAAATTCTTCCAAGACTTGCTCTTGATTCAAAATCGTAAGGATTTAGAGAAATTGCTTTTTCAAATTCCTTAATAGCGTCATTATCTTTTTCAAGTTCTGATAATGCAACTCCTGTCAAATAGTGTCCCAAATAATAGTTTGGATATTGTGTTGTAACACTTTGCAATTTGTATAAAGACTCGTTGTAATTTCCTTTTGCAATATCATCTATTGCACCGTAAATTTGTATATCAATACCTTGTGGTGTAAGAACTTTACCGTATTTTTGAGGACAATTAATTTTGTTTATTTCATTTTTATTTGGTTGAGGAAGATAAATATGAGAATTATATTTTACCGCACTATCATAAGATGCTGTATAATTAGGATTATTCATTGCCTTTTGCGCATACATCAATGCACCGTATAAATCGCCTAATTCTGCATTTTGTTTTTGTTCGTTTTTATCTGCACCTAAAACTATTGCACTGACATATTTTGTATTTGTCATAAATTTGTCTTCTGACGATTTTATATCAATAGCAGTCTGGTAATCTTTTTGAGCCATATAATAGCGTCTTATGGCATAATAAGCATCCCCTCTTAACTTATACACCTCATATTTATTTTGTTTTTCGTTTATATAACCTGTCAATAAATTTATAGCAGTTTGATAATCTTTATTATCCATCGCCTCTTGCGCTTTTGATATGGTATCTTTGTTTGCTTTTATTTTTTCAAAAGCGGTATCCTGACCAAAATCAAAATTTATATCTTCTGCTATTGCGCAGTTAGACAGGCTTAATAAAGCCAATAAAACTAATATTCCAAATCTTTTATTTCTCATAATTTCCCCATAGCCTTTTTTCTACAATATTATACAATATAAACCTGATTTTTAAAATATTTTTTACATTTCTTTGTTAATTTGCCATAAAAAGTTTAGGTAAAACTAAAAAAGAAGAACAATAACAATGTAAATCTGCAAAAAATGATGTAAATGGGTAAAAATTGCAACTTTTTCCTCTTCAATGTTGTGCATGTCAAGTAATTAGTTACATGTACAATCGAAACATTAGTGTCAAAAAAATAAAGGCCAAATTTTGCTATTAAAGATGATTAAGTTATAATTTAATTATGAAAAGATGTTTTTGGGTTGATGAAAATTCACAAATATATAAAGACTATCACGATAATGAGTGGGGAGTACCAAAATATGATGACCGTGAACTTTTTGAACTGCTGATTTTAGAAAGTTTTCAGGCAGGGTTATCATGGCTTACCGTACTAAAAAAGCGTGAAGCCTTTCGCAAAGCATTTGACAATTTCGATGTAAAAAAAGTTGCAAATTATGATGAAAACAAAGTCAATGAATTATTACAAAATGAAGGTATTATAAGAAGCAGAAGCAAAATAAACAGCGCAATATCTAATGCAAAAATATTTATCCAAATTCAAAAAGAATATGGTTCATTTTCAAAATACATTTGGAGTTTTACCGACGGAAAAATTATAAAAAACAAAAATGACAAATTTGAAGTTTCTACTCCGTTATCTGACAAAATTTCAAAAGACCTCAAAAAACGAGGGATGAAATATGTCGGAACAGTCATTATTTATTCCTATCTGCAATCTATCGGAATAGTAAATGACCACGAAACAGGATGTTTTAAATATTAAACATACTCAACCCTAATCAGGCAAAGTTCATCACCTGTTGAAGCGTTTTTAATTAAGTGTTCCGTTGTATTATCGTCATTAATTTTAACCGCAGAAATTACATCTTCACCATATCTGACTTCATGCTTATAATAAATATCTATTGCTTTAATTGTATGAGTGTTGCGAAATTCGTAACTCAAAGCCTCCATAGCCCAGGTCATATAGACAACATTATTGACATGCCCGTTCATATCCAAATCGTCATAACGAACATGGAAAACAACTTCACTGTCAGGAGTTTCAATAGGTTTTAATTTACGCAGCACAACATCATTTTCTCTTTTTTGATATTTTGTAATATCGGGAAATTTTTGTTCTATATTAACAAGTGCCTTAGATTCCAAATCCACCATAAGCCAATAAGATGTTGCCCTCAAAAGTCTTTCCCCGTCAGGAGTGTATGCTTCAAAATCACGATACGCACTTTGGCGTTGTGTTCCTCTGTTTTCGGTATAAAACTTTATATCGCTTAAATTTTGCGGATACCTGTCAAATTCTATCCTGTAACGAACCAAAAACCAACCCAAATTCTGTGCATTAAGTTCTTTATTCCCAAACGGTGTGCCGTTGATATTTCTTGCACCCATATCTTGTAACAAATCTAAAAGCGCAGACGGTTTCAAACGATATTGCAAATCATACATAGCCATTGAAACCGGATATGTTTTTTCAAGTGTATAAAATTTATCCTGTGTATCTATGGTCACTGTTCTCTCCTTTTTAAGGTGAAAAGTGAGTGGTGAATTGTGAATAGACCTTTACAAAAATAATAATTTTTAATTGTGCGATAGCACTGATAACGACTATTCACTACTCACTACTCACTTTTCACTTAATTTCTACTCCATCAATTGCAGCGAATACTGTTTTTTAAATTCTTCAAGTTGCTGCGAAATGCCTGTTACATCTTCTTCTTTAAGACTTTTCTTGAGTTCGTGCTTAGGAATAGATGAATTTGCGGATTGAATCATATTTGTTGAAATATTTGAACAATGGTCTGAAATTCGCTCTAAATCGTTCAAAACTTCCGCATAAGCAAAGTTCCTTCTGATATGTACTTTCTCTCTTTTTACACGCTTAATATGATTCTTCTTTGCAACATAAGAAATATCATCAACAACCTGCTCAAACGGCTCAACCTCATAAGCAGTTCTCAAATCATTATAAATAAAGGCTTTGACAGTAATATCAAAAACTTCTTTAACCGCATTTACTACTTTTTTGAGTTCTTCAACCGTATCTGATGCCAAAACCCATTCTTTTCTGTGCATCTGGTCTGCGATTTGCATAATATGTGTTGAATGGTCGGCAATTTTTTCAAAATCAGAAATTGAAAGAATAAGTTGGGAAATCTTATTTGAATCATCTTCTGTCAAATCCTTTGCCGAAAGTTTTTGCAGGAATGATTCCAAAACATCCTGATATTTATCAATTTTTGACTCGTTTTTCTCAATAATTTCTGATATTTTCGGATTATACTGTTTTAATTGACGTACTGACATAACAAGAGATTCCCTTGTAAGTTTTGCCATTTCCGCCGTAGTCTTATAGCATTGTGAAATTGCAATAGACGGAGTGAGAAGCAATCGTTCATCAAGTATAACTTCTTTTTCTTCTTTGCTATCTTTCACAACAATATAAGAAATTTTTTCTAACGCTTTCCTAAACGGGAACAAACAACAAGCAGCCAAAATACTGAATACCGTATGAACAATCGCTATTCCGAAAGGATTAGCCATTTGTTTGAGCGGATATTCAAAGGTATGTAACCATATTTCAAATATTGCAAGAAATATAATTGCACCAATTACATTGAAAGCAACATGAACAGCAGCAACACGCTTTGCATTTGTATTAACCCCGATACTTGACAGAACCGCAGTTATACATGTTCCTATATGCTGACCTGCAATAATCGGTGCTGCAACCATATAAGAAATACTGCCTGTTAAAGACAAAGCCTGCAACATACCGACTGATGCCGCAGAACTTTGAATTATCATAGTTATCACAAGCCCAACCATCAAACCAAGGAACGGATTTTTAAATAAAGTCAAAATATGTGAAAAATTCGGATCATTGGCTAATGGTGCCATAGATGATGACATTAAACCCATACCAAACATTAATATTGAAAATCCGATTAAGAATGTTCCGACAGGTTTCCTTCTCGAAAAATTACTTCTTGAGGTCATAAGCATTATAACCCCTGCAAGCGCAAGCAAAGGGGAAAAAGATTCAGGTTTTAACATTCTCAGGAAAAAATTGGTACTTTGAATTCCTGATAAACTCAAAATCCATGATGTAACCGTTGTTCCGACATTTGAACCGATAATAATAGCAACGGTTTGGGATAATTTCATAATCCCTGAGTTTACAAACCCGACAAGCATGACCGTAACCGCTGAAGAACTTTGGATTGCAATTGTCATGCCTGCCCCGACCAAAAACCCTTTAAACGGGTTAGAAGTCAGTTGCTCTAAAAGTTTTTCCATTTTTCCGCCGGCAATTTTTTCTAAGCCTGATGACATTATAATCATGCCGTATAAGAAAAACGCTAAACCTCCCATCAAAGTAAATATTGAAAATATATCCATAATTCCGCCTGAATTTTATTTTTAATCACACATGTTTAGTATAATTGAAAAATATTTTGCAAGCAAGAAATTATTTAAACCTTCTCATCATATTCATGGCTTTGACCATAGCCTTTTTCTGACCGACTTTGCTGTTACCGAATCCGCCAAACATCTTTTGTAATTTGCCCATACCACCCATCATTTGACGCATCTGTTCAAACTGCTTTACATAAAGATTAACTGTGTGCATATCTATCCCACAGCCCTGCGAAATTCTGCGTTTACGGCTTGTATTCATAAGTTGAGGATTATCTCTTTCTTCAGGTGTCATGCTTTGAATAAACACTTCAATTCGTTTAAATTCTTCTTCGCCTTTGTGCGAAATCAGTTCTCTGTCCTCTTTTTTAATATTCAGCCCCGGAATCATGCCTAAAATACTGTCCATCGAACCAAACATCTTCATCTGCTTTTGCATATTCAAAAAATCATTGTAAGAAAATTCGGCTTTTTGCATCTGCTCCTGCATCCTCAAAGCCTGTTTTTCGTCAAAAACTTCCTGCGCACGCTCTACTAAAGATACAATATCGCCCATTCCTAAAATTCTTGTAACCATTCTTTCAGGATAAAAGTTTTCAAGCGCATTTAATTTTTCACCAGTACCTGTCAATTTGATAGGTTTTCCCGTACAATATACAACAGATAAAGCCGCACCCCCTCTTGAATCACCGTCTAATTTAGTCAAAACCAAACCTGTCAGACCGATTTGGGCATCAAAGTTTTCTGCTACATTAACCGCTTCCTGCCCGATCATTGAATCAATTACCAAAAGTTTTTCATTTGGTCTGAAAACCCTGTCAATTATGAGTAATTCTGCCATCATTTCGGTATCAATTTGTAACCTGCCTGCGGTATCCAAAATTAAAACATTAAATCCGTTATCTTTTGCATAATTTAGCGCACTTTGAACAATATTTTGAACATCTTTACTGTCAGGAATTGTAAATACTTCACACCCAATTTCCTGTCCTAAAGTCTGAAGTTGAGAAACAGCAGCAGGACGATAAACATCACATGCTACAAGCAACGGATTTTTACCCTCTTTTTTTAGTTTAACCGCAAGTTTTGCGCTTGAAGTTGTCTTACCTGAACCCTGAAGCCCAAGCATCATAATAACTGACGGATGTCCTGACAAGTCAAGCGGTTTGAGT
The DNA here is from genome assembly GCA_017470815.1 of bacterium. Taxonomy (GTDB): domain Bacteria; phylum Cyanobacteriota; class Vampirovibrionia; order Gastranaerophilales; family Gastranaerophilaceae; genus Zag111. The sequence goes on along the minus strand of JAFUXT010000004.1, from coordinate 15,153 downwards.
TCTTTCCCCAAAAGTTCAACAAGTTCGTCATTAACTATTTTAACCAACTGCTGACCGGGATTTACGCCTGAGAGGACATTTTCGCCCTCAGCCTTATCTTTTATGGCAGAAATAAATGCTTTTACTACCCGCAAATTAACATCTGCTTCTAACAAGGCTCTGCGGATTTCCCGCAGTGCATCCTGCATGTTATCTTGTGTAAGTTCCGCATTCCCTTGAGTTTTTGCTATTATATTCTGTAATTTCTCGCTTAAATTATCAAACATGTTGTTCCTTTACACTTATATTATTACTGTATTATTCGTGAATCGTGAGTCGTGAATAGTTAATTGTCGTTATCGGTGCTTTCGCACATTTCATAAATACATAAATTTGTAAAGGTCTATTCACAATTCACTTTTCACATAAATGTTATTCTAAAGTCTTTTTATCAATTCTTTTGTTTTAATACGAACCTCATTATCAATTTCAAAAATTTCGTCTATTGACGGATTTTTAATCACATTATGATTTTGTGTCATTTTATCGGTTATTTTATAAATATCACCCAAACTTATTTTTCCGTCAAGAAAAGCAAAAACTGCTTCTTCGTTAGATGCGTTCATACAAACAGTTGCACTTCCGCCAATTTTTCCCATATTATATGCAAGTTTTAATGTCGGGAATTTGTCAAAATCAGGTTTTTCAAAGTCTAATCGTGCTATTTCACTAAAACTGAAACTTTTTGATTTAATTCCTTCATAGCGGTCAGGATAAGTAATTGCATACTGAATAGGAATATGCATGCTTGGCAATCCAAGTTGTGCGATAACACTTCCGTCTTTGTATTCAATAGCGGAATGAACAATACTTTGAGGATGGACAACAACTTCAATATCATCATAATTCATACCAAACAAATGATGTGCTTCAATGACTTCCAACCCCTTATTCATCAATGTTGCACTGTCTATTGTAATTTTTTTACCCATATTCCAGCGAGGATGAGAAAGTGCCTGTTCAACCGTTGCAGAATTCATTTCTTCTTTAGTCTTGTGTAAAAAAGGGCCTCCGCTTGCGGTTATAATAAGTTTATCAACTTGTTTTATATTTTTTATACATTGATGAATTGCACAATGCTCACTATCAACAGGAATAATATTTACCCCGTTTTCTTTTGCTTTTTGCATAACAATATCACCTGCCATAACAAGTGTTTCTTTGTTTGCAAGTGCAATATCAATACCGTTTTCTATTGCTTTTAGCGTAGGTTTTAAACCGATTTTGCCCGAAACTGCAACAAGAATTATATCATTTTCTTGGTTTGAACAAATTTCTTCCAGACCTTTTTCGTCGTATAAAGTTTTTATTCCGTCAAATTTGAAATCAACGTCATTTGAACAGACATATTTTGGTTTAAATTTTTCGCATTGTTTTTTTAAAAGTTCAGTATTTTTCCCGCCTGACAATCCGATTATTTCGAACTTATCAGATATTTTTTCAATAACTTCAAGAGCCTGTGTTCCGATAGAACCCGTTGAACCGATTATACTGATTTTTCTTTTTTTTGTTTCCATATTGTAAATAATTATAACATGTTAAAATTTGGGCGCAAAAAAATTTTTTTTTATGTTTTACCATGGAAAAATCACAAGGAGCAAATACATGAATAGCGTATCTTTTCAAGGAAATTTGACAGTAACTACATGGAATAAAACAATAAGTTCATTCAAAAATTACCCGACAACAGAAGCACAAGACAGATTAGTCAAACATATTGTAAAAGATATGGGCGAACAGGGAATTGTTCATCCGATAAATAAACGACAGGCAAACTTTTTATATCAATTAATAGAAAGATTTACAGGTAGAGAGATTCCGAAAGTAAATACTGAAAAAGTTTTCTATAATAACGGTGACCAAGTCATATTTTCAGACAAAAATCCGGCATTGTTTGACGGAACAAGAATAGAATATAATTTTTAAACTTCACTGTTTAATTTGGCGAATTTAACATTTTGGTAAAAATACTGTAAAATTTGATATGCGTTATAACCCTGCTTTGCAAGGTTATTTGCACCATGCTGACTCATTCCTACACCATGTCCGTTCTTTGCCACATTATCATCAAAAGAGAAAACTGAATGAAGATACGGTAAATTTACACCACCCCACGCATTTGTATTTGTATATCCGCCTGCAGATGCAGAATAATATGCCGAAATTATTTTCATATCGTAAGTCAAAACAAGACCTTCCGTTTCATTTACGGCACGGTTTGTTTTGTCTGTTTCACCTGAAGCACCGTTATAAGCCTGATCTTCTGTATTGTCTTTCAAATCATAACCGTATTTTGCCTGTTTGCCCAAATTTGCAAGTGCAAAACTTCTTGCAGCAATAGCCTGCGCTTTGAGTGCTTCGTATTCCCAGGACGGAGACATCTCAGACGGTACAACCCCTCTTATATATTCTTCAACTGATATATCATTTATAACAGTCAAACCGCCGTTAATATTTTTTATTAAAAGTTTTCCTCTGTACCATTTACCTTTTGTACTTACAAAACCTGTGCTGTCAGGTCTTAATACAAGTGCATCGGTATTTAACGGTGTCAGTTCACCTTTTGCTTCAATCGCTATTTGCCCTTTGTACGGAACAAGGATATAACCTTTCATTGCAACAGTGGTCGCTACTGTTCGGTTTGTATGGGTACTAATCATTCGTCCTGCAACGTCAGTTCCGACACCTGCTCTGTCAACATTAGTCAGTAAGCCGATTTTTATTGCATGACAAGGATTAGCAAGAATGACATTTATTATTAATATTGCAAAAAGTATTAAAATCTTTCTCATAATTATATTTTAACACATTTTCAATACTTGTAATAGGCTATATGAAGGATTTTAAAACTAATAGCAAAAAAATTTTTTAGGTGTTTTAGTTAAAAAAAAGGAGTAAAATATGAGAATTAATAGTATTCAAAATTATAATAATAACTATAACCCTGCATTTGGATTGAAATTTAAAAAAAATGATATTGAAAATATTTTAGATTACATAGATGACAATTACTTTAGTGGATGCGAACTTCCTGATTACTCCATTTATCCGAAGGTATATACTATGTTGAAATATTTAGAAGAGATACCGGGAGATCTTGCACAACTTAAATATATAAAATACAACGGAAGTAAAATGATAGAAATTAAAAATAAAGAAGAAATGTTAAACACTATTAGGCATAACAAATATTATGAGGCACAAATACGTGTTTACAATAACGATAAAGAAAAAACAGATTTTGAAATTATTGGGAATTCCAATATTGAAGATGATCATTCTCCTCTAACCGCTCTTCAAGATGCAACCTTAGCATTTACCAAATCGGATGATGAAGAAACTCACTTTAATTACGTTCGCATGCCTAAAATGATTTTTGAACAAGAATGGTGGAAAAACAGACACAAAACTGCAGATGATATAAGAAAACTTGCAATAGATGCATAAAAAATTTTTGAATATCTGAACTAAAGTTCGTATAAAATCTTTATAATATAAGACATTTTACTTCTTATATTTCTCATTTTCTATATTATTCTTGAATTTCAAAAGAATATTTTGCAAAAACACTTGACAGTAAAAGGTAAAGTGCTATAATGAGCCTGTCGATTATACAAAACTGCGGAAATGGTTTCCCGTGGTATTAGGAAGAAGGAGGTTCATAATGAACAAAGAAGAATTAGTAAAGGAAATTTCAAAAAAATCAAAAGTTTCACAAAAAGCAGTTGCTAACATTTTGGCTGCAACTTTAGACACTATTGAAAAAACAGTTAAAAAAGGACAAAAAGTAACTTTAGTTGGTTTCGGTACTTTTGAATCTCGCAAAAGAGCAGCAAGAACAGGCAGAAACCCACAAACAGGTGCTACTTTGAAAATCGCTGCTAAGAAAGTTCCTGCTTTCTCTGCAGGTAAAAAATTCAAAGAACTTGTAAAATAGTTTCTTTATAAAGAATTTTTAAAAAGGGAGTCTTAATTACTTGTTAATTAAGACTCTTTTTTACTTTAAATTTACAATTTGCCAAAAATCACACAAAATATAAAATAGAAGTATGGGAAAAGTATTGATTTTAAGTGAAAATGACTCTTTAATTGAAAAATATTCCAAAATCTTTGAAGGAAAATTTTTCAGTTACGAAGTATGCAAAACAGAGAAACAATTTCAGAACTTAACAGAGAACAATTCTTTTGATATTTATCTTGCAGATGAAAATATGACTTCCTGTGATATTAAACAAATATTTCAAAGGATAAAAAATGCCTCCGAAAGATCCCGTATATTGCTTTTGAGCCAATCTGGAAATGATGACAACGATATATTATCAAATATTGACGGGTATATTCTTGAAAATTATTCGGATAAAATGATTGTAAACACAATAAATACTGCCCTTAAAACAAAATCTAAACTTGATAAACTTACTGCACGTAATAATGATATGGCTGAAAGTCTTTACAGACTGAATGTTTTATATAATACAAGTTCACAATTTGCAGGAACACTTGATACCAAAGAACTTTTAAATTATATGGCTGAAGGGTTAGAAAAATCTTTGAGTTTTGATTTGGCATGCATAATTTCTTTCGGTTTTGAAAACGAACCTGTTTTAATCATTGATTCAATCTATGATGTATCCGAAGAACTGACAAATGCTCTAAAATTAAGAGCCGTTTTGAATTACAAATCATTATTTGAATCAAAGGAAATTCCTTTTGAAATTGATGATACTAAATTAAAAATCATTAAAAATATAAAAAATCCGCATGAAAAATTTTCCTTTTCAGTATTTCAATATGACAACATGTTCGCCCCTATTGATTTGGGTGACCAATTTTTCGGATGTATTGAAATATTTAAAAACAAACCGTTTTCAACCGATGATGCCGCATATTTTCAAACCATTGTCAGACAGGTTTCCCTGCCGTTAAAAAGCGCAGGTTTATATAAAGAAATTAAAGAAAAAAATATTGAACTTGAGAAATTAGAGCGCATAAAATCAAATTTTGTATCTATTGTTTCACACGAATTAAGAACCCCGATTACACCGCTAAAAAATGCCCTTTCTATCCTTTCGAGCGGACGATGCGGAGAATTGAACAATGACGGAAAACATTTTCTTGATATGGCAAAAAGGAATGTAAATCAACTTATTAATATTATCAATGATATTCTTGACCTGAATAAAATTGAGGCAGGGATGATGATTTTCACTTACAAAAAAATGAATATTCACAGTGTAATTGAAAATGTTAAAAATAATTTTATAAATGTTGCAAAAGAGAATCATATTGAATTTAGTACTGTTGAACAGGATAATTTGCCTGATATTTACGGTGACAGCCAAAGATTAGAACAGATTTTAACAAATCTTGTTTCAAATGCAATGAAATTTACTCCGGAAAATAAAAGCATAACCATAAAATCCGAATTGAAAAATGCTCAGGATATTATTCCATGCAAGCATTTTGAAGACGAAATAAATGCTCTGAACGGCAATTATGTTATTGTCAGCGTTCGTGATGAGGGTATCGGAATTAAAGACGAAAATATTTTAAAGGCATTTGAAATGTTTTCACAAATTGAAAATTCTCTGACAAGAAAAGTCGGCGGAACAGGTTTGGGATTACCAATTGTAAAAGGTATGGTCAAAGCCCATAAAGGCGCAATTTGGTGTGAAAGTGAAGAAGGTAAAGGTTCCTGCTTTTATTTTGCAATTCCTGTTTGCAGTGAAAATACCGAAATAAAAACTGTTCAAAAAGAAATAGTTTAATTGTAAATTTTTCTTAATATTATTTTTAAAACAGGCAATTTTGATTTTCAGGTAATTTCATGTAAGAGAAAATTACCAAAAATCTTGAAAGGAGTTTTTAATGAATATTGGTTCAATAGGTTATAACCCACAATGTAACTGCCCAAACGGAAGAAATAACACTCCGTCATTTGGCGCAATAAGATTTACAGAAAAAGGTATGAGAGCATTAAAAGCACAAATAATTAACAGAGCTGGTAATGTTGATTTGTTTGTAAAAGAAGTAAAACCTTTAATCAATCATGCTGAAAATAATCCTATCCATGTAATTGTAGATGCAAATTCTAATGGAGCAGACAAATTGTTTGCAAAAGTAGAGGACAGAAAACTCAATTTTGGATATGATGCTTCTGCAACATATCCTCAAGATGACAAATATTCATTTGATTTTCTTGCAAATGCGGTAACCAAAGCCGAAAACTTGAATAAGATAAATGAAGAACTTGACGGAATTGCAAAAAATACGATTAAACAATAACTCATACTTACAAATACACTACAATGAAGACTGTCTTAAAATAAGACAGTCTTTTACTTGTATTATATTGCACTTCATTCAAAAATAGGTTAAAATTAGAATATAAACACGCGGAGTAATATATGTTTAATTTTATAAGATATATGAAAAGGACTGCATTTACACTGACGGAATTATTGATTGCGCTTGGCGTAATAGGTGTTTTGACGGCAATAGTTATGCCAATTGTTTTCAGTTTGGCTCCTGATCAAAATGCACTGATGGCAAAACGTGCTTTTTATACGACTGAAACAGTTATAAGCGATTTATTAAATGACAGTTATTGTTACCCTAAAATACTATCACGAGCAGGGCTTGATGACGGCTTAGGGTATGCAAAATGTAAAAAATGGGGCGGAGAAGAAAATACCGGTGCATTGTCAAATGAAGATGCCGCAACGAAACTTGTTACACTGTTTGCAGACAGACTTGATATAAAAGGTTCTATCACAACTCAAAACGGCAAAAAAACGTTCCGGACAAAAGACGGAATGGTATGGACTTTTTCGCATTTCAATTTTGTTAATAACAAACCGGATTCTTATGTACTGTTAACCGTCGATGTGAATGGTGATAAGGACCCAAATTGCGGTCAATCAGCACAATCCGGACAATGTGAGGACAAAAACAGAAAACAGGGATTTGACCGTCTTACAATGAGAATATTTGCAAGAGGAAGAATTCAGCTTATAGACTGCTGGGGAATTTTAGCCGCAAAGGTTGATAAAAAACTTGTCGGCAAAGAAGATGCCATCTGCAACGGACAAGACAGCGGAACAGTAGAAGAAGAATGTGCTGATGCTCCAACAAGTCCTGAAGATTTTTGTTGCAATGATGATAAATGGAAAAGTGCGGATGTATGTAATCCTTGCACCGCAACGCCAACAAGTGCTGATGATTATTGTTGTCAGGAAGCATCAGGCTCATCTTGGGTAGGTACACAGGCATGTGACCCATGCACATATACAACACCGTCAAGTCCTGATGATGAATGTTGCCAAGCAGGGCATAAATGGAACGGAACACCTGTATGTGATGTTTGCTCCAGCCCTTATTCAATTGCTTGTTGTTTAACCAAAAAGAGTTCAATAGAATATGGTGATAAATGCTGCGACCACAATGAAGTTAAAGATCAGGTTCCCGCATGCAGAAATGAAAGTATTTCTATTACACCAAAATTCTATGTTTCCGCGCAAAAACCGAAAGATTCTGATAATTGGGGAACAATCAAAATTACATCTGTATCAACAATAGATAAAAGTTTGCCGTTTAACCTTGAAATAAAATATATAAGAGGTTGCCCCGGCAGTTTAGGTTGCGGGAGTTACGGAGCAGGAATGTCTTGTATGATTAATATCGGACAAACAAGTTGCACTGCAAGTGAAAATGTTACAGGAACATTCCCTTATAAATTTGAACTTACAAAAGCCGATAAAGAAAGAGGCGGATTAACCGGATTCAAACCGACTTATGATATGCCAAGCAGTTATAAAAACAATTATTCGGTAAAATTTAAATTTCCGGGAAATCTTGATATGTACTAATAAAAAAACCGTCTTTTGTACAAAAGACGGTTTTTTTTAATTAACATTAGATATTTTAATTATTCAACTTCGATAGCACCAACAGGGCAAGCATCTGCTGCTTCTTTAACGCTGTCAATGTTGTCTGCAACTGCTGCTGCGTTTACAACTGCCTTATCTTCAATTGAAAATACGTCTGAACAAATTGATTCGCAAGCACCGCATGCAATACAAGAATCATTAACTGTAACTGCCATTTTAATTTCTCCTTATTAATATTTAACCACGCGAAATTATTTCGCAAAATTATTATACAACAAATTCAAAAAATTTTCCACAAAATTTCATATATAATTAAAAAGATCTTATTGCCTTATTTCTTACTATTTATATTCTTTTATTGCCATAATGAGTTTATAATAAAGTTCCAATTCCTTACGGTCTGAATTATTTATAATTTCAGTCAATTCTTGTTGCAATGTAGATTGGGATTTCATATACCCAAAATCAAACAAATCTCTTACATTGACCTGCAATGCTTTTGCAAGTTTTTCAATATTTTCTTCTTTAGGTAATTGTCCGCCGTTTTCAAGTTTGCAGAGATTTGTTGTTTCCATACCAATAATTACCGCCAATTCGACTTGCGTAAGTTTGTTACGCTTTCTTAAATCTTTAATTCTTTGCCCTAATAATTTACTCAAAATTGCCATAATCTTAATTTTACAATTAATTAAAAATTAAAAATTGGTATATTGTAATAATTAGTATTGACAAAGTTGTCATAATACGACATAATATTAATAAATACTTGGCATTAATCAATAAGTATTAGATAAAAAATTATTTTAATTTAACAAATTAGAGAAAGGCGGAAAAATTATGTTAAAAAGATTCTATGGCTCAAAAAAAGGTTTTACCCTCGCAGAAGTGCTTATTACACTTGGCATTATCGGTGTAGTTGCAGCAATGACTATCCCTACTCTTATTCAAAACACAAACAGCGTAAAATTTGCATCACAGTTCAAAAAATCCATTTCTACATTATCTCAAGCAGCACTTATGGCACAAGCACAATATGATGTTGATTACTCCTTAACATCATCAGTTAGCAGCGCCGATAATTGTGGTAAAGAGATTGTTTCCGGGGGCAATATTACTTTCTGTGGATTATTAAACAATACCTTAGCCGGACAAACATATTTAGGCACTTATGGTTCAGATAAAGTTCTTGCTGCAAATGGAGGAAAGCATGGTGGTTCTGATACTGACAAGTATACTTTTGCCTCAACAAAAGTATTACCTTCCTCTACAGAATATTTGGTATATTCTCTTGCCGACGGTTCTTATGTAGGTTTCGACCCTGCTGCAGTCGGATGCGGTTTAGGAGCCGGGAATGTTCTTGATGCGTCTGTTTTTACAAGAGTTTCTAATCCTGAAGATACTACAACGCAAAAAGGGCTGAAGAATTGCATTGGTTTTATTGATGTGAACGGACCTACTCCTCCAAATAAAGAAGTTGAATGCTCATCCGGAGAGACAAAATTAGATCCGAGCGAGAGCTGTAATGTTGAAAGAACAGGCTCAAGTATGGGAGATATATTCCCTGTCGTGTTCCATGACGGAGTTGTAGAGCCTGCATCTAATGCTGCAAAAATGGTATTAACAAGAGGTAAATAGGCTTAATAGTTGAGTAACCTTTTTTAGGTACTTAACTTTTGTATCATATTTTTACGAGGTTGAACACATCAACCTCGTTTTTTTTAGGTAATTGTTGGGCTGAAAGCCCAACTTACAAAATACCATCTTATTTACAGTGTATCTTTTATATTTTGGACAATATAATCAAAACCTAATATTTCACCAAGATTACCCATGCCTTCATTAGGTTTTATGTGTTTGCCGTAGAATAAAAACGGAACTTTTTCTCTCGTATGGTCAGTTCCCGGAACGCATGGGTCACAACCGTGGTCTGCTGTTATAATCAAAGCATCATATTCTCCCATCGCTTCAATTATCGGAGCAACATAGGTATCAATTTCTTCTATTGCCATACCATAACCTTTTGCATCATTCCTGTGACCGTAAAGCATATCCGTATCAACAAGATTAGTAAAAATCAAGGTCTTTTCATTATACTGTTTACCTTTTTCATAAGCAATATCTTCAAGCGGAAGTTCCCCTTTAACCGCTTTCAAAGTAAGTTCCAAACCTTCTTTGTTTGAGCCTGTGTGAATAGCGTGGGTAATACCCGATTTTGAAAAAATATCTTCAATTTTCCCGATAGCGATAACCTTGTCGCCTCGTTCTTTTAGTTCATTTAGGAATGTACGTTTTGGCACCATAGAATAATCACGTCTGTCTTTAGAAATTCTTGTCGGCTTGCCGTCAATAATCTTATAAGGTCTTGCAATTACTCGTGCAACATTGTACCCGCCGTCATCAAGAAGTTTGCGTGCAATTTCACACCACTTATAAAGTGTTTCTAACGGTATCATATCCGTATCAAGCGCAATTTGGAACACGCTGTCAGCGGATGTATAGATTATAGGAAATTTTGTTTTATGATGTTCGTCATTAAGTTCTTCAATAATTTTTGTACCGCTTGCGGGAATATTTGCTAAAATACCACCACAGCCTGTTTCTTCAATAAATTTGTCTATTAATTCTTTGGGAAAACCGTCAGGAAAAGTTGAAAACGGTTTATCCGAAACAAGTCCTGCGATTTCCCAGTGACCTGTTGTAGTATCTTTGCCTTTTGATTTTTCAATCAAAGTTGCACAATATCCCTTCTGATGTTCAACTTTTGCAATCCCTTTAAAATCACCTAAATTCCCGAGTCCTAACGCTTCCATATTCGGAACATTCAGACCGTTATTAAATTCGCATACATGCTTTAAGGTATTACATTCGGGAATATCGCCAAAATCGGCACAATCAGGCATTGCACCTATTCCCATTGAATCTATAACCATTATAATTACTTTAACATCCATAACATACTCCTGTCATAATACAATTATTTTAACACTATTCCAAAAACTCTGCAAGAATTGTATTACTGACCAAAACACCATTCGGAGTTAATTTATACCCATATTGAGTTTTTTCAAGTAATTTTAATCCCTCATATTTTTTCAGAATTTTGAGATATTTTTCCTCAAAATCTATCCCGTATTTTGAATTAATCTGCCCGACATTTATTCCGCTCATCTTACGAAACCCCAAAAAAATTTCTTCTTCAAGTTTGTCCTGCTCTGTTTCAAATCTTTCTTCCGAGTGTTCAAGCGGATTTTTCAGATAATCTTCTATTGTAATTTTATTCCCGTATCTGGTTCCATTAAGATAACCGTGTGCGGAAACACCAAAACCATAGTATTCCTCATTGTTCCAATAATTTAGATTATGTTTTGATTCAAAACCATCTTTTGCAAAATTACTTATTTCATAATGATTAAAGCCGAGCGCAGAAAGTAATTTAACTGCTTCAAGATACATATCTGCCTGTTCATCTTCATCAGCAAGATTCTCAGGGCGATTTTTGTCAAAATAACAGCCTTTTTCTATTGATAAGCCGTAAAGAGAAATATGCTGAACCTCAAGATTAACGGCTTTTTTCAAATCGTTCAGAAACATATCCGAAGTTTGATTTGGTAAACCGTATATAAAATCAAGGCTGATATTTTTAAACCCTGCATTTTTGGCATTTTCAACAGATTTTAAAACTTGTTTTGAATCATGCCTGCGGTTTATTTGTTTTAAAATATCATCATCAAAACTCTGAACCCCAAGACTTATACGATTTATACCTATATCATATAAACTTCTCAAATAGGTAAATGATAAATCATCAGGATTTAATTCTGCAGTAATTTCGGTTGAATTTGTAATATTAAAATGTTTTATAATATTATAAAATTCTTCCGGTTCTAAAAGTGAGGGAGTTCCGCCTCCAAAATAGAGAGTTTTCAACGGTTCAGCGCCATAAACCGAATTAATTTCCTGTTCTAAGGCTTTCAGATACCCTTTTTTCAGTTCTAATTTCGGATAAGAAACAAACGAACAGTAATGACATTTTGACCTGCAAAACGGTATATGTATATAAACACTTTTTGGCATAAAACCATTATAACACTATAATTTTACAAATTGCTCATTAGTCTGAAATGCTTTATAATTTTCTGTATGAAGAAGTTTGATTTTTTTAAACAATTTCCAACACCTGTAATCGTAATAAAAGATTATGATAATGTTGTTTTTAAAAACAATACTTTTTGTCGTATTTTTAATCAGTTTACTGACATAAAACGATTCGCTCATAAAGTAACTTTCGAATTTTGTTCGATGGACAGCGAAAATGCAGATTTATATTCCCCGATTTTTCAGGCTATAACTTCAAAAGAGGATTTTTTTGCAAGAATTTCATATACAAACAATTCAGGACAAACATTTTATTACGACATGATAACCGCAAAACGCGGAACATACACAATATTTTTCTTTACTGATGTGAGTTCTGATATTCTGCTCAAAGACAATGAAAAGGAACAACAAATTTATCGGGAGAAACTGAAAAAACTTGAAAACGAAAATGATGAACTCCAAAAAATCAGACAAAATGCACAAACTCAAGCCTTCAAAATTGCACTGATAAACAAAGTTTCAAACATAATCCGAGAATCCATGGATATTTCAGCAATTCTAAATTCCGTACTGAAAGAATTGTCTTTGATGTTTGGTTGTTTCAAATCTTATTATGCTGAAAGTAAAAATAATTCTTTTACAATAATTGAATCTTACGGAGAAAATAATATTAATAAAGAAATTCCTATCAAATTTGACAATATAGTTATGTCAAAACTTGAAAATCAGGAAATTTCAACGGGTTACTCATTATCAGAATATATCGGAGCAACACCTTTTAAACAGTCTGTTTTGAGAATAGTTGTTCCGGTATATCATTTGCAGAAAATAACAGGTGTTCTTGTACTTTTGAGTTATCAAAAACGAGAACTTAACGAAGAAATAGAAATTCTTGATGCGGTATCCTCCCAACTTGGCAGTGCAATTATAAGGGCCGAACTCTACCGCAAAAATGTCCAAAATGTTAAAGAACTTAAACAGGCTCTTGATGAATTGAAAGAAACACAAATTCAACTCGTAAATTCTGAAAAAATGGCATCTTTAGGTCAACTTGTCGCAGGTATTGCACACGAAATCAATACTCCGGTAGCCTCCATAAAATCTAACAATAACATACTTTCAAAATTGATTTCAAAACTTGAAGATAATGATATAAAAGAAATGTTCAAACAAATCAATGACATTGATAAGGAAGCAATTGAGCGTATCAGCAAAATTGTGACTTCGCTCAAAAAATTTGTCAGACTTGATGAAGCAGAATTGCAGGAAGCAAATATTAACAATGAAATTGATTTGACTCTTGAAATTATCCGCCACGAAACCAAAAATAAAGTGGAAATTGAAAAGCACTACGGAGATATTCCGCTTGTGAAATGCTACCCAAATATGCTGAATCAGGTTTTCACAAATATACTTGTAAATGCATGTCAAGCCATCGAAAAAACAGGTAAAATAACTATTTCAACCGAATTAAAAGAAAAAAATCTTGAAATAAAAATAAAAGACAACGGTAAAGGAATCCCAAAAGAAAATTTAAAAAATATTTTTACTGCAGGATTTACTACAAAAGGTGTAGGAGTAGGCACAGGTTTAGGGCTTGCTATAAGCCAAAAGATAATTGATAAGCATAAAGGTAAAATCAGCGTTATCAGTGAAGTTGGGATTGGTTCGGAATTTATTATTACTATCCCTTGTGAGTAGTAATTTGTTAAGAAATTGTAAAAAATATTTTAAGATATAACTGTATTATAAGCATTTTTATATAAACAATCAAAAAAATTTGTAAAATATTTTTATTCAACTGATGAATTAAATATAAATATGTATTATAATAAGAATACTGAAGGAATAAGTGTCAGTGTTACCCTTAATAAATTTCTGGCGCAAATCGCAGTAGGTAAAGGAAATCCACAGAAATAATTTTATGAATTGTAAAAAAAGTTAACATAAATTTTAAAAAAAAGGCAATTTTATTCACAAAAAATTTTTTATATAGAAGTAAGTAGTGTGAATATTATTGTAGTGTCGGAGGAAAATAATGACAATTAGTGTGAACGGTAGCAAGAAAAAACAAGTTAAAAAGACATTTGAAGAATTATTAAACGATTTAACAGGAAGTAATTCGGAAAAGGTTCGTTACAATGCAGCCCGTATTTTAGGTGAAATGGGCGATTCAAAAGCAGTTGAACCTTTGATTGATGTTTTAAAGCATGATAAAAACGGTTCTGTCAGACTTTATGCAGCAAGAGCATTAGGTGAATTGGGCGACTGCAAAGCAACAACTCACTTGATTGAATCTTTGCGTGAAGACAGAAATGTTGATGTTCGTGTTCGTGCAGCAAGAGCATTAGGTCGTTTGGGCGGTGCAATTGTTGTTGAACCATTGGTAGAAGCATTAAATGACGAAAACCCTCAGGTTTGTATCACTGCAACAGATGCTTTAATTGAAATCGGTGATGTTGCAACAGATGCTTTAATCGAATCATTAGATCACGAAAAAGTTAATGTAAGATGTGATGCAACAAGAGCATTAGGCGAAATCGGAAACAAAAAAGCAGTTGATAAGGTTATCAATATGTTGTATGACGAATGGGTAAATGTAAGAATTTATGCCGTAACATCTTTGGGTAAATTAAACGACCCTAAAGCAGTTCCTGCATTGATTGATGTTATGAAAAACCGTAATGAAAACGAACTTGTAAGAGCAGGTGCAGCAGCAGCGTTGGGTGTTTTGCGTGACACAAGAGCGTTAATGCCGTTAAGAGAACTTATTATGGAAGCAGAAGAATTGGGTGAATTGGAAGATACTGCATTAAAATCTTTCAAAAAGATTATGGCAGCAAATTGGCAGTCAATTCCGGGTGCTGCTCCGGTTAAAAAACCTGTAACTACAACTTTATAATAAGTGCAAAAATAAAAGATTAAAAAAGGTGCGAAAGATATTTCGCATCTTTTTTAGGTAACTATATACAATGTTACAGTAAATATGTCTGTCATTGCGAGGAGGAAATGGCTTTCCGACGAAGCAATCCAGTTATTTCATCATTATCGACAAATTAAACGGCTGGATTGCCACGCCCTAACGGGCTCGCAATGACATGCTACTGTAAAATAGTATATAATTACC
>JAFUXT010000024.1 GCA_017470815.1 bacterium | reverse complement strand
TATTATAACAGGTGCAGATTCAGGGTTAGGTTTTAAAACCGCAAAAAAATTGCAGAAATTTCATAAATATTTGTCAAAATTTTCAAAATATATAAAAAAGACTAAAAATTTATCAAAAACAAATTAAATAAATTATATTATCCAAAAATTTTTATTAATTTTATAAAACTTTACAATTCCTGTAATTCCTATGGTTTTTGACTTTTAGAAATCTCTCAATATATAATTTAACTCATGATATAGGAGAAATGAAAGATGGATTAACTGGAAGAAACTATATTTTAGGAATATTAAGAGCTCTTGAGACTATAGCCTGGGATAAAAAATATTTAAGTGAAATAACTATATTTTTAGGATATTTATCAAGTATAGATCCAGGTGGCAATCATGGAAATAGACCTATTAACTCTATAAAAGAAATATTTATACCTTGGCATGTACAGACATTAGCAACAATTGAAGATCAAAAAAATGCTATAAAATGCTTAAATAATGAGTATCCAAAAACAGCGTGGGATGTACTAATAAGCATTCTTCCTGATGAACATCAGTATGCAACTGGCACTGCTAAGCCTAAATATAGAAATGCAATAGATAAAGATTGGAGATATAAAATCCTTAATAGAGAATATGCTGATATTTGTTGTTATTACGCAAATTTTTTAATTGAGCAATCAAGACATAGTATTGATAAACTTCAAAGATTAATTGATATTATATCTAAAATGCCAGACAATTTATTTAATAAAATTATTAAATACTTATCAGAACAAGAAATTATTAATTCTTCAGATGATAAAAAATATCAGCTATGGAATGAATTAAAAAATTTGGTTAATCATCATATAAAGTATTCTGAAACTAAATGGGCAATGAAGGCTTTAAGAATAAAAAAATTAAAAAAAGTAATAACAATTTTAACGCCCAGAGATTTAATATATCAATATATTAGACTATTTTCAAACGCTGCTCTTAACGAGAGTGTTAAAAGGTACAAACTTGGAGGAAATTCGCTGCAAAATTTCTAATGGGATTGCAAGAATAATTTTCTGCGTTGAAGATAACACAATAATCTTGCTTCACGCATTTATAAAGAAAACTCAG
This sequence comes from bacterium, assembly GCA_017470815.1. Classification (GTDB taxonomy): domain Bacteria; phylum Cyanobacteriota; class Vampirovibrionia; order Gastranaerophilales; family Gastranaerophilaceae; genus Zag111. Next base: position 34,943 of record JAFUXT010000024.1, on the reverse strand, counting down.
AAAACCCCGCAAAAAGAACTGGATGTTGCAATTAAACGCTATAAAGAATTATGCAAAAGATAAAACAATGCGTTTACCCAAATATTTTGCAACTTTTTCAATTGTATTCAAAGTAATAGAAGTATTTTCAGGATCTAAAATGCGACAAATAGCTGTTCTAGATGTTGCAAGTTCTTTGGCAAGACGATTAACAGAAATATTATCTGCAAGCATTTTTTGCTCCAATGCATAAGCAATAACTCTTTTTATTGCAACAGCTTCTGATTCCTGAAGAATATTTTCTTCTTCAAGAAAATTATCAAAACTGGAACCTATGTGCTTTTTATTTACCATTTTTATTATCCTTTTTTATTAAAATTAACTTATATTTATATTGTACCAAAAATGGTACAATATTTCAAGTGGGTAATTTATATTTATTTAATTTAAGTCATTATCCATAGCATTTAAACTCAAATGTACTTCCTGCTTTTCATTTTTCCAAAATTTTATTAATTCTTCTTTAGTCGTAATTAATTTATCATTCCCCGGAAGTTTTATTTGCATACCCTGCTCAATGAGATAAATTAAAAATGCACGATATAATTCGTTAATAGATTCCAACATTGTATAAAATAAAAAAGCTATTTCCTGAGGACTAAATTTAATTTTATCACCTTGATAAAATATTTTTTCTTTTTCTTCAAGCTTTATTGAGCATTGTATTGTATGTCCGGCCATATTTTGTATTTTGTGTATAGGATTATCAGGAGTAAAATAATATTCCTCTTTTGTTATTTGATCAACCATTTTACAAGTAAATGCTTTTATCTTTAATTTAATTTCACCTTTATTAACTAAACTATTATTATGAGCAACACAATTTCTTACATATTTTAAGTTTTCCCATAAATTTTTATTACTTTTTACATTTCTAAGTAATCTACTTATAATTTTTATTTTTTTCGGGAAATTTCGACCTGAAAATTTTTTGGTCAAATTATTGGCAATCTTTTCATCATATATTTTTCGTTCATTATAGCAATTCAAATAATATATTTTTTTATACAATTCTGTTAATGTTTTTTCGAATAAAGACATCATTTCACATAATGAATTATGAACGACAAAAGATTTAAATTCATTTATTGTTTGCTCATTGTTTACCGGTTCTGGAATTAATTCATACTGCTCAAAAATTCGCCATTGTTTTATATTAAAATTATTTTTTTCGTTAAGAACTGCTCCAGAGAAGGCAGAAGCTCTTATAACTCCTTTCCTTGCATATTCAAAAATTTGGTTTATATCTAAATCTATACCATTATCCATATAATTATTTTATCACTAATATATCATCTCCATCTCATAGTTAATTTAATCTTGTTCTGTATGTTAAATTACAGTGTGGGTAGTATAACGAGAACAACTTTATTGAGGAGTTCGAGCAAGCCGAGCAGAGGAATGAGCGAAGCGAAAGTTGAGCAATTATGCCAATAATGAATATTTTGGCTAATTGCGAACGGTTCCGTTTACTGCGAGGCGCAGCAAACAATCTTGCAAATAGCAAAATAATCTCAAAAATCCGAGTCCCCTATCCTCCAAAAAATAGAACATAGAACTAAATCTATGTTCTATTTTTTTGTAGTGTTAGTAGGACGAGAAGTCATCTGTTTTGTATCAGGGATTTTGAGATAAAATATTTAATCTGTTTTCTAAAAAGTATATAAATTTAACAGTTTGTTGTATTATAGTTATAGTTTTTGGTATTTAAATTTATAAGGATTAAATAGTATGAATAAAGCAATAAAATTAGTAGTTACACTCTTTGTCATGATTTTATGCACAACAATTTCAGCATATTCGGCAGAAAAAAATGTATTATTAAAAACAACTTCCACCTGGGATAATGCAAGTTATAAAAAATTAAAAATTAAAAAACCTGAAGTTACGGTATTAAAGATTATTATAAACGTCAATGAAGAATTGCCTATGCATAAACATGATTTAGTAAATATTGCTTATGTAAAAAAAGGTATTCTGACAGTAATTACCGATGATAATAAAGAAATAACTCTTCACGAAGGAGAAGTTTTGCCTGAATTGGTCGGAAAATACCATTACGGTAAAAATACCGGAAATGAACCGGTTGAACTGATTGTTTTTTATATTGGCGAAAAAGGAACTCCGCTATCTGTTAATAAATAACAGAATAATTAAGATAAATTTTGTTATGGACAAATCTTTTTACAATTCACCTTTTGGAATTTTAGAAATTATTTGCGAAAAAGATACTTTAATTTCGTTAAAACTTGCACAAAATACTGAAAATTTTTGTACTGATACAACTTTTATTAAAACCGTTAAATCTCAACTTGATGAATATTTTTTGGGAAAAAGAAAGATTTTTGATTTAAAAATCAGTCTTATCGGCACGGATTTTCAGAAATGTGTATGGCAAACGCTTCAAAAAATTCCTTATGGTGAAACCAAAAGTTATTCTGAAATTGCAACAACAGTCGGCAATAAAAATGCACAAAGAGCAGTCGGTTCTGCGTGCAACAAAAATCCTGTTATTATAATTATTCCCTGTCACAGAGTTGTTTCTAAAAATGGAAATTTGGGCGGATTTGCCTATGGAAAAACTCTCAAACAAAATTTGCTCACATTCGAAAAACTCAATACTTAATTTACATAAATATCTATAAACCCTTTTTGTGTATAATTGTTTTGGGAGAATTTTTATGAGAACAATAATAAAACTATTAACAATAATTATACCTGTTTTAATTGTAATCAGTTTAATGACAGGCTGCGCAAATATTAAAGATAAAAAATTTTTTAAATCCAAACCTGCAACAACATATTTTCATAAAGGGGTGTATAAAAGTTATGCTCCTAATAAAAATTCAGGTCAATTTTATTTCTATGTTTTTTATGACGAAAATTCAGGTCACACTGAGGATAGTGAAATGGGTATCGGATTGCCGTTTTCATGTGTTCAAAAAGACGGTTATGTAAAGTTTAAATTTGGAGGAAGTGAAGAACCTGAAGAAAAGTTTATAATAAAATCAACAAAAAATAATGCTATTACAGGCTATTTCAAAGATAAACAATTACTCAAATTTATTCTCATTCCTGACGCAAATCCTGATAATTTTGATGCAACAGATGAATTGCAGAAATCAAGAAAAGTTGACGATATTGTTGAACCCGTATATACACAGGATTGTTTCCCTAAAACATTAGAGCAAAGCGGAGTATCAAAAAAATGCTTTGAGAATGCAAATTTAGGGCAAAAGAAATTTTGTTCCGAAACTGAAATTAAAAAAATAGAAGAATATTATAAAAAAGGTCAGGATAAAGACCCTCTAAATGACGGTTCAGGAAATTTTTGCGCTGATTAAACAGTTTACGGGTGCAATTTTTTTACAACACAGCAATACATCTGAACCTGTGTTTTTACCCCGTCATTTATACATTGCTGCATCAGTCCTTTTATATATGACCTTTTATACTGAGGCTTGTGATATTCAAAATAAAATCCGTCAATGACAACTTTTTTAATATCATCTCCTGCAGGAGAACCAAAATCTCCTGCAAATTTATCGGCACTTTCTATTGTTTCAAATAAAATATTGTGTTTTTGTTCGTTATTTGTTGATTTTGATTTTATAATTTCTAAATTTTTATCTGACATGTAGAATTTTAAATCCTCATGCCCGTCATTCAGATACAGATAATTTTTTGACTGCATAAACGGTTTCGTACTTTCCAAATACCCAAGCGGATATACAAACCCATTTTTGGCAAAATAGTAAAATAACCCATAGTTTGAATTTTTGTTTTTATTTATTTTGTCGGTAATTATTAAAATACGCTCTTTGGATTTGTTTATTTTTACTGTTGTATAATAGTAATTTTTGGGAAATTCTGTTAAGACAACCGAATAATCAAAATAATCTTTTTGCGGATTATATCTGTCCTGAAGTTTATTTATTATTTTTTTTTTGAATTAGCAGAAACACTATTTAACAGAATAAAATCAAATCGTTCGTATGTTTCAAAAACTTTTTTTCTTTCGTTATAATATTCTTCCGTAACATTTTCCCATTTTTCGTCAGAATAAGAAATAAACCATGGTTGTTTTGAGTTTTCATAACCGTCATATTTAAAATTTACCTGCGGGAAAAGTTCGGTTGAATTTTCCACTAAATTATAAACATTGACACCGCTTTCTGATGCGCCTGATGAATATTCATTGCAGATAAATGCATTATCACAAACATAATATCTGTCACGGCTTCCGCCACTTATTACATGTTTAGAGGTTCGGTTTACCATGGTGTAAATATCATAAATTACCCCTTTCCAATCTCCATCTGCAATTTCACCTATTAAAAGTTCTTCAATTCCGTCTGCATTTACATCATAATAAGCATAGCCAACTTTATTGTCAGGAATAATATTATACATATAACTCATATTTTCTGTTTCAAGTTTTGAGGAATCCCATTTTTCATTGAGAGCAGTCAGATGTTTTTGCAAAATATCATTGTATAAATCTTTTCCTTTCATGCCTTGATTTTTAAAGTACGTTGCACCGTTTACACCTTTTATATCAACCTTTTTGCCGTAATCATACAGTTTTTTGAAAGATTCGGGGGCTTGCGTGCTTTTTGTGTAATCATACTGAACATCTGTCGGATACTTCAGCACCATATCATAAATTACCCCCTTTTTATCTGTCAGTTCCCCGATTTTTACACCTCCCGGTAGGTTTGCATGATCAGATGGGTTTTTATAGGCTTTTATTCCAAAAGCAAAGCCTCCAAAACCCGCTTTTTTAGAGGCTTTATGATACAAAGAAATTTTATCTTTTTCAATCTTTGCTTCATAAACCCCTTTAAACTCTTTTGGTAAAGTCAAAGTAAAGAGTTTGTTTTTTACCGTCAGATTTTTTTCTGCTTTATGTGAAAAAATAGTTTTATTTAGAATATTTTGTGCGGAAAAAGATTTTGGGGCAAAAAATATTGCACAAATTATTAAAAAAACTGTTATTTGATTTTTCATTACTTCGACTCCTTTTATACAATTATTTTAAATATTTTTTCCTAAATTATATGCTTTTTGCAAAAGTTCCTGATTTTTAGTTGCATCATTTGGGGCTTCCAAACCGCCGCCATTGACATAACCTTTTATTGCAGTACCAGGAAGGCAAGCACACCATCCGTTCAATCCGTTTATTACTGTCTGAACCACATCGTCAGAACCATCTGCAGAAGTTGTTATTACATATACATCTTTGAAATTATATCCCGTTACATAAAGAGAATTTGCTCTGTCTATAAGAGTTTTCATCTGTCCTGACATTTCGTAATAATAAACAGGTGTTACCCAAATTATTACTTCAGAATTTTTCATTTTTTCGGTTATTGCATTTGCATCATCATTTATGACACAATGCCCTAATTTTTGACATGCCATACAACCTTTGCAATATCCAATATTTTTATCTTTTAATGTAACAAATTCTACCTGATGTCCGGCATCTTTAGCCCCACGTTCTGCTTCATGTGCCAAAATTTCAGAATTTGCACCGTTTCTTAAACTTGTTGAAATAATTAAAACTTTTTTTGACATATTCTCTCTCCTTATATAATTTTTTATTCTACATAACCGCTTTGTTCGATTTTGTAAAGACAATAAGATGCGCCGCATTTGTCTTTGTTGTTTGTCGGACACCCGCCACGGCAGACAAATTTATGTTTGCAGGTCTTACAATAACCTTGTAATGACTCTATCTGCGGACATCTGTTATATTTAAACGAATTATGGTCTGCCCAAATCTCTTTAAACGGTCTTTGTTTTATGTTACCTTCCGAGTTATTCATATTAGGACAGCCTTTTACATTTCCGTCACTTTCAATACTTGCACTGTATATTCCACATTCACAACCCCGCCAATTTTGAATGGCAAGTTTTGGCTGCAGTGATGAAAAATATCCTATGCAATCTGATTCTGTGACAGAAATTTTCTCGGAATAATTTTCTCTGAAATATGCAATTTTCTGCGCAAGTTCATAATACTGCTTTTCGTTTAAGAGTTCTTTTTCAGGCAATTTTTCACTCGGTTTTACAACCTGAAGTTGCCATGTATCAACACCTAAACTTATAAGCAAATTTAAAATATCCTCAAGTTGATTATAATTAGACTGCATAACAGTAGTCGGAACCGCAACATAAATCCCTGCCTGCTTCAATTTTGGTACGATTTGACAAAAATGTTCAAAAATACCGTTTGTACCTCTTATGTAATCATGCGTTTTGGCATCCGCACCGTCAAGACTAATACCTATCGCAGTTGACGGGTAAAGTTTTAATATTTCTATAACATCATCATCTATCATCAGGGCATTTGTCATCATAATCGCCTGCATTCCAAGATTATGAATTTTGGCAAGAAATATCGGCCATTCTTCTCTTAAAAACGGCTCTCCGCCTGTTAAAACAACATTTCTGCAACCTAAATCGGCAACATCTTCCAATAATTTTATAATTTCATTATTTGTCAGTTCGTTTTGCTTTTCACAACCGGCATTTATTATGCAATGAATACAATTGGCATTACATCTTCGTGTAATTTCCAGAGTAACAGTAACGAGATTATACATAAAACAGATTCCTCTATATTTATGTATTATTTTACTGTTTTTGCTCTATTTTTGCAATTTCTTCTTTTATTTTCTCAAGATGTTCTTTAATTTTTTTATCATCTGGATGACCGATTAACCCTGCTGTTACGGTCGGGACCATAGGAATTGTCGGCAATTTTGTTTTTGGCGGAGGCGTAATCAAACCGCCTACAGGTGCAGGAACAGTCGGATATGGATGTTTTGGCACCGGCGGAGGCGCAATCAAACCGCCGATTGGGGGATTAGATATCGGATAAGGTAATGGCAAAGGTTTTGGCGGTGCAACTAAACCGGCAAGCGGTTGAGGGTTAATGATATTAGGAAGTTTTAAATCAGGCTTATTAACCTTTTGTTCCTGATTTTGAGCAACTACTTGCTGATTTTGAATTTGGTTATTCCCAAAATTTGTCTGATAACTTCTGATTGCACCTATTTTCATAAAACCTCCGACACTTTTCACCTATTACATATATATATTAAAACATTGTAAAGAAATTTTTTGCCATACAATTTAATCTTTTTTTACAATTGAATTAAAAGTTATAATTATTAGCCCAAATACCGCTAAAATTATTAAGCAAAATGTGTTTAAAATTCCTATGAACAAAACGCACCTTATTTATTTCTGCGCCACTTAATATATATTCTGATTTGTCTTTTTAAATTAAACCATTCTTTTTTTCTGTCGCATCTGTTTAAAATAATATCTTCTAAATTGCAATATATGTAATACAATTCCCCCAATATCGTATCAGGTAAAATTATGTCATCTTCTGAATCATAAAATTCTAAAACATTTATATCATTATTCATTTTAATATTTGTCATTATATAGTAACATTGTAGAATATAATATAACAGCGGTTTATATATTTGTCAATGATATAAAATAGAATACACTATTCTTATGATAGATATATACGAAGAAGTCAGGATTTTATTGCTACGAAAAGGTTTATCTATGCGTAAAGTTGCAAAAATTTTGCGCGAAAAAGGTTTTAATAAAATACCAAAAGATGGCGGATTATCAAACAAATTTAATAAAAAAACTGTAAGATTTAATGAAGTACAGTTAGTTCTTGACTTTCTCGGCTATGAACTTGTTATAAAAGAAAAATAATTATTTTTTTAATTTTTAGACATTTACATATCCTTTTGTGGAATGTGGTATTTTACGGCTTTTTGCAATATTGGATATATGAACAATGTAAATAAATTATTAAATGCTTTGAATGAAACAACCGAACTCAGTGTTGATGATTGGACAATTGAACATCAAATTATTGCCGGAATGAAAAAATGGGTTGCAAATATTGTGCCAGCCGAACTTTTATCTCGAAGCATAAAAGATATTCTAAATTCTTTGATGACTTTAAATCAAGATGGAAATTTTTACAAAACTTTTCCAGATAATATTTTAACTCCTGATTATGGTGATAAATGGGGTGTCATTGCAAATTATATTGAAATTAATAACCGTGCAATTGCGCAAATGCGGGTAAATAATATTGGTGAAAATATTTGCAGAAACGGTTTGCAAAGTACAATGAAACTTCTGCCTGCAATACCGCCAAGCGCAAAAAGTTGGGCAAATTGCATCATTTTATCTCAAATTTTTCCAAATATTTATGGCGACGGTTATAGTAAAGCGGTGAATGAAGAAAACTCTATTTACGGAATAAAATTAAATAACGGATTTAGTAAAAACATTATTAATTATGATATTGCAGACAAAATAACTCCTGCAGAACAATTTGAGGCATTTAACGATTTGGCGCATTTTCACGGATTAAAGACAGGTTTTCGCACTGTAATTTCCGCAGACCAAATAAAAGTTGTTCAAAAAGACGGTAGTGATGTTACTTTTGATTGGAATAATTCAGAGCATTTTGATTTGTTTTTAAATTCGCATATTGAACTTATTAATATGGGGTTTGAAGCAATTTTTATTGACAGCGCAAAACATATCGGCGGGTATGATATGGATAACTATACAGGTGTCGGAGCATTACCGAGTTATGAACAAATGCAGTATATTATCCACGAAATCAGAAGTCAAAGCGGTAAAACTCATTTAAGTTTTGTCGGAGAAAAAAGCACAGGAGATTTCGCCCGTTACGAAAACCTTGGATTATCGACAGGTACAGGCTTTATTGAGCCGGATGATTTTCATACGGTCAAAGATGTAGCAATAAATTATAAATATTCAAAAAATTATTCTCCCGGTATTGAAATTTCCAATGATAATGATTTAGGCGGAAGAACATATGAACAACGGCTGCACAGAATTCACAATTCAATTTTCGCCTATGAATATCCAAGCGATAAACTCGCAAGTTTTATGCAAATGGAAGACTTGTTTCCTTTAAGATATGATACAAATACGCATCATCTTATGATGTGCAATCCGTCTTATTCAACAGACAAAACACCCCAAAGTCATTGGGAAAATCTTTTTGCTAAAGACGATGGCAGAGAATATAACAGAAAAGTCGCAGAATTATTTTTGCACGCATTAAATCTGTAATTATAATTCTTTTATCGGTAAATCTACACTATAAGTGTGGTTTGATTCTTTGCGCTCAAGTTCTTCTGAGCGTTTTTTCAAACTGTTTTTTATATCTCTTGTGGTTGCTTTCATTGGAATAATATTGTCTTCCAACGCATCATAATCACCTATTAAATAACGATTATCATTTTCTCTTTGAATTTCTCTTTGTTCATCAGAAAGAGGTTCAAAACCCATTTTTTTATAAAAATCCTTCGCAAAAGATTTTTCAGGCACTTCAGAACGGACATAAATTTGTTTGAAACCGTCTTTTAATGCAGAATGAAAAAACTCTGTTACAATAACCTTACCTTCACCCAGAATTTTTTTATTCCATGTAGCAAGCCAATCAAGTTCTGTTTCGTCTTTTGAATGATTTTTTCTGCTTGAGTAATGAAAACCGCCGTTTTTATCGACTTTTAAAACATTACCGATTAATATTGCGCTTGGCTCCTCATCAGACAGGGCAAGTAGTACTTTTGCCTTCTTTTCATATTTACTTTGCAAAATTTCAATACCTGCATCTACGGCTTCTTTTACAACTTGTTTTGTAGAATCATCCTTTATATCGTGTTTTTTATAAAATCCGTCTATATTATCAGAAATGTACTGCAAATAATCAACATCTTTTTTTTCGAGTTGATAAACCATTACATCTTGTTTTTTATCATGCATATAACCGTATTTGGCTAACGGTATTGCCGTAAAATTAGGAGTGTAAGTTCTATTTTGACATATTGAGCAGATATTCATATAAACCCTTATTTACTGATTTTGCTACTTGCTAATCTTTTTATAAATTTAATATATTCTTCAATTCTTTCTTCTAAATTATAATAATATCTATCTATACTATCGTCTATTTTTGTATATTCAAATTTCAAATCATCATTTTTTATTTTTCTCCGTATTGTATATTTTGATATTTTGTATAATGTCTATAAATATTTTTATTGACATAAAACAAACGCATTTTTACAATACTTAATATTTTGTACTATTTATTAACTTTTTACCCGTTACGCAAAAAAATGTTATACTTAAAGAAAAGGAGAGTTTTATTTATGGATATTAAAATTGTAGAAAATGTAAAAGATACTGAATGTGATGTGTTAATTATTAACAAATTTGAGGGTAAACAAACTGACTGCGATTTGGTTAATGAATATATTTCGGAAGAATTTAAAGGTAAAAAAGGTGAAACTTTTGTTCTTCACACCCACAAGCAAAGACCTGCAAAAAATATTTTGGTATTAGGTCTTGGGAAAGAAGAAGAAATTTCTAACAACATTGTCAGAGAAAGTGTTGCAAAAGCAATCAAAAAATGCGGAGAATTAAAGGCTAAAAAAGTCGGAATTTGTTTTGCAACGAAATTTAATTATGGCGGACCCGCTGTTTTGGGTGCAAAAATTTCAGATTACCGTTTTGACAAATACAAAACCAAAAAAGATTTTCACATTGAAGAACTTTATCTTTCTAATGTTGATAAAGAACTTGTTAATAAAGCAATTGTTGTTGCAGATTCTATGGAACTTTCAAGAAACCTGGCAAATGAACCTGCGGCTTATGCAACACCGACAAAACTTGCTCAAATTGCTCAAAGCCTTGAAGGTATTGAGACAGAAGTTTTTGATCACAATAAAATTGAACAAATGGGAATGGGCGCATATTTAGCGGTTGCAAAGGGCAGTATTGAACCGCCAAAATTTATCCACATGAAATATGTTCCGCAAAATCCTAAAAAAAGAATTGCAATTATCGGAAAAGGACTTTGTTTTGACAGCGGCGGATTAGACTTAAAACCTGCAAATTCCATGCTTACTATGAGAGATGATATGTCAGGTTCAGCGGTTGTAATAGGTATTATGAAAGCAATGGCTAAACTGAAACCTGATGTCGAAGTCCACGGTATTATTGCAGCATGCGAAAATATGCCGGGGATGGGAGCGTACAAACCGGGAGACATCTTAACCGCTATGAACGGAAAAACTATAGAAGTCGATAATACTGATGCCGAAGGTCGTTTGACACTTGCGGATGCTCTTTGTTATGCATGTAAACTTGATGTAGATGAAGTTGTTGATATAGCAACACTTACAGGGGCTTGTATGGTGGCATTAGGTACCGCAGCATCAGGTATTATGGGTAACAATGAAGAATTTGTATCTAAAATCATTGAAACAGGAAAAGTTTCAGGTGAAAAATTCTGGGAACTTCCTATGTGGCAGGAATACAGAGATAATATGGACAGTGATATTGCTGATATGAAAAATACAGGAACACGTTACGGCGGGGCTTCTGCTGCAGGAATGTTCTTGAAAGAATTTGTTACCGATAATGTAAAATGGGCACATCTTGATATTGCAGGAACGGCATTTTTGGAAAAACCACAGAAAGAATTTTTCTGCAAAGGTTCAACTGCCTGTGGTATCAGAACATTGATTAAATATATTACTGAATAATATATTTATCTTTCAAAAATAAAGGACAAGGGAATTTTTCTCTTGTCCTTAAAAATTGCTTTTATTATGTTTATTTAATTACTTTTTTACATCTTCTTTTACAACAATCAAATTATTCATAATTTTCATTGCAGTAGTAGGAAGAACAACATGCTCTAAACCATCTGCAATACTGATGATTTTGCCTGCGCCCAAAACGACCTCTTCCCCTTTGTAAATGAATTTGTAATCTGTTTCTCTGTCTGAACGAATTGTAATTTGTGTTGTCATTTCTTTTCCTTTCCAAATCGGTTAACAGTGTTTATTATAAGCGATATTTCCCCTTTTTGCAAGCAGATATTTTAGGCTATTGTATCTAATTTTCTTCCGTTTTTTTCTTTCGATAAATCATAAATTGACGGTTTTGCTAAGATTCGTTCGTCCCAAAATTCTTTATCAAACGGATTTTCACTCTCTTCTGTAAAAGAATCTGTTATATCCGGGACATTTGCTATATCATCCCAATCTCCGGCCGATTTTCTTATACTGCCATGCAAATAATCACTTAATATTTTTTGAACTTTCATTTTATATTTTCTACCGTGTTTTTTCTGTCTATGGTAATTTGTTCACCTGTTTTCAAATTTTTTACCGAAACTTTATTTTTTTCTATCTCATCTTCACCTAAGATTATGGCATAATTTGCTATTTTTGAGGCTTTTTCAAGTTGTTTGGTAAACTTTTTATTTGTCAAATCAATTTCTATATTTAAACCCTGCAAACGAAGTTCCTGTGCAAGTTTTAATGCTTCTGTCGTATTGTTTGAAACAATATATCCGTCAAGTTTTGAACATTCTTTTTCTTTTAATAAAGAAATTAGTCTTTCCATGCCCATCGCAAAACCGATTGCAGGAGTTGATTCTCCGCCGAGTTCGGATACAAGATTATCATACCTTCCGCCGCCGCATACTGCGTTTTGTGAACCCAAATTATTTGATTTTATTTCAAATACAGTTCTTGTATAATAGTCTAAACCTCTCACAAGTAGTTTATTTTCACTGTATTTTACATTTAATTCATCTAAATATTTTTTGAGTTGTGTATAATGCTCTTGACATTCATCACACAAAAAATCAGATGTTATTACTTTTTGAATTTCAGGTTTTGAAAAAATTTCCTGACAGGACGGAACTTTGCAGTCTAACAGTCTTAACGGATTTTTTTCAAATCTTGATTGACAATCTTCGCATAAATCATTCAGGTATGGTTTTATTATATTTTTAAGATTTTCTTTAAATTCTGCTCTGCATTTTGGACAACCAAGGGAATTTATTTCAACATCCAAATCATCAAGTCCGATTGATTTTAAGAAATTTTCTGCCATTAAGATTATTTCAGCATCAGCAGAAGGTTGAGAAACACCAAACATTTCAACTCCAACCTGATGGAATTGTCTTTGGCGACCTGCCTGCGGACGTTCATAACGGAACATCGGACCTTTATACCAAAGTTTTACAGGTGCCGGTAGTCTGTGCATGCCGTTTTCTATATATGAACGAACAACTCCTGCCGTATTTTCGGGGCGCAATGTTATTGAGCGTTCGCTTTTTTCAAATGTGTACATTTCTTTGTTGACAATATCCGTTGTTTCACCGACACCTCGCTGAAATAAATCGGTATTTTCAATAATCGGTGTTCTTATTTCTTTTACCCCAAATGAAGAAAATGTTTTCAGGGCATTTTCTTCTACAAAATGCCACATTTCAATATCCTGAGGTAAGATGTCTTTCGTTCCTTTTAAAACTTTTATTATATTCGCCATGACTAAATTATATTATAAATATATTTTGTTTTAAATATTATTTTTCTTTTACTTCTAATTTGTAATTGTATATTTCTGCAATTGTTTCAAACTCTTTTACAGTAAGTGTTCCGCGAGATAGTTTTGCATTTATACTACCTCGTGTGTATTTCTTTTTCAATATATTGGTCATTCTTTGTGCCAATTTATCATAATTTGACTGGTTTAAAGACAACCAAAATCTTATTTGTGCTCTTACATTCATATTTCTATTATATATTTTTTGACAAATTGAAAAAATTATTTATAATATTATACGTAATAGTATTAAATAATACTTTTTAGTATTTTGGAGTTGCAAATATGAATAATTTAAATATATTATCAGTAAATTTGAGAAAAATTAGAAATGATAAAAATATAACAATAAAAGAAATGGCTAAAATTACAGGTATTCCAAAGGGTTTTCTTGTTAAAATTGACAATCTTACTGCTAAAAGAATTAAACTTTTACTATTTGAATAAACTTTGTGAAACATTAAATACAGATATAAAAAATTTGTTTTATAATGAATAAAAAAGGAGAGTTTATATGAAATTTTTACACGCAATGATTAGAGTAAAAGATATTCAAAAAAGTTTGGATTTTTACCAAAATTTATTTAATTTGGAACTTTGTAAAAAGAAAAGATTAGAAGATTGTGAACTGTATTTTTTGGAAGATAAAGAAACAGGTTTTCAGATTGAATTGACTTACAATGACCAAACACCAAAAGACGGATACGAAATAGGAACAGGATTCGGACATTTTGCATTCGGGATTAAATCTATGGAAGAATTTTCAAAAAAATTAAAATCTTTGAACTATGAATTTTTATACGAACCCTATGATTTAACGGGAAAAGGTTCAAAAATTGCATTTGTAAAAGATCCTGACGGATATGAAATAGAACTTATTGAAAAAGTTGTTTGGTAAAAGTTTTTGAAAAATTTATAATATTATTAATTAATATAAATTAATTAATAAATAATAAATAATGATAGTAATAACCAAAATTAATTGTCAAAAACTATGAAAAGCAAGTCTATAAAAAGATTTTAGCAAGTATAAAACATGTAGAAAAAAAATAGAAAATTATAAAAGATTGTAGAAAAATAAAAATAATAATTGGAAGTATAAAAAAATAAAAACTTTTCTACAAACTGGAAAGAAAAAATGTTCAAAACTTATCAGAAATTCTTATACGATTTTGACAAAGCATTAAAACTAATATTCGAAACACAAAAAAAATATATAAAATGCAAAAAAGGTTGTGCCGGATGTTGTTCAAAAGGTGATTACCCATTTTCGCAGATAGAATTTGCATACCTCACCCAAGGTTTTATAAATCTTGACAATAAAATAAAACAAATTGTTCAAAACAATATAAAAGAATTATTACAACAAAAACAAAATTCAAAAGAACAAAGATTTGAACATCAATGTCCGTTTTTAATAAATAACGAATGTTGTGTATATGAATATCGGGGAATAATCTGCCGAACATTTGGAGTCTGTTATTATGATGATAAAGAGGGTTATGTAAGACTTCCTGATTGTGTATTTGATGGTCTTAATTACAGCGACTTTTTTGATTTAAAAACAAATACACTAAATATAAAAGATGTACCTCTGGTCAATTTAAGAATAGACAGAGTTTTGAACAGTGAACTTGCAAAAAAATATAATATAGAGTGTGGTGAAATTCGTTCTATGTTAGATTGGATTTCCGCAAAATAAAAAGGTTTGTTCAATTGAACAAACCTTTTTTATACCTATTGTAAATCTATGCAGTAAGTCTTATTTTTTCGTTTTCGTGAATTACAACAACTCTTTTTCTGCTGTCAGAAGGAAGAGGTTGTCTGTATTCTTTGTTGTTTAATCTCATTAATTCTTCCGTCTTTTCCAAAATTTCTTTGTTTGTCGGTTTGTAATTCGGGTCGTCTTTATGCAAATCTTTTAAATATTGTTTTGCAATGTTCCAGAGATTATCACCTTTTTTAACCGTATATTCTGTCGGAACAGTTGGTTTTGTTGGATTTGCCTGATTTTCATCACCTTTAACCGGTGGTTTTGTTTGGTCTGCTGGTTTTGTTGGAACCGGAGTTGGTGTCGGGTTTGCCGGTTGATTTGCCTGTGCTTTACCATCTTTGTATTTTTTGTATAAATAAACACCGCCGGCAACTAATGCTGCAATACCAAGACCGATTGCACCCCATTTAAGTGCTTTTTTCCACATACTCGGTTTTTTAGCGGCTTCTTTAAAACCGTTTTCCATAAATACTTTTGCAGATTCTTCTGCTGATTTTGTTGCTCTGCCAATTCCAAGACCTGCATCAATTGTTCCGGATGAAATATTTGGTTTTTTCTTAAAAATTTCAACAACTTTATCTTTAACTAATTTTCCTGCCTGCTGAGCAGAAACATATCTGCCGTTTTTCAAATTTCTTGCAGTGTAACCCTGAAAATCCACAACGCCTAATGCTTTTGTCATTCTTAATTCCTCCTTAAAACTTTCTATCCTAAAAGATTTTTTATCCCCTATGTCTTATAAAAAAATTTTTGTAAATGAAAATTGCTTTCCAGTATTTACAGGATATATACCATTTGTTACAAAAGTTAATATAATGGTAGAAATTACTGTTTTTTCAACCTTTTGGTGTATGTAATCCGCAAGAAGAAAATATATAATAAGAAAAAATGAGGAGAGAGGATTATGATTTCTAAAACATTAGATGAATCAATGGCAAAGGCTATGAAGTTTGAAAATTTGACTAAAGCATCAAAATTCGGGGATGTTTTCAAAGGTTACAGAACAGAAAAATCTGCCGATAAAGAAATTGAAATGCTTGAAAAAATTTCGCAATATGTAAAAGTTGAACCTGAATCTGCAATTGAAGATGACGAAGTTTTGGAATACATAACAGAAAACCCTGATGAAATTGTTCCGATTTTTGATAATACAAATTATATATCAACAGGCTTGCCGTTTTTTAAATCAATAGATTATAAATTGTCTGAAGTTTTTGGTGTATAATACTTTTGTAGTAACAAAATATTTAGAGGTGAAAAATGTTTCAGGTTTATACTGCAAAAGACAAATCAGAATTATCAAAAAATTTAATCGGCGAATTTAAAGAATATGATGATGCTATGGACTGTGCCGAAAAAGCAATTGAAGGTCACAGTGATTTAAGATACATTGTTGAAGAAACAAACGGATGTGTTGACAGTTACGGTGAACTTATTGCAACTGTCGTTGCAGAAAGCGACTAATTTATTTACAATCCCTTTATTTTGTAATACTATTTTTATGTATTTAAAAGAAAAACGAGGGATTTTATAATGCAAATATCTTTGAATTGGTTGAACGAATTAGTTGATTTATCTGACAAAGAACCGCTCCAGATTGCTCATGAACTTACTATGAGCGGATTAGAGGTTGAAGCGATAGAAGATTTAAAACCGTCTTTTACGGATATAAAAACGGTGAAAATAGAAAAAATCGACAATCATCCAAATTCTGATCATTTGCATTTAGTTACGGTAAACACAGGATCGGGAATTAAAACAGTTGTTTGTGGTGCGCAAAATATAAAAGAAGGTCAGATTGTTCCTTATGCAAGTGTCGGTTCAAAAGTTTTGGACAGAAAAACCGGTGAACAGTTTGAACTTACTCCTGCAGTCATTCGCGGAGTTGAATCTCAGGGAATGCTTTGTTCTGCGGATGAACTCGGTGTTTCTGACAGAAATTATCAGGAAGAAGACGGAATTTTGGTTTTGAACAGAATTTTTCCTGATGTCCAAACAGGTGTTGATGTAAAAGATGTTTTAGGGTTTGAAAAAGATACTATTATTGATGTTGCACCAACTGCAAACAGGGGTGACCAAATGTCTGTTATCGGGGTTGCAAGAGAACTGTGTGCATTGTTTGATAAGCCGTTAAAATTTAATCCTATAGAGTGCACAAAAGATTTAACAACAGACAAATTCAAGGTTGAAATAATTGATAAAGATGTTTGTAAATACTATTCTGTCGGACTTTTGAAAAATATAAAAATCAAAAAATCTCCGGATTGGATGCAAAAAAGACTTATCGCATCAGGCATGCGCCCTATCAATAATGTTGTAGATATTACAAACTATGTAATGCTTGAATACGGTTGTCCGTTGCATGCATTTGATTTTGACAAATTAGACGGGTATTTGTGTGTAAGGCGCGCAAAAGAAGGCGAAAAACTGACAACATTAGATAGTGTTGAAAGAGAATTGACAACGGATAGTGTTTTGATAGCCACAAAAGATAAAGGTGTATGCTTGGCGGGTGTATTTGGCGGTGAAAATTCCGAAATTGATAACAATACAACATCTATGGCATTAGAAGCCGCATATTTTACCCCTGTTTCAAACAGAAAATCGGCTCGCAGTGTGGGTTATCGCAGTGAAGCAAGTGCAAGATTTGAAAGAGGAATTGATATAGAAGCAGTTAAACCTGCGCTGATGCGTGCAATGCAACTTTTGGTTGAATACGCAGATGCAGAAGTTGTTGGCGTTGTTGAAGACGGGGAAAATAAATTACCTGAAAATAATATAACTCTGCGCTACGCACAAATAAAAAGAATTTTGGGTTGTGAAATAGAACCGGAAAAATGTATAAATATTCTTGAAAAACTCGGGTTTGAAAAATTGGGCGGAAACGAACTTGCTGCAAAATTTGCCGTACCGAGTTTCAGAGCCGGTGATGTTTCAAGAGAAATAGATTTAATCGAAGAAATTGCAAGAATTAACGGTTATGATAAGATTTCTCCTTCGTTACCGTCAAAAACAGAACTGCCTGAAATTTCGCTTGAAGAAAAAGTTATTGCAAAAGTCAGAGATATTATGCAAAGCGCAGGACTTAACGAAATTCAGACAAGTTCATTAATCGGAAAATCTTTATTAGATAAATTCAAAATGACTTATGATGATGAAAATGCCATAAAAGTTGCAAATCCTGCAAGTGAAGAATTTTCAATGTTAAGACAAAATCTTGCGGTCAGTGTCCTAAATTGCATGAAAACAAATTTTGATAACGGTCAAAAAACTTTTTGGGCTTATGAAATCGGTAAAACTTATATAAAAGTCAGTCAGGCTGATGAAAAGCACACAGGTGTAAAGGAAACAAGAGTATTAGAAGGTATAATAACCGGCGAAGTTCAAAATTCAAAGTGGGAAGTTAAGACAGAAACAGGTTTTTATTATGTAAAAGGTATTATTGAAAACTTGTTTAATGAACTTGAAGTTTCAAGAAGAATAAAATTTGTAGCACTCGACAAAACAGAATTGGCACAGTCGCACAATGTTCTTCACCCATACAGAACGGGTGTAATTATGCTTTTGGGCAAAAAACCGACACCTATCGGATATTTTGGTCAGTTGCATCCGACAGTTGAGGATAAATTGAAATTAAATCAAAAAGCATATTTATTTAAAGTTGATTTAAACGAACTTATCGGTGCCGTAAAAGAATCAGTGCCGAGATTTAAACATATACCGCAATTCCCTGAAGTTCGCAGAGATATTGCATTTATTATAAATGAAGATGTAACCTGTGAGGATATTCAAAAGGTTATCAAAGGTTCCGTTAAACAAAATATATTTAAAGGCTCGGAAATTTTTGATATTTATCAGGGTGAACATGTTGAAGACGGCTTTAAATCTGTTGCGTTCAGAATTAAAATGCAGGATGAAACGGCAACATTGACAGATGAAATTATAGAACAACAAATGCAGTCTGTTCGTGAAAAACTCCAAAAAACTTATGCACAGATTAGTTTCAGAGAGTAGTTTGTCACTTGAAAAATGCAGAATAATAGTTTATAATAAAGAAAAGGGCGAAGCAGGTTGCCGCCTGCCTCTTTAAAAGCCCCTTATTTGGTGAAGTAAAGCGCAATGATTATCAGTAAGATAAGCCAAAGCGCTTTTTCTGTTATACAGAATTTCACCTTCATCACCTCCTTTCATCATTCGTACAGGTACGATTTACAGTCGTAGCGAACGGAAAGTAAGTGTTGTTTATACAGGGCTTACCCTCAACAAAAATAATAACAGACACAAAACCAAAAGAACAAAAACTTAATAATAATTCATAAATAAACAAAATTGTCATCCTGAACTCGTTTCAGGATCTCCCTGTTAATCAAATTTAAGAGTGTTCAGTAGGAGATTCCGAAATAAATTCGGAATGACACAATAAGAGTTGTAGGTCAGGCAATTGCCTGACACAAAATAAAATAAGTAAGTTGGGGTTTCTACCCCAACATTATATTTGTTGGGCTGAAAGCCCAACTTACATATTAACCCCACCCGAAAATTAAAGATTTTCACCCTCCCTCAAGGGGAGGGTATGAGAATTGTAGATAGGGCATGCTTGTCCAATACAAGGCATTTTTTGATTCTTGTATTTTTTTTTATAATAACTATAATAATATTTAGATTGAATTTTCAAAACAGAGGGCAAATTTATGAAAAAAATATTTTTATCAATATTAATGGTTTTTGTAATGACTTTAGGTGTTTTTGCAAAAGATATTATTCCTGTAACTCCGTCTATGGAAGGGGTTCGTACTGTCGGGTTGTATCAGGTTAAAGACGATATAAATGTTTATAAGTTTCCTGATGAAGATGCGCAAATTCTTTATCGTATTCGCTGGAATAAAGAAGAATTTTTCCCTGAAAGTATTGGTGCAGATAATTTCTTTGCGTTATTTATAACCAAAAAAGATTTGGCTTATGTCAATGTTGTCGATATTGTCGATGGATGGGTTGAAATTGTTTATGACAATTCAAAAGGTTTGACAGGCTGGATAAAAGAAGATGATCCGTACAAATTTATGACTTGGACAAATTTTTATAATACTTACGGCAAAAAATACGGTTTGACTATGCTAAAAGGTGCGCCGTCAGTTTGTAAAGACTTGAAGGGTTCGCCTGATGATTTATCTCAAACAATTTCTACAATGAACATGCCGCAAAAAATTCATTTGAATATTATCAGAGGAAATTTTGCGCTTGTGAGTGTTATGGATTTGGATAAAACTCCAAAAACAGGCTACGTCAGATGGCGTAGTGATAATGGTGTCAGATATTTCTTTCCCGCAATAAAGTAGTTAATTATTTAAACAATTTTGCAAATATTGTTTGTATTCCTTTTGGAGTGATTTTGGTGAGAGAATTTTACACCCTTCGCCCCATCTGAAAACATGCCAGATAATTTCTTTATCACCGCTTGCCTTAAAAGTTACCGTATAAGTGCCGTCAGGGTTTAATGTTCCCTTTTGTGTCGGGTGGAAGTTAAAATTACTTGCCTCTTGGGCAAGTTCTTTTGAGAAAAGAAGTTTAACATTCAAAATTTCACCGTGATAGACTCCAAAAGATTCTTTTGCGTATTCGTGCAAATTAAAATCACCTTTGGCAAAAGTTTTTTCCGTCAGTTTCAGGTCTGAAAATTTGTGCAAAAGATAGTTATAAATTCCGTCACCTTTTGCTTTTTCTCTTGCAATTAAATAAATTTTTGAACCGTAAATCATTCCCAAAGGTTCAATTGTTCGCTGTTTATCGTGATAAATTCCAGTTACTTTTTTTGAAGTCTGAAGTGCTTTTCTTATAATATCCAAAGTTTTTAAATCAATAGTATATTGTGGCATTTGGCGAACGGCATAACCTTCTGTCTGCATAAAAAGTTCAATATTTTCTTCCGCATTTGTTTGTCGTTTGTTTGTCAATGCTTTAATTTTGGTAATTGTGTCAGTAAGTTCGTTTTTGAGTTCTTTGTTTGTTGTGCGGCGCTGCATTTGTTCCAAATTGGCAATTTCTTTGGGCTTAAAACTGATTAAACTTGAAATTACATTGTTTGTAAATCCCCAATGTTTGTAGTTATCATTTGTTTCAATTTCATCAACTTCGGGGAAAATATTCATAAGACTATCCCGCATACGCTCTGCCGTTCTGCGTGAAACATTATATCTTTCCATAATATCACCGATAGTGATTCCCTGAACTTTGGATGCCATATAAGTAGCAAGGTCAATAATATCTGATACTCTTGAATATCTTGGTTTTTCCAACATTTTAAATTCCTTAAATTTATATAACCGTTTTTGACGCATGCACATAATAACATAAAAATATCGAAATTGAAAAAGAAATTAAAGGAGAGAAGAAATGAAAAATTTATTGTACCTTTTGACAATGTTATTTAATGCTTTAGGATTTTTATTCAGTCTGTCATTAGTTTTTTATATAAATCTTGATAATATATTATTTTTACCAATAATTGCATTGAGTTGCCTTATTTTCGGAATATCATTTGCTTTAACAACTGCTGATTTTATTTATTCCAAAAATTCGGCAAGACAAAAAAGACTCTCTCATTACGTTCCTCAAAATAATAAAGTAGTCATTGATTACAAAGACTACTTTATTTCCCAAAAATCTGATTTTATCATTAGTTAATAATTTCTAAATGCCTAAAAACATTCTTACATTAGCATTTTTATTTATTAGTAAAATAAATTTTTTACCCAAATATAGTGAAAGCATAGAAAGTACTGTGACTCCGGCAAATCTGATAAACACTATGCCTAAAACGCCCATATAACTATTATCAATAATCGGAATAACTTTTTCTAATCCAAAAATTTGATTATAAATGAAGAACCAATACCAATGAACAAAAAATAACCCAAAAGAATATTTTGCTGTAATATCAAGGACTTTATTTAGTGTTTCCTTTTTCATAATCCATTCATCATAATGTTTTAAATAGCCCAAAACAAGCATTGTAAGTATTGTTTTTGAAACGGTGAAACTTGAATAAATACCCTTATAAGACAAGTATACATTTGCTCCTGCCAAAACAAGCATCAATACCCAGAGAATAAATCTTTTGTTATAAAAAGTATCTATAACTTCCTTATACTTTGAGCAAAACATTCCAAAAACATACAAAGAAAAGAAATGTATAAAACCGTTGAATACATACCCCAAACAAGCAAGATATTTTTGAGTATATGTTAAATTTATTATTGAATTGTAATCAACATCAATTCTGGGACAAATCAGGGTTATTAAAAACATAAACGGTAATAATTTGTATAACCATCCTTTTTGTTCTAATTTCAACAACATCCATGAGCAGATAAAAAATAAGATTATCATAGGGATAAACCATGTCGGTGTATTGTGTATTCTGCCTGTCGTTAAAAACATTGGTATCTGAATAAACGGATTTAATCCGTCAAAAGAATTTCCGTAAGTTTGGGGATAAATAAAACAAAATATAATACCAACTATTGATGTTATAAAGTATGGCAAGACCACATTTGTCCATTTTTTTGAAAGATAGTTTTTATATTCAAATTTGTATGACAAATGTTGAAATAAAAAACCTGAAATAAATATAAATAATGCCGTTCCGCCACAAATTATTTCGCAATTGATTTTGTGTAACAAACTTGAATTTTCTCCGAACTGCATTGTATGTCCTGCAATTATCAAAAGAATTGCGAGTCCTCTAAATATATTTATATAATTTAAAAATTGTTTTTTATGTTGTGCTATTTCCATTTTCATAAAACCTCTATAATTCAAGCCAAACAACTTGGTATGGTGATAGTCTTAAATGCATTGTCCGGTTCGTTGTTGATATATTTACTTTAATATTATCTCTGTTAATAAGATTTTTTAAACGAGTTATTTTTCCCTGTTTTTTTAATACCAAATTTATTGGTAAAGTAATTTCTGCAACTAATTTTTCTTTGGATAAATTATTTATTACAAGTATTTGCTGTTCTTTATTTTTTCTGATATATGCAAAATTGTGCGGAGAATTTGTTTTTAATATTTCAAAATCCCCGTTTACAAGTGCGGGATTGTTTTTTCTTATATTAATCAGATTTTTTGTGATGTTGTAAATTTTTGAATTGAATTTGTAATAACCTTTCGTTGAGCCGTAGAAAAGTTTTTTGGGTACATTTCCGCGGTTTATGTCACGAGAATCGAAAAAGGATAATAATTTTAAGAATTTATTTTTATTTTTTCTGTTTTGGGCGGATTTTTTTGCATTTTCAAAATTATTTGTAACTCCGACTTCATCTCCGTAGTAGATAATCGGAATACCTGGAATGGAAAATAATATCCCAAAAGCTTCCTGTATTCTGCTTGGATTTTTGTCTAAAAAATTAGCGAGTCGTCCGCTGACACCAAAACCGTTTCTAAAACCGGCTCCTTTTGGTTCCAGGTCTTCAAATATAAGATTTCTGACTTCCGGTGATACCATTTCAAGTGTTAATTCATCATGAACCCGTAAAAATATTCCCCAGGATGTATTTTTAGGAATGTTTGGTGTTTTTTTATAGGTTTCAATAAAATATTTTTTATCTCCTGAAATTAAACTTGCCCAAATAGCATTCATATAAGGGAAATTATATGCAATTTGTGCTTCTGTGGTTCTAAAAAGTTCTTTTTTGTTTTCTAAAATATCAACTTCTACATTTCTTGTTTTGCCAAAATATGGAATAATATCTTTGGGGTGCTGGCATGCTTCAACCTGAATAACAGATGATGGTGCTGTTAATTGCAAATAATTACTCAAAATGTTAATTATCGAATGAGTTTTAGGCTGATTTTCGGCATTTGTTCCGGCCTCTTTAGATAAATACGGTATAGCATCCATTCTGAAAATATCTACACCTAAATTTGACCAAGTTGTGATTGTATCAAGCATATAATAAAGCACTTCAGGATTTTCCCAATTTATATCAAGTTGAAACGGGTAAAATGTATGATAAAGATAAAATGTTTTTGTTTCGTCTTCACCATTTTCATTTTTTATATTTATTTCTACTTCACGCCAATTGGTTTCGGTATTTTCAGGGAAAATTAACCGACGTTTTGAAATTGTTCCGTTATCTTCCGTATATTCAACTATTGTGCCAAGTTTTTCATCGGTATATTTTTGATACTCAGGCATTTTATCTCGCCAAATGAAATAATCTAAATAGGATAAATCGCCGTTTTGTAAATTTTGAAACCATTCATGTTTATCGGATAAATGATTTAAAACTAAATCGGATTTTATTTTAAAACCCTTTTCTTTGGCTGTTTTAATAAAATTTTTAAATTGTTCCATGCCGCCTAAATCTCTGCGGACATCCTGTGGATTTTTGACATCAAATCCGGAATCTTCCATAGGGCTATCTACAAAAGGTAATAAATAAAGAGTTGTAACTCCTAAATCTTTCAAATAGTCAAGCATTTCTTTTGTATTATCAAAAGTATTATCTTTATCATTTTGAATAACCCCAAATTGATTTACATAAAACATATAGATAATTTCATCTTTAAACCAATCGGAATTTCTTTCCAAATCCTGTTGTTTAAGATTTAGAGGCCTGTTTTCAATAGCAGTTTGAGCATGTTTAATTATATTATCATATATATTTTGGACATTATCTTGCCCATAAACATTTTGAATGGAATTTTTTAATTCTTTTTTTATGTGGGAATCTACAAATAAATATTCTTCTTTAGTATTTATATCTTGACTTTGAGTCCCATTTAACAAATCGGGGTTTAAATTATTGTCAACATTTTCCTGTGCTATAGAGCAGTTACCAATAATAAATACTAATATAAAAAATATTTTTATTATTATCTTTTTCATAAATTAAACATTTGCAAGTTCGTGTTCAAGAGCTGAAACAGTTGATTCTAATGATTCTTTATCATAAACATTATAGGTTTTTACTTCAGGATTAATTTTTTTGTTCAAACCTGCAAGTACTTTCCCCGGTCCAAATTCAACAAAAGTATCAACACCGTTTTTGACCATATTTTCAATGGTTTGAGTCCAGTGAACAGATGAACAAATCTGTCGGGGCATTTTACTTCTGAAATCTTCTGCGCTGATTGTTGCTGATGCATCCACATTTGTAACAACAGGAACTGATGCGCTTGATAGATCTAATTCTTTAGCAAATTCCCCAAATTCTTTACTTGCTTCATTTAAATATTTTGAG
Organism: bacterium; assembly: GCA_017470815.1. Lineage (GTDB taxonomy): Bacteria > Cyanobacteriota > Vampirovibrionia > Gastranaerophilales > Gastranaerophilaceae > Zag111. The sequence goes on along the minus strand of JAFUXT010000024.1, from coordinate 9,383 downwards.
TGGAAAGCACCTGAAACCGCAAGAGGAACAAATCTTCTTGCACCTGCTTGGGTAAGAATTTCACCTGCTTTATTTACTGCTTTTTCGTCACCTGTTAAAACAACCTGAACAGGTGAATTGTAGTTTGCAACATCTACATAACCTTCTTTTGAAGCCTCTTTTAATGCTTTTTCAATACTTCCTTCAGGAGCATTTAAAACAGCCGCCATCATACCTTTATTGACTTTATTCATCAATGTTGCGCGTTTTTGGATTGCTAAAAGAGTTGTTTTAAGATTCATAACACCTGAACAAAACATTGCACAATATTCACCTAAACTGTGTCCTGCCGTAAAATGCGGTGTAAGATTCAGTTTTGATTTGAATGCTTCAAGTGCCGCAATAGACATTGTAACTATTGCAGGCTGAGTGTTTATTGTTTGTTTAAGGTCATCTTCCGGACCTTCAAAACACATTTTTGTAACTTTTTTGCCTAACACTTCGTCAGCAGTATCGAAAACTTTTTTTGCTGCAGGGTAGTGTTCATACAAATCTTTTCCCATACCGACAACCTGAGCCCCTTGTCCGGGGAAGATAAATGCTAATTTATTCATAATAATATCCCTCTTAATTCAAAATTTCTCTCAATAAGATTATTATAATATAAAAATATTGATTATTGCAGATTAAATTTTAAAGTTAAAATATTACTATTATTTGTGTATTCATAATGAATATCATCAGCCATTTCTTTAACCATAAATATTCCTAACCCCCCAAGCGGTCTTTGTTCCGGCGGAAGTGTAATGTCAGGGTCAGGTTTTTCTAACGGATTGTATGGAATACCGTCATCTGCAAATTTCAATGTAACTTGTGTTTCGTCTTTTAAAACTGCAACACGAATATCGCCTTCTGTTTGTGGGTAAGCATAAAATGCTATATTTGCATATATTTCTTCTCCGCACATATCAAGTTTGTTTTTCAGTTCATCATTAATTTGCCACTGGTCACAAATATTATGAAGCCATTTGTAAAAATCCTTGTAGTTTTCCTGTGAAGCAGGTGCTTTATAAATAGTTTTGCGCATATTATTATGTTTATTTTTGTATTTGAAAATCACAAGGGTAATATCATCACTGCGTTCAATTTTTTCGCTGTATTTAATAACATCATTTTTCATATCAGATGCCATTGTATAAATATCATCATTATCAAATTTATTGATTTTTTCAAGCAACCTTTCTTCGCCGTACATTTCATTATTTTGGTTTGTTGCTTCCGTCATCCCGTCAGTATATAAGCAAATTGTATCGCCAACTTCAAGTTTTGACTGAACAATTTTGAAATCAAAATCTTCAAATGCACCGAGTACAATATTTGAATCACATTCCAAATATTTGTATTCACCTGTGCCTGATTTAATTAACGGTGCATTGTGACCGCAATTTATATAAGTAATGTCGCCTGTTTCAACATCAACTATGCCGGCAAACATCGTAACAAAAAATCCCTGTTTGTTACTTTGGCAAACCTTGTTATTAATTACTTTTATCAATTCCTGTGGTTCATAACCGACTTGGGAGAGGTTGTTAATAAGTGTTTTAACTGTCATCATAAATAATGCTGCAGGTACACCTTTGCCTGAAACGTCAGCAATTAAAAACATAAAGCGATTTTCGTCTATAAAATAAAAATCGTAAAAATCACCGCCAACCTCTTTAGCAGGTTCCATAAACGCATAAATATCAAATTCATCTCTGTCAGGAAATGGCGGGAATACATCAGGCAAACTTGATGCCTGAATGGATTTTGCGATATTAAGTTCGGAATTTATATGTTCTTTTTCTTTTGTAATAGTTTTTAAATTTTTTGTCATTGTGTCAAAAGTTGAGGCAAGTTGCGCAAATTCGGCAGGTTTGTCAATTTTGATATTTGTATCTTCTCCATTGCTTATTTTACGTGCAATATGAATAAGTTTATCTATCGGGTTGATAATATATTTATTCATTCCAAAATATACTCTTGCAAATATCATAAATATTAATAAAAGTATTATGGCTGTGAAAGGAAAATAAAAAATATTTACATTTGGAAACATTTCTGATTTTGGCAGGCATATTACCAAAACCATTCCGTTACGTAATTTTCTCCAAAACGGAATATATTTTTTACCGTGATATGTAATATACGTTCTCCAGTATAAATCCGGTGCATACCAAGGAACTTCTTTTAATGAGTGACCTACAAGAGAATTACCGTCAAGATACGGGTCATTTGTGGCAATAATATAATCATCTCCATGCCCTAATAAAACAAAACTGTTTTTTATGTTTTTGCCCTTTTTATACATAGAAAAAGTCATGGTATAAGGTTTCATTTTAGAGATATTTTTTATTACAGAACTGATTTCCCAATCCACAGTAGCAATACCGACAAGTTTTCCTTTTGCATATATACCTGTACCTGCGGTAACCATCTTGGTTGTACTTCCGATTTTTTCATAATACGGCTTTGTCCAGACAATATTGCGTTTTGGGGTAACTTTTGAAATTATTTCCTTGTACCATTGTTGATTTGGATAATCATATTCTTCGCTTGCAAAATTTTTGTCAAGTACGACTTTATTATCTTTATTTCGGTATGCATAAAAACAATTATATTTTTTATTATCCCCGAAAATATAAGGTTTAAACCAAATTCCGCCGCCCAAAGTGTTTGGGTAGTTACGGAAAATTCTTATTACAACTTCATCTGTAAGTTCATCGCTACGGCTGGTTCTGTAATGCAATCCGCCGATTAATGCCAAACTTTTAAGGTTATCTTCCAATGTTATTATGTTGTCGTTAATGTCATCAACAAATAATGCATCAATAGAATACCCGTAATTTTGCACCATAAGTTGTTTGGTACTCTTTCTTGATTGGATAGCAAAAATTACAAATAAAGACATCAATAGTGTCAGCATTATAAACGAAGTAAAAATAATTTTTGATTTTAAAGTCTTAAACATTAATCCAAATCTAAAAATTTATCAAATCCAACCATTTTGAAAGAATTTTTGAGTTGTTCGGGTATATCTTTTAATTTTAAAGTGCCCTGTTTTGCTTGCATTTCTTTATACAATTCCAAAACAACCTTTAATCCGAAACTTGAAATAAAAGTAATTTCTGAAAAATCAAGTATTAATTCTTTTATATCTTCAGATGCATCTGTCAGCGCATCTTTAATTGCTACTCCGTACTCGACCGCAGAATCCAAATCCAATCTGCCTGAAGTTTTAGCATACAATCCGTCTATTCCAATATTTTTTATTTCAATTTCCATATTAAAAGTCCTCTTATAAGGATATACTTATATTCTAACATTCTTAATATCTCATATTTTCAAAATCTTGTCAAATAAAATTAACCTAAATTTTTATATTATCTGTTAGTGCGGTTTCAAATTTTTTACTCATTTTATGCAAAAGTTCAATTTCTTCATCAGAAATATTTGCAAAAATTTCCGTTATATACTTTTTGATTTTAGGCATATTATCATCCACAAGTTTTTTACCCTTATCGGTAATTTTTAAAATATAAACAAGTCTGTTGTTTGATTTGCCTGCCTCTTTAATCAGTAAACCCTTTTCAGCAAGTATCTGAATCATTCTTGTTGTGTTTGATTTATCTTTCATCAAAATATCAGAAAGTTTTTGGGGGTAAATATTTTCATAATAAGATACAGTATCAAGCACAACAAACTGCTCTCCGGTTATACCCAAATCGAGTTTGTCAATTCTGTGCTTGAGTTCCGCTTTTAGATTTTTGATAATCATATCAACAGAATAGATTACCGTATCTACATAATGATTTCGTTTAATTTCTTTCATAACTGATTGTTTAAATTCTTATTATCTGATTTGAACAGGCATAATTAAGCAGATAAAATCATCTTCGCTCTGCGGTTTTAATACGGTTGCCGATAACGGAGCATTTAATCCGATAATGACATTATCACTTTCGATTATTCTCAAAGCATCAAGTACAAATCTGTAATTGAATGCGATTAAAAGTTCTTCCGCATCATATTCAATATCAATTTTATCTTCTGATTTCCCTGCATCAGGAGTATCCGCACTCAAGGTTAATTCATTATCCGCAAAAAGCATCTTAACGATACTTGTTTTGTCATTAACCATTACAGAAACTCTTTCTAATGCAGAAATAAGTTGTGAAACATTGACTACTGCCTGTTTTGGACTTTCTGACGGGATAAGTTGGTTATATCTCGGGAATTGTCCTTCCAATAGTCTTGAAATAGTTGTAATTTTTTCTGATTTAAAGATAATAGTTGATTTATCTTTGCAGATTTTTATTGAATCTTCTTCAATAAACGAACTCATTTTCAAAAGTTCATTCAAAGTTCTTGACGGAATAATCAGTTGAGTTTGTTCTGAAATATCACTTGTAATTTTTTCTCTCACTCTTGCAAGTCTGTTACCGTCAGTTGAAGCAATTTCTAATATACCGTTATTGAAATCGCAAACTATACCTGACAAAAGGTTTGATACTTCGTAACTTGCAGCCGCAAAACCTGCCTGATGGATACCTTTTAAAAACGGTTTTAATTCAACATCAAAACATTTTGATTCATCAATTTCATAATTAAATATATCTGCAGGAAATTCATTTGCGCTGATTCCTATTATATCAAATTTCGATTTTTGGCAAGTAATGGATACATTTGTATTTTCGCTTTCGGCTTCAAATGTAACAAGGTCATTGCCGAGTTTTGAAACGATTTCATTAAGTTTTTTGGCAGGAAGCGTAATTTTGCCCTGTTCCTGAACCTGTGCATCAACGGTTGTTATGACTGTTAAAACCAAATCAGTTGCACTCAAACGAATTTTGTTATTTTCAAGTGTTTCAATCAAAATATTGTATAAAACAGGCTGAACTGCCTTTTGAGATGTTGCACGCTCTACAATTCTTATGCCGTTTAGTAAATCTTCTTTTCCTATAATAAATTTCATATACCCTACTCCTTAAAAATATTTTATATGCAAATTTTACGACAAACAAAACAAAAAATAAACACTTTCACATGATATTGTTTATTTAAGATGTTTGTTTTAATGGGATTATTATGTAAACTTTTTTTGTTCATAATAATATTGTAATAAAATCTCATACAAATATAGGATAAAAACCTAATTCATATCGTAAATAATTATATTGGGGCAGGAATTACAAGGGGCATCTTATGGAACAATGGCTTGATTTAGACTTGGAGGATGAATTTTATTCGCCTGCAAATGAAGAAATTTCTGATTCTATTACTCAAAATTGGACTCAGCAGGCGCTTGAATGTTATGAAATTAATTGTGACTGCAAAAAATGTTCGCTTTCACAGGGACATTATTCGTTTATCTGTCAGATGCCCCGCGTAATTGAAACACTTATTGCAACTGTCGGTGTGCCGCAAAAACAAAGAAAAACGGCTTAATATTAATCAAGTGTCAAGACTCTGTCAAGGCAAGCCTTTGGCGAATATTGCCATTCCCTAAAGGTGATGCGTTTAACTTTGTACCCGCTTCGTTCAAGTATAGATTGCTTTTTCATATTTGAAATATTGGATTTTTGCTTGTCTTCAACACCGTCAATTTCAAGTATAAACTTGTCATCCACAACCAAATCCGCACTCAAACCTGCAATATCAACCCCTGCAAGTACATGATGGTCAAGTTTACGAATTTCATCGGCAACTTCTTTTTCAAACGAGTTTTTATAAATATTTGCATCTATTTCGTCATTTGCAAGCGCGCGTTTGCGTTCCAAATACTCTTTGATATATGAAATATAATTTCTGAAATGCCCTTCTGACATTGTTTCAATATCGTGTGAAACAAAGTTTATACATTTATTCTTTGCCCTTGTAATCGCAACATTAAACAAATTCGGTTTCTGGATAAATGTAATACTTTGCGGATGAGAATTGTTTGCAAAGCCCCATGAAATAAGCATTATATCTCTTTCATCACCTTGGAAGGTATGTGCTGTACCAATTTCAATTTGGTGTTTTTTAATCATATAATCAGATAAAACTTTCGGAACAGAAATTTTCAGTTGTTCAACTTGCGCTCTGAAAGGTGAAATTATTCCGATTGTTGTCGGATTATCAGGGTTATTTTTTTCGTCATCCACAATAATTTCATGCAAAACTTTGACAAGTTCTTCGACTTCAGGCAGGTTTCTTGTTGCATCAGAATCAACTTTTCCGTCTTGAACTTTGACCAAATCCAAAACTTTTTCATCAAGTTTGTCCTTGCGCATAACTCTTATTCTGTCAGAATAAAATTCACGGTTAGAAAAATTGATTATAGGCGGAAGGCTTCTGAAATGCTCATCAAGCATAACAGAATTCATTGAATAATAATCCGCCAAATCAAACATAGAGTTTGTTCTGAATCTCCACATCAACTGATACTTATCAGGGATACCGTATTGGCTTAAAAACGACTGTTCTTTGGCTTTTTCAAGGAAAGACAGGTGCGGTAATTGTTTATCATCACCTACAATAACCGATTTTTTTGCACGGTACATAATCGGAAAACAACTTGCAATATCGCACTGCGAAGCCTCATCAATAATTGCAACATCAAACATTCCGGGTTTTAAAGGCAAACTGTCAGATACCGCATAAGTAGTAACACACCAGCACGGAAACGCCTCTAATAACGGCTTGAAATCTTCTGTTTCAAGTATATTTTCAGAATTTTTTCTTCTGTTACTTACAAGAGATTTTGCATGAATTTTTATTCTGCGAACTTTTTTTGCATCTCTTAAAAGTGATTTCAACGCTTCACGACGAGAACTTTTGAGGATATTTATTGCCAAAGATTTTTGTTTTCTTTTGAGTTGACGAATTTGCTCCATCATAACATGAAGATTACCGATTTTTTGAATATCCGCTTCGATTTTTCTTAACTGCCACTTTTGAGTAATAAAATCAAGTTCGACTTTCAGGCGGTCTAAATTCTCACTCTCAACTTCAAAATCTTTTAAATCAAGAATTTTTTTGAGTTGTCTTAAACTTGACATATTCTTTAAACCTGCAAAAAATCCTGCTTTTTCCATATTTTCGGTCAAAGTTTTTATTACATCGTTGATATTGTCGATTTCGGATTTCTTAAGCGGTCTTTTTATATATTGCAATTCACCTATAGTCACAGAGTTTTCTTTGATTTTATCCCTCAAATCGTGCCATGTTTTCTCAAGTTTTATTATATTTTCGCATTTTTGTTCGGTTTCACGAATAATATCGAGATGTTTTTTCATATCATCTACATCTGCAAAAATATAGTCTTCAACATCATCATCAAGATTAATTTTATTATTGGTCAAATCTTTAAGTTGATTACTTAATTGTCTTTGGTAATTTAATCTTCCCGCTCTCAAAGCAAGATACGGTGCCCCAAGACTGTTTAAGCGGTCAGCAACAACATCAACGGCTTTGTCCATACGGGAAGCAATTAAGACTGTTTTACCGTTTGCTATCAGGTGTGCGGCAAGGTTTACAATAGTCTGAGATTTTCCTGTTCCCGGAGGTCCTTGTACCGCAATAAATTTGCTGTTTTCAATATTTTTAATTACTCTTTCCTGCGAATCACTCAAAGATAAAGGAGTAATCGGATAAAAAGGAGTATTGTCGTCTTTTACCGTGTTTCTTTCAACCGCCTGATTATATTCATCATTAATGACCGACAAAGTGGTTTCACGATAAACTCCGCTTGGTTTTTCAGCAATTTGCAAAAGTTCATGCAAAACTCCTGCCGTAACTGTCGGGCGTTTTGTCAAAATAATTGCACTTTGATAGGTTACACAAAGTTTTTTCAGGTCACCCTCATATTTTTGTTTTTGCTGCTGAATATCATCTTCAATGATTTCGTCTAAATTATCACCGTTTATTTCAACATTTGAATAATCTGGCGTTTCATCCCTTGAAACATTATCTTCATCTGCATCTTCACTATTATCAAGAGCAATCTCGACATCAGGAATAAGTGATTTTAGTGTAGTTAAGAAAATATCCATTTTTTCTTTTGTAATAGGTAAATCAGGAACAACATCCAAAATACCTTCCAAAAAAGAATCCACTTCATCGTCATCGTCACTTTTTTTCATTAAAGATGCCAACGCTCCGGTATTTAATGACAAAATATCTTCCTGACGAATACAGTTTATATTTACACCGTTTCGCTCCAACTTGCATGGAACATATAAAAGCGGGGTTAAAAATTCATTACGGCGTTTAGATTTTCCGTTTCTGCCGACTAAAAACATATAACCGTAAATTAAATATTTATCTCTTGAATTGTTTTCACTTTGAATCATAAGTTCGGTCAAATTTGGGTTTGCACCGTCAAGTTTTAAATATTCAAGACCGTCTGTAAGTAAAGTTTCTTTTTCTTTTAAGAAAATCCATTTATTATCTTTATCACCTTTTAGATTTCGAAAAGTTGAACTTTTAACCTCCTCACGCACACAGTCATGCAGATATTGGCTGATTTTCTTGATAAAACTGTTATTAAATGCTGAATTTAGTGCTTTTGTTGCTTCCTGTAACATGAAATTCCCCTGTTTATAATGTTAATAGTTTTTTCATTTTACACTATTTTAGGCTAAAATCAACAATTTCACATCATTAATTTAATGGATATGAATTTAAAATTTCGGTTTTGAACGGTAGTAACCTTTAACTTCTGTTCCGTCAGAACGGGTATAAGAATTTACATAAACAACTCCGCCACCAAGCCGAGCAGAGGCAGGTACGAAGTACCAGACCGACAATTATGTAAAAATGAATATTTTTACTAATTGGAGGCGTTGCCGTTTAATGCGAGGCGCAGTTTAGCAAATGCACGAGTTTGTGCATCAATCTCTTTTTCGTGTTTGGCAAATTCATCTGATGACATCGAACTAACTTCTTCTCTTGTGTATATATGGTTGCTGCCTGTTAAAGGATTTGTGTAACCAAATAATCCTGAATCCTGTTTAGATTGAACTTCAGGTAATTGAATTCCTAATATGTTTGCAAGTTGAGCAATATCAATGTCAGCCGCAAAACCAAGCGGTTTACCATTATTGTCCACCCCGCCGACTCCTCTTGTGGGAGTGAATGGTAAGTTAGTTTCCTGCATTCTTTTAGCACCATTAACAATATTTTCAGTAACTCCTGTATATTTTCTTTTATCATTTGGATTAGTTATAAGTTGCCCGTTACGCATTTTGTCTATAACTTTTACAGCAATAATATCATCCCGCTGTTGTTGAGATAATTTCATGAAATTATCTCCATATTCTTTTTGGATTTCTCGTGCGATTTCACGACCTTGATTATTATTCCATGAGTCCATGTTCCAT
>JAFUXT010000023.1 GCA_017470815.1 bacterium | reverse complement strand
TGATTGGTCACATCAACGAACTTAAAACTGCAAAAGCAACATTAGTAAGCGTTGCAGAACAAGTTATGCAGGAAAAAGGAATAAAATTAGACTACAAATTCGGTACAATGATTGAAATTCCTCGTGCAGCGTTAACAGCAAAAGAAGTTGCAACAGAAGCGGAATTCTTCTCTTACGGTACAAATGACTTGACTCAAATGACATTTGGTTACTCAAGAGATGATGCAGAAGGTAAATTCCTTAAAAACTATGTAGAACAAAAGATTTTACCTTGGAACCCGTTTGTAACTTTAGACTTCAACGGTGTTGGCAGACTTATTGAAATGTCAATCAATGAAGGCAGAGAAGTTAATTCTTCACTTGTTGGCGGTATCTGTGGTGAACATGGTGGCGATCCTGATTCTGTAAAATACGCTCACAAAATCGGTTTGAACTATGTTTCATGCTCTCCATACAGAGTTCCGCAAGCAAGACTTGCTGCTGCTCAGGCGGTAATCGAATGTAAAAAAGCCGCTAAGGTATAAATATTGAATGTCGGCAAGTAATTGCCACCTTAATTTAAAAGCGAGAATTTTAAGATTCTGAATCACTCCGTTAAAATTACCATATTATATAATCGGGGTGAGACCCTGAAACAAGTTCAGGGTGACGGCAAAGCTGTCTTTCAGAATGACAAAATTCTCGCTTTTTATTGCAAGCACATGTTCAAAATGCTATAATCATAATCAAAGTAATATAATTGTGGCAATTTTGGGCAGTATTGTCCTCTTTAATTACGAATTTCTATCCTCTGCTCTTACTCTTTTTAAATAAGAACAATAAAGGAATAAGAACAAAGCATGCAACCCCAAAGATTCTTAACGAATCCATAAATGCCCATAAGGTTGATTGCTTAATAAGTGTTCCGTATTGAGAGTACATTGCCATATATTTTGCCATATCAATACTTGTATATTGTGATATAGCAGCGGCAGTCATTTGAACTTTTTGAACAAATATAGGATTAAGTTCGCTTAATTTACCTACCATCATATATTGATGCACTTGTGCAAATCTTGTCAAAAATGTTGCAACAAGTGATGTTCCTATAGCACCACCAATATTTTTGAACAGGTTTTGTATTCCCGATGCATTGGTCATTTGTTCATTAGACAGAGTTTCAAGAGACAAATTGATAATAGGAACCATTGACATTCCTAAGCCAAAACCCATCAGGCAGTTTGGTATCATAATATTCATTTGGGCAATTTGCAAATTCAAAAATCCGAACATTAAACTTGCGGTACCAATACATGCCAAACCGACAATAACAAGTTTTCTTTTATCTACCCTGTCTGCAATAAAAGCACAAATAATAGTTGCACTTAAACTCCCGATTCCTCGGGGCATCATGGATAAACCGCTTAAATATGCGGTATAACCCATCATACTTTGCAAAAATTGCGGTAGAATTGCAATTGAAGCATATAAAACAGATTGCATAACAACCTGAATAAAAGTCCCGATAACAAATTCTTTATTTTTAAATACACTCAAATCAATGAGAGAGTCTTTTCTTTTTGCCTGCGAAACAAAAAAGCAAACCGCAGAAATACAAGATATAGAAAAAATCCATCTTATCCATGTTGCGTTGAACCAGTCAGCATTGTTACCTTTATCAAAAAATACCTGTAAGCAAAGCAACCATAAGAATAAGAAGAAAAAGCCTATACCGTCTAATTTTACACCTTTAACACGTCTTGCATAAGGCGGATTGAAAAGCAAATTCTTTGCCATAACCGCTGCAATACATCCTAACGGAACATTTATAAAAAATATCCATGGCCAAGTCCAGTTGTCAGTAATCCAACCGCCTAAGACAGGTCCGATAATAGGAGCAATAATAACCCCCATACCGAATATTGCCATCGCCGTTCCTCTTTTTTCTTTAGGGAAACTTTCCATCATTATAGCCTGTGACAGAGGAACAATTCCGCCCCCGCCGGCACCTTGCAAAATTCTGAATATTACCATCTGCCCGAGAGATTTTGCCATCCCGCATAATAAAGATGCAAAGGCAAAAAGTAATATACTTATTACATAGAAATTTTTACGTCCAAACAGTTTACTAAAATATCCTACAGACGGAATTACTATACCTGAAGCAATTAAGTAACTTGTCAAAATCCAGATACTTTCATCTCTTGTGGCAGAAAAACTGCCTGCCATGTGGGGCAGAGCAACATTTGCAATTGTACCGTCCATAACATACACAAAAACGGCAAGTAATACCGGCAGACAAGCAAGCCAGGGATTCTCAGGCAGATATTTATTTTCATCTTCTTCTATTTGTGTTGATTGTGCGGACATTGTTTACCTTTTATTTTACTCTGACTTTTGGTACAACAGACATACCCGGTACAATATTATATTTTTCTTTATCAATTTTTTCTGTAAATACGATTTTTACAGGGATTCTTTGTACGATTTTTACAAATGAACCAACTGCGTTTTCAGGAGGGAAAAGGCTTGATTTTGCGCCTGATGCTCTCTGAATACTGTCAATTTTACCTTTAAATACATGGTTTGGATAAGTATCAATTTTAATATCAACAGGTTGTCCCGGTTTCATGTTTCTTAACTGATTTTCTTTAAAGTTTGCTACTACCCAGACTTCTTCAGGTACAAGAGTAAACAGTGGAGTCCCAACATTTACATACATACCTTTTTCAACCCTTCTTGAAGAAACAGTACCCGATTGAGGGGCATAAATTCTCGTATAAGAAAGGTCAAGTTCTGCTTTTTCTTTCGCAGATTTTGCATTAGCCAAATTCGCATCTGCAACGGTTTTGTTGCTTTCCTGTGTTAAAATTGACTGTTGAGCCTGAGTTAAACCTGCTTTTGCATTGTTATATTTAACTTCTGCCATATCAAGAGTTTGTTTTGATACTGCACCCTGTTCATAAAGGTTTCTGTATCTTTCCAAATCCTTTTGTGCAAGTTCTATATTAGATTCGGAAGCAACAAGATTTGCTTTGGCATTTGCCTGATCATATTTGATTCTTTCATAATTAGCATTTGCCTGATCTAATTTTACCTGATAATCCGCACTGTCAATAGTTGCGATAAGTTCACCGGCATTGACATATTGGTTATCCTGAATATAAACATTTTCAATTTGCCCTGAAACTCTCGGAGCAACATTTACGGAAATATTTTCTACATAAGCATCATCAGTAGATTCATATTTCATTTCGTTGATAACATAAATTCCCGCACAAATTAATAACACAGTTATCATTACAGCGGCAATTTTTCTTTTAATTCCTTTTTTAGGAGGTTGTTCCTGTTCTGTATTGATAGTCTGTTGTTCCTGATTTTGTTCTTCCATGTTTTATACCTCTTATATTTTATATATTTAGTTCTACTTCATTTTTTAAAATTTCTCTAAACCCCTGCATCAGTGACTTCATATCTTCAATTTTTTCAGCAGAAAATGCACGGGGAATATTTTGAAGATACTCTTTTATTTTTAATGTTATGTCAGATAAAATAATTTTGCCATCCTCTGTCAAAATTATTTTTCTTACAAGCCTGTTATTCTTTGTCCCTGCAACTCTTTCAATATAACCTTTTTGCTCAAGAGAATTGAGTATTCTGCCTGTTGAAGGACGGTCTTTTAATATAATTTTTGCCAAATCCCTCTGACACATTTCACCATTAGTAGCAATTGTATCTAAAGTAACAACTTCCTCAAGCGAAAGAATACATTCAAATTTTTTTAACAACTGAGATGCAAGATACTTGCAATATTTTGCCGTAAGTTCAAACTGATAATATATTGAATTTATATAGTGTTTTTCTTCCTGCATATTATATTTCTTGGTTGTGTTACAAAAATAATGTGTTGCATTTACAACAGTAATATGCTATCATATTGTCATAAAATTTGCAAGCAAATATTTTAAAGAAGGAATAAAACATTGAAAAAGATACTTATTACACTACTTGTAGCAGGATTTGTTATGTCCGATATTACCCCTGCTGTTTGTATGGCAAAAAGCGTTAAAAAGACCTCTGAACCTCAAAAGGTTTCAATTTCAAAAACGCAGAAAATGAGAAAGAAAAGCGAACAGTTTAAATATGATTATATAAACTACGAATGGTGGTCAAATTTTAATGACGACATTCTCAAAAGTTATATTGATAAAGCAATTAAAAAGAACTACTCTTTAAAAATGGCAACTATTGCGGTTGATGAATACTATCAGGTAGTGAAAATTAATTTCGGGAATGAACTTCCGATGGCAGGCATAGGATTTGCACCTGCACTTGTAAAACAACCGGGATTTACCAATACCAATTCAAGTTTTGCCGTTCCGGCACTTGTAAATTACGAAGCAGATATTTTCTTAAAAAATCACGACAAGACCAAAATGGCTAAAAAAGATTACGAAAAAGCACTTCAAGATGAAAGAACCGCATATATTACGATAGCATCCGCAGTCGGAGCAACCTATCTTAATATCGTAAAACTTGATAAAATGATAGAACTTCAAGAGCAAATAGTTGCTGACAGAAAAGTTATTTATGATTTGATGCTATTAAGAAATAAAGAGGGTTTGACATCAACATCCGATACAGTAAAAGCAAACAAAGCATATATTGCAGGTCAGACATCTTTAACAGAATACAAAAAGCAAAGAAACATTTTGCTAAATAAGTTGTGTGTTGTAATTGGCGAAAGTCCTGAAAAATCAGCAGAAATTGAAAGAATTTCCTATGATAATCTGAATTTCAGCGGGGTTATTCCAAAAGAAATTTCAACAGAAGTTATTGTTCAAAGACCTGACTATATTACTGCGGAAAAAATGATTGAAAAAGCGGGAATTGATGTCAGAGTTGCGAAAAAAGAATTTTTGCCGACTATTAATTTAACAGGTGTTGCACTGTTTATGAACAGTGATTTTGGCAGTATTTTTACTACAAAAGGTGCGCTTGCCGCTCTTGCAGGGGCAATAAATTTACCACTATTCACAGGGGGGAAAAGAATTGCCAATTTAAGACTTAAAAAAGCAACTTATCAAAGGCTTTTGAATAATTATTATCAGACAAATCTGACTGCGATTCAGGAAATCAATGATTCTCTGACAACCATCGCACACGACGATAAAAAATATGAAGACACAAAACTCCAGTCAGAATTAGAAAGAAAAGATTTTGGTTTGAGCAGTTCAAAATATGAACAAGGCATTATTTCTAAACTTGATTTAACACAATTAAGAGAAAATGTACTTTCAACTGACAAACTTGTTGCAGACCAAAAAATAAACTGCCTTGTAGATTACATAACTTTGTATAAAGCAGTCGGAAGTCAATTATAATATATTCTTAATCATATTTTTACTTACTAAAGCCGAAAATTTATTTTCGGCTTTTTATTTATTTATTTTATACCAAACTCTAAAATTTTTAATCTCATCTAAAACCTTTTCAAACGAACCGTCAAAACGTAATCCTCTGTCATCAACTATCAAGTATGACGGGAGTTTGGTGTTTGTAACATCTTCAAAATATTCCTCTATATTATTATTAATAAGCCATTCTTTTGCAGATTGAATATTTCTTGTAGTAAATAAATATAATTTATAATCGGAAACAAGTTTTTTTAAAAAATCTTCGGCTCCCTGCTTTATATCAGGTATAAAATTTTCATCATAAACCCCTTTATATTCATTCAAAACCCCGTCTAAATCAATAAGAATTGTTGGTTTATATCTCATCTTTTTCCTCCTTTTGTGTAATTTTGTATCATTATTCGTAATTATATTGTATATAATGTTCCTTTATAATAACGACTATTATCAAATCTGTCAATATATGCCAATATGTTATTGGAGATTGATATGAGCGTTAGAAAAGATATAAAATTATTACTTACGGAAAATGATTTTACAATTACCTCTTTGGCTAAAGAATTATCACAACTAACAAATAAAAATTATTCTCGTTCTAATATTTCTCAAAAATTATCGAGAGGGACACTAAAATACGAAGAAGCCAAATTAATCGGACAAATTTTGGGTTATGAACTCAAATTTGTAAGAACAAAGTCATTTGTTTAATCTGTTATTTTGCGGAGAATACCCAATTCCCTTTAGATGTTGTTGTTACGACTGTTTTGGGGGTTTGCTTTTGCGTGTTCTTGTTTTGGCCGTTTTGTCTTTGGTAGTTTTGGACTTGCGGATTGTTTTTGTATCTGATGACGAATTCTTGTTGTTGCTGATTCTGTTGTTTTTTTTCTTCTTTTCGTTCTTTTTTTTTTGCGTCAGTTTAATTTTTGTGCCATTACTTGCAGGGTCAAAAGCACTTGCCATAAGAGTAGAAGTGTAAACAGGAGTAGTATGAGCATAATCGAAAAGGATTATCCCATTTACATTCATTTTTCTTGCTTCAAATATTTGTCGGATTAAATCTTCGCTTGAACCTCCCATAAATGTAACAAACAGACCTGCATAAAGTTCGGTTTGAGGTGCTTTTATATTCATTACATCATTCATCATTGATGCAAGCATTTTAGAATCATAAGTTAAAAACAATGGAGTAAAACCATCGATATAACCGTTTGATGACCAACTTCTCCAATCTTGTTGCTTTGTTGCGAGAGCCGATGCAATATCAGGGAAAATTACCGTACTCACATAAGTATTATTTTCTTTCCCAAGTTTGCCTGCTTTTCGGACAAAATCGGTTATTATATTTCGCCTGAAAGCATTCCAATCGTACCACATTGCATCGGAAATTGTTAATTCGACAGGGTCTTTGCCGTAAATTGATTGAAATTTATTGCGTGCATATTCACTAAACCCCCACGCGCACATATCATTACGGGGATTAGAATTAGGGTATCTGATATAATCAAGATTTATTCCGTCAGGTTTGTAATCCTGTATAATTTCAGATAACAGTTCGAGTAAAAATTCCTGAACATTATCATTTGCAGGGTCTAAAAAGTATCCGTTATGCTCGGATACAGACATTGTAGGTCCGTCACAATCGGCACATTTTTTTGTTTTGTTACCCCATTCCGGATGTTGAGCAAGAATACTTGTCGGTGTGAGATTCGGATTTTTATTCCCTACATAAAATGATTGAAACCAAGTGTGAACTTTTATCCCTCTTTTGTGCGCTTCATCAACCCAAATTTTCAACGGGTCAAAACCTTCAAACAATTCGTTTTGTACGGTAAATCCGTATTTGTTCATTGTCTTGCTCGGGAAAATAGTTTTTCCGTGGTAATAAGTTTCCAAAAATACATTATTAAAACCATTGTCTTTGAGTTTATCAAGTGTTGCAATAATTTGTTCGGCACTTGTTTCTGTCGGACGAACCCATACACCTTTTAGTTCATTAGGAACATAAGGAAGTGCTGTTTTTATCGCCATATTACCTTCTTCAATCGCATCTTGGCTGTACTGCTTTAAGGTTTGCAAATCATTTTTTGAACTTTGCGCTTTCTCAAGATATAAACGGGCATTTTTTATATGTTCGAGAGCATTAATAGGATTATAATTCGGTAAATTTTGTTTGTAATAGTTTACAATAGATTCGGCTTCATCTATTTTTGCACGGGCATCAAAGGTAAAACTTTCTGAAGTCGTATAAATGGTTATAGTTTGGCTAACCGTGTCAATATAAACTTTTGATCCGATAGATATATTTTGGGTAATCCAATTTTTTGCACTGCCATGTCCGCTTATGACAATCCCATCTTTTGGAATAATACTATCGGCTCCGGAAAGTGAAGTGACAATATTACCGTCAACAATGGCTTCAGTCCCAAATTCATTTGTCTGCGTGTGTTCACCATAATTTGCGGTATAAATTACAAGTTTATTCGGTCCTCTGCCTCCGGGGTAATATCCTGTATTTGATGCGGGATCTAACAAATCAAATCTTCGTGTTACCTGTTTAAAGATTACATCTCCCGTATTAATTTTTATCGGTTCAAATACCTCTAAAACAGGAGTCGTCTCTTCTTCGTCGCTGAAAAATTCAATATTACCCTCAGGAGAAAAAAAGTCACTCATTTCATCTGCATATACAGGTGCAAATGTAAGACTTAATGCAAATAAAACGGTTAAAACCTTTGATTGTGACATTTAATTACGTAATCTCCTCTTGTAATATCCTGATTTCTCGTATTCTTTTATTATATTTTCATTTATTTTCCCTGAAAGTTCAGCATCCTGCGGGTTTAATTCAAAACTTTTTTTGTAATATTGGTTTGCTCTTGGAATATCTCCGAATCTTTCGTATATTTGTCCGATTTTTTTCATTGTCGGGGCATCATCTTTTCTGCCGTAGTTCAAAGCATTGTGGTAATATTCAAGTGCTTTTTTGTATTGTTTCCTTGTGTAATAAAATTCAGCGAAATAAAAATTTGCTTCAGCATCTTTGTAATTCAAACCCAATACTCTGTAAAAATATGCTTTAGCGTATGCATCATTTTTTTGCAAATCATAAATTCTTGCAAGTTGTATGCATGGATAAGAATCAGATTTATCAAAATTTGACAAAATATAATACTGCGCTGCTGCATTTTTCAAATATTGAGCCTGTTTATCTTTATCTTCTGTTGTAAGCGCAGTTTGAAAAAGCGTATCAGCATTATTTTTTGTAATTTCTTTATTGAATTTTGAATAATCAACACTCAGATTTTTTTCTTCATTCGCCTTGACATATATATTTGGGAAGCCAAAACTCGGATAAACCAATGCTCCCAAAAATATGAACGCAAATAAAAATTTATAAATCCGAGAATGACGGTTCTGGTGATGTATCATGGTGGTAGAATGAATAATCGTCTTTGGCAGGGTCTAAGTATGCATGAAATCTTTTCCACCATCTGACAGGTGCTTTTGAACTTTTAAATTTAATTTCTTCACTGCTGTAATACTCTTCACCCAATGCTCTGGCTCTGCCAACATTTACTGTATCATATATTTGCTTTGAATATCCATTGTTACGCAAATATTCTTCGGACATTGTCCTGTCAACAGAAATTGCACAATGGGCAGGTATCTGAACTGACAACGCAAATATTGCGAACAATAATAATTTCTTTTTCATAGGCACACCTCTATATCAGCATTATAATGATTTTTTTTTAGTCGTACAAATATATTATAAATTGTTTACAATAAAATAACATGGATTATTTGTATGATTAATTTTGACAATATATACTATTTAATTTTCTGTTTCTAATTCTATAATATGCATGCAAGAACCATTAAAATCAGTGTGCCGATTTGAAAAGCGGTAGCCATATTTCTGCTCCACTTGTCGCTGTCATAGTGAGAAGAAGATTTTTGTGCCTGAATTGCACTTGAAAGCCTTTCTATACGCTCGCTGTCACTGTCGTTTGGAAAACTTGTACCAAAAACGCTGCTTTCAATACGACTAAGACGCTTTGAAGTCGGCTCATTGTCGAATTTTTTATGATAAATTTGTTTTTCAATTTTTGAAAGATTAAGAGGTTTTGGTTTTTGATAAGTCTGTTGTGGAGAGGAATAAGTATTGCGACTGTTATAAGCGTCATAGTCAAAATCATACGGATCATAACTGTCTAAATGATAATCCTGCGCAAGTCTGTCGGCAGGCGAAGTATAAAATCCGTTTTCCTGCTGGTGCATACCGTTTGATGCGAAACTTTGCGGTCTTAATTGGGCTTTTAACCGGTCAACACGGGTTGAAAGGTCGTCTTTATCATAAGTTTTATTAAAAGTTTTTTGCTCTAAATTTGAAAGTCTTGTTTTTATGTTCTGACCTTTTGAAACTTTTTTGAACACCTGCTTTTCAAGTTCGTCTATCGCCGGATAATCCATTGTTGCTGCACTTGGTGGTTCTTTTTCATAAGTAATGTAATCACTTTCTTCCATAAAAGTATCTTCTTTGGGTTCAATTTCTTTTCCCATTTCATTTGCGTTCAGATCTTTTGATAATTTGGCAATTCTTGAATCTGTTTTGCCTGTCTGCGTTTTACCGTAAACTTTTTGCTCTATTCTGTTTAATCTTGAGGTATCATTTTCGTTTGAAAATGTAAATCCGTATAAAGATTTTTCAATTTTATCAATAGTCGAATTTGATGCAAATGCGCAGTTTGATATTAATATAAGAGTTAGAACAATGACAAATTTTTTCATAATAATTTCTCCTCTAAAGCAGAATAAAATCTTTAGAGAAGTAAATTAATTCTATGGTTATGGCATTTTTGAATTTCAAAAAATAACACTTTTGTCCTATGACAAAAGTGTTGAATTTTTACTTATTTACTAATTTTTAATTCTTTTAATGCCTTTAGTTCAGCCTGATAGGGTGAAATTTTTGTTATATCATCAATAACTTTTGGCAATTTTTCTATTACATAGTCTATTTCATCCTCGGTTGTAAAACGGCTCAAACTCCACCTTATACTACCATGAATAGCAGTAAACGGAACATTCATCGCTCTTAAAACGTGGCTTGGTTCAAGTGAACCCGATGTGCATGCTGAACCTGATGAAGCACAAATGCCCAAATCTGATAAGTGAAGTAAAATAAGTTCGCCTTCAATGTATTCAAATCCGATATTTGTGGTGTTTGGTACCCGTTTTGCAAGACCGGTATTTACTCTTGCGTTATAAATATTATGCAAAATTCCTTTTTCTAATTTGTCACGTAATCTTGCAACCTCTGTCATTTCATAATTCAGATTATCAGATGCAAGTTCGGCAGCCTTACCCAAACCTACAATATACGAGACGTTTTCCGTTCCTGCACGTTTACCCTTTTCCTGATGTCCGCCGATAATCAATGGTGAAATCATTGTTTTAGAATTTACATACAGAGCACCGATTCCTTTTGGGGCATGCAATTTATGACCTGAAATTCCAAGCATATCAACCCCGCAATCCGCTACATTTATCGGAACTTTGCCTGCTGCCTGAACCCCGTCAACAAAGAATTTTGTTTCAGGATTTTTTGATTTTATAATTTCTGAAATCTCTTTTATCGGATTCAAAACACCTGTTTCATTATTTGCCCACATCACTGAAACAAGTGCGGTATCGTCATTTATAAGGTGCGATAATTCGTCTGTATTAAGTTCCCCGTTTGAATTTACTCCGATATAATCAACTTTATAGCCTTGTTTTTCAAGGTATTTATAGACATTTAAAACACACGGGTGTTCAATTTTAGTCGTTATAATGTGCTTTTTCCTGGTATTTGCAAGATAACCTCTGATAGCAGTATTTGCACTTTCACTTCCGCAAGAAGTGAAAATAATCTCTTTTTCGTTTTCTGCGCCCAAAAAATCTTTCAGTTTTCCTCTTGCCTCTCGAATGGCATGAGAGGATTTTTTGCTGAAATCGTACATACTTGAGGGATTTGCGTATTCTTCTTTGAAATACGGCATCATTTCTTCAAGAACTTTTTCATCAACCTTTGTTGTTGCGTTATTGTCTAAATATATAAGTTTATTCATTATTTTACCTCGATAACATTAATGTCTTCGCCAAGTGCATGTTTCAATGTTGTTTCAACAAAAGCCTTCAGGGTCATTGTTGAATTTTTGCACCCTGAACACATACCTTTAAGTTTGACATAAATATCTTTATCTTTTATATCAACAAGTTCAATATCCCCGCCGTCTTTGTTAAGTTCCGGCGATATTTGGTTTTCAATTACAGAGTTTATTTTCAAAATCCACTGTGTTGGGGTTAATTTTTCTTCTTTAACTTCTGGTGTACTTCCGTTGTAATAGTTGTCAATAATTTTTTGAATTTCGCCTTTGCACCTTCCGCAGGCACCACCTGCTTTGGTGT
Organism: bacterium; assembly: GCA_017470815.1. Classification (GTDB taxonomy): domain Bacteria; phylum Cyanobacteriota; class Vampirovibrionia; order Gastranaerophilales; family Gastranaerophilaceae; genus Zag111. Next base: position 97,213 of record JAFUXT010000023.1, on the reverse strand, counting down.
AATTTGTAACTTCTTCAACGGTCTTAAGACCGTTTGTTTTAATCGCATCAAGGATAACTTTATCAGTTACCTGAAAACAAGTACAAACCATTTTTTCTTTTGTTTCGGTTTTAACATCGTCTAATGATACATAACCGTCTTTTTCGTAGTTTTTGAACGCATCTTCCAATGCTTCATAACCCATAACAGAACAGTGCATTTTTTCCGGCGGTAAACCGTCAAGTTGGTCTGCAATGTCTTTATTGGTAATCTTTTTAACTTCATCTATTGATTTGCCGATAATCATTTCCGTCAAAATACTTGAACTTGCAACCGCACTTCCGCATCCAAAGGTTTGGAATTTGGCATCTGTAACTATATTATCTTTTATTTTTAAATATATTTTCAATTGGTCTCCGCAAACAAGTGAACCTGCAGTTCCGACTGCATCTGCATCTTCAATAGTTCCGACATTTCTCGGATTGCGGTAATGATCCATAACTTTTTCGGAATAATCCCACATTGTGTTGTCCCTTTCTTCACCTTAATAACTGTCATTATTATAAAACAAAAATAATTCTAAAACCTTAGACTTAATTATTATTTAATAATTTTAATGACATAAAAAAGTCGGCTAAACTTTATGCCCGACAAGTTCGAAATTAATTACTTTTTATTTTTTATTGAGATTATCAATTTCTGCATTGAGTTCTTTTATCTGAACTTCCAATTTTGTTCTTTCGTCAACAACAGATGTAAATGCTTTTTCTAATGTTTTAATTTTTGCTTCCAAAACGTCAACTTTTGATGCGTTAGAATCTGAAGAAATGGCTGTTTTTTCCAGTTCTCTTTTATATGCTTTAACTTTATCTTCCTGAACCCCTAAAAATAGTGAAACTATTCCTGCACCGCTGAATAAACCTGCACATAAAATAATTACGGTATAAACAGATATTTGTACTCCTGTTACAAGTCCTGCAGTATAAGTAGATGTTTTTAAAAGATGCAGACGCATCATGCACTCATCGCCGTTATTAACCAATATAATATATGTAACGGTACATAATACTACTATACTTAAGAAAAAGAATAATTTTTTCATGTTTTATGCTCTCCTGTTTCTGAAATATTTTAAAACCTTAGAAAGTTTTTCATCGGGTTCTATTTCTAATTCAATTATCTCTGATGAAAACGGTTTTGCAAATTTCAGATAAAACGACTGCAAAACCTGCTCTTGTGTTTTGACCTTTCCTTCTCCCGCACCGTATAGTGTGTCATTATATACAGGATGGTTTTTATAACTTGTGTGAACTCTTATTTGATGAGTTCTGCCTGTAACAAGTTCAAGTTCAACATAAGTTGCTTCGTTTCCGAAATGTTCCAATACCTTTAGTTTTGTAAGGCTCGGACGACCATCGGGGCGAACTGCCATTTTTTTCGGATTAACATTGTTTCTGCCTATGGGTTCGGATATTATATCATTTTCATTCGGGTAAAAACCTTTTAAAACGGCATGATATTTTTTTGTAAGATTATGGTCTTTTATCATATTTGCAAGATATTCGTGCGTTTTGTTATTCTTTGCTACCATCAAAAGTCCCGATGTGTTGCGGTCTAAACGATGAACAATTCCTCTGCGAAATTCTCCGTTGGTATCTGACAGGTTATCACCGTATTTATATAAAAGTGCATTAACCAAAGTATCCGTTGTTTCAATAAATGTCGGGTGGGTAAGCATACCTGAAGGCTTATTTATTACCGCCATATTTTCATCTTCCCAAACAACTTCCAAAGGTATATCCTGCGCTTCAAGTTCGATAATTTTTTCAGGCGTAAGGTTTTCAAACTCCACTCTGTCATCAATTTTTAATGTGTAAGACGGCTTTTTGTTCTCTCCGTTTATTGTAACTCTGCCGTCTTTAATCGCAGACTGAATTTTTGAGCGCGAAATCCCGTCATAAAGTTGGGATAAAAATATATCAAGCCTTGTATCTGCTGAATTTTCATCAATTATTAGTAACATATTAAAATAATATCATACTTGTTTCCAAAATTGCACCATTTATCTTTTATAAATCAGCAACATTCCGATTAGGGCAATTACGCCGATAGTTATAAAAACATCTGCAACATTGAATACGGGGAAATTGATAAAATTCAGATGTATATAATCTCTGACATAACCGAGAACTATTCTCTCATGGCAATTTGCCATAATTCCTGCGGTCAAAAGTCCGATAAACGAAACGGAAATCATGTGAATACTTTTGTTATGGTGAACATAGCCCCATAACAAAGTCGTTGCTACAATAGCAATAATTATAAGAAATTCTCTTGCGTTTTCCAACAAACTGAATGCCGCACCGCTGTTTTTCAGATATGTCAAACTAAAAACTGCATTTGAATAGTGGTGTCCGGATGTTACATTATCTACAATCAGTTTTGAAGAAAACAGAGCCAAAAATATCCAAAATATAAAACTTCCTATTAAAAAAAGGTATTTCCCGACTGATTCTTTCATTATTTTTTATCCTCTAATTTTGCAAAATTGTTTTTAGGTACAACATTAATTCTTTTCATAAGGCATGCAACTCCTGCCATGTAAACCTTGGTCCCGTTTATTTTGTTGGCAACCGCTTTTGATATCGCAAGAGAAGTAACGGCATATTCGTTAATGTTGTCCGTATTGGCTTTGATAAATCTTTCAAGAATATGTGTTTTTGGCATGGTTCTTAACGGTCCGTTTGGTACTCCTGATGGATAAATAACAGGGTCATGCTCAATTGAACCGACTATTACAGTATTTTCATCGGCATCTGCCGTAACCGTTACGGTGTATGTTTCGCCGGAAGATACTTGTGCAGGTGCAACAAGTTCAATATTCATAAATCTTGCATCTCCGTATAAAAGTGCAGATTCGTCAGATAACATTGTTTCTCCCGAAATCAGCCATTTACCGTTTAGTTTTACAAGATGATATATGCTTGTTGATTTTGCATGAATTTCGCCCGTAACAGAAAGTGAATCATACTTGTCATATACTGTTCCTACAGCGTTTTCTTCCATACTTACTGATGCATTATTCCCGTTAATTTCAATTGAAAGGATTTTTGAACCGTAAGTCAAATCTTTGCATTGTTCCCATGTTTCTTCAACGGATTTGAAATATAGTTCTTTGTTAAAACCGTCACTATTAATGTAATTATCAGAATAAAGTGTTTTTAGTCCCGTGAGGTCATGTTTGTTGGCAAATTCTTCATGGACCTTAAAAAGTTGTTTAATTTGTTTGGCTTCTGCTTTATATATCTTATTTTGCTCACTTCTGTGGCTTCCCGTCGAAACAAGTGAAGCCTGCACCTGTGTGTTTGAAAAACTTATTGTAACTAAAGCCAAAATGATAAATAGTAATATTTTTTTCATACTTGTTATTATAGCATGAATCTCATTTATATTAATATTTCTTTAAAAATGTTATTATTCAAAAAATATCGGGATTAAAAATTGTATAAATATACATTTACATAGAGGATGAAAATATGGAAGTTGCATTAAAAAACGAGATGGATTTAAGACTTGAGGTTTTAATGTCAAATTTTAAACTTGAGAATGTCGAAAAAGTTGTTATGCAGATGTTTGAAGATGCTGCAAAATCAAACAGAATATATTATATAGGTGAAATGAACAAGAACGATGCAATGTTCTAAATAGTTACTGTTGTTGCAGAAAATATTTCATGCTATCATAATACTGTTATAAAGATTTTTTGCTTTTTATTGTTATTTTTAAAGCGAAAAATCCGTGAATTATCATTTTAAATGACAACACAAGGAAAAGAGAAAATGAGTTTAACAGTATATTTAGGGATAGATGTAGGTTCTGTTACAACAAAGTTGGCTGTTATTGATGAAACAGGCAAATATGTTGACAGTGTAATGCTAAAAACTGCGGGAACACCTGTTGCTGCGGTTCAAAACGGCATGCGTCAGTTATATGAAAAGCGTATAACTGATTATGAAGTCATGGGTGTTGGTACGACAGGTTCGGGTCGTGCTTTGGCAGGTTCTTTAGTCGGTGCTGATGTTGTAAAAAATGAAATTACTGCGCATGCCGTTGCGGCAAGTGTTACTGTTCCGGGAGTTCAGACGATTTTGGAAATCGGCGGTCAGGACAGTAAAATCATTATAATACGTGACGGTATTGTAACTGATTTTGCTATGAATACTGTTTGCGCGGCAGGTACCGGTTCGTTTTTAGACCACCAGGCGCAAAGACTTGGTGTTCCGATAGAAGAATTTGGTGCGACTGCGCTAAAATCGTCTAATCCTGCAAGAATAGCCGGCAGATGCGGAGTTTTTGCAGAAAGTGACCTGATTCATAAACAGCAACTCGGGTATCCGGTTGAAGATTTATTATATGGGCTTTGTCAGGCACTTGTAAGAAATTATTTGAGTAATTTGGCTTTGGGTAAAGAATTGTTACCTGTATTCTCTTTCCAAGGTGGTGTTGCAAGTAATACAGGCATGGTAAAAGCATTTGAAGAAGCACTTAATGCTAAAGTTGTTGTTCCGGAACACCATCAGACAATGGGGGCAATTGGTGCGGCTATGCTTGCTATGGAGGATCATCAGTACACCCAAAATCAAACCAAATTCAAAGGATGGGATGTTGCTGATATGCATTTCTCATCTATCACTTGTACCTGCAACGGCTGTTCAAATAACTGTGAAGTTATTACGATTGTTGAAGGGGTTGACGAAGTTCAGCATGTTGATAAAATAAAAGATGTAAAAGGTAACATCATCGCGCGCTGGGGTGGAACCTGCGGGCGTTGGGACATAGGATAGTTATTTATGCAAAACTTTGGGGGCTCAAGAACTTCTATTTTAGCGGAATTGCCAAACGGTAATGCCGAGCTCGGAGAGGCTTTTGCCCAAATAATAAACGGTATGGTTACTCAGTCCGGAATAACCAACCCCAAAGGTGAAGAATTTGATATTGTTTCAAAAAAATGGCGCGAACTTGCGGCAAAACCTGATAAAACATCTGAAGATTTGAAAAAACTTGACAAAACTTTTAAAGATAATGTCAATGAACTTGCACAGTCTTATTTATTGTATATTGCAAGACAAGTCGGTAATACGACGGGCAAACTGACTTATGAAGATTATGAAAAATATTTGTTCAAATATCGTTTTGGGCATTATGATATCGAAAATAAGCCTGAATATATAAATAAAGTTAAAGTCATGATAAAGGTTGCATTTGACAAACTATCTGCCCATGGCGAACTTTCCGGCGGAGATGGTTTGATTGATAAGCAAGATATGGCTTGTTTTATTTATGCAATATCAACAAGAGCGCAAAGGGATGAGAACAATAAATTTTCAGGTTTTGCAATTGACGGAATAATAAAACCTTTAAATTATTCTGTTGATGAAAGTAATCTGTTTGAAAACGGGGATAATTTACTTTCAATGAAGTTAAGAATAGCGTATAAGGCATTAAATAATCAGTTATAGGAGTTAAGCGTATGAAAAAGATTTTGGCATCATTATTTTTGATATTTGCATTTGCAGGTACATCATTCGGTTTTGAAGAAATTTTTGTGGAAGAAAAACCGCCGGTTGCGGAAACAGAAATGAATAATGAGCAAAAACCTGCGGTAGAAGTTGCTTTTGATTGGTTTGAAATCCAATCTGACGATAAGGCAAAAAGGATTAATGAATACAGGGAAATTATTTTTGGAGAAAATTCAAAGATAAACTTGTCAAAAGAAGAATTTAAAAAAGAACTTTCTAAATACAAAAAAGATACGAATTTTAAACATCATTATATGCTCGCAAATAATGGTGTAACCGAAGATGAAGATGCAAAATATAACCCGTTTTACTACAAAAACGATACTCTCGTAATTTATGCAATTATGTATAACAACGATATTCACCATGCGCTTTATTATAATCCGTACGGAAAATTGTATTATGTTGATATAACTTCTGATAATTATCCTGATTATCCGTATTATTCAATGCAGTACGACAGAAAAGGAAATCTGAAAAGTGCAATTTACTTTGTATCTCACGATATTCAATATATGTATAATACTCAGGGTGATTTTATCGGTGTTTGGTACAAAGATAAAATGTATAACGGCGACGGCAAAGAAATTTCAACCCGTGAGGGCTGGTAAATTAAGTGAATAGTGAATGGTGAATCGTGAATAGTCGTTATCGGTGCTTTGTACATTTTACAACCATTAAACCCTGTAAAGGTCTACAAACTTAATAGTGAATGGTGAATCGTGAATAGTGAATAGTCGTTATCGGTGCTTTGTACATTTTACAACCACTAAACCCTGTAAAGGTCTACAAACTTAATAGTGAATGGTGAATGGTGAATCGTGAATGGTCGTTATCGGTGCTAAAGCACATTTTACAACCATTAACCCCGTAAAGGTCTATTCACAACTCACTACTCACTATTCACTTAAAAACACTATTTACTTTATCTCAACTACGCTCACACCGTCTCCGCCTTCTGAATCTTCACCGGGTCTGAATTTGGCAACGTAAGGGGATGTTTTAAGAAAATCCCTTACGGCTTGTTTTAGTGCGCCTGTTCCGTGCCCGTGGATTATGTAAACAGGTGAAAGGTTTGCAAGACTTGCCTTATCAAGATAATTTTCAACTTCGTCTAAGGCTTCTTCAACTCTGTAACCTCTAAGGTCAAGTTCCTGACTCATTGCATATTTGCGGAGTTCAAACTTTTTAAATGATGTTCCGGGTATTATATTTTTCTTTGTTTCTTTGTAATTTTCGTCAAGGACTGCGAGTTCATCTGTTTTGACTTTCATTGTCATATTGCCCATATCGACGGTTAATCTTTTGTTCTTGTCAGGCAGAGTAATAACTTTGACTTTTTGATGAAGATTTTTGAGCATTACAACATCACCTACAACTACCTTATCCCAGTCAATTTCAATATATTGCTCTTTATCGGATGCATTATCAACATCATTTCTGAAATTTTGTTCAAGTTTTGCAAGACGGGAGTATGCTCTGCGTGCAATTTTTTCGGATTTTTCCTGCCGAAGTTCGTCTAAAATCCGCTTAATTTCCGCTCTTGCACTCATAATTTCCGAATCAAATTTTATTTTTATGTTTTTTAGTGTCTTTTTCTTGTCTTTTTTAACCTGATTTAAGTTTTCTTCGTACTCTTTTTTAATAGACAAGGAATTTTCTTTTAATTCTTGCGCTTTTTCAAGATTTTGGGATAATTCCTGATGAGTTTTTTGTAACTTTTCAACAACTGCAATAGTCGGGTCTTTTTGAGTAAGAAGAGCGGTTTTTGCTTTATCTGTAATATCTTTATCAAGTCCAAGATTTGATGCGATAGAAATTGCGTTACTCAGTCCGGGGATGCCGATAAGAAGTTTGTACGTTGGTTGCAGAGTGTCAGTATTAAATTCAACCGAAGCATTTTTGAAAAACGGATTTGAAAATTCAAGTGCCTTTAATTCTCCGTAGTGAGTAGTAATTACGCTTGTAACATTTTTCTGTGCCAATTTCTCCAAAATCCCTTGAGCCAGAACTGCACCTTCAACAGGGTCAGTGCCGGCGCAAATTTCATCAAGCAAAACAAAAGAATTTTCGTCACTTTCTTTCAAAATTTCAATAATATTTGTCATGTGTGATGAAAAGGTTGAAAGACTTTCTAATATGCTTTGGTTATCTCCGATATCCGCAAAGACATTTTTAAACGGATAAAGTTTTGCATAAGTACAGGGCAGAAACATTCCCGCTTTTGCCATAAGAATAAAAAGCCCGATAGTTTTTAGTGTTACGGTTTTTCCGCCTGTATTTGACCCTGTGATTATCAAGGAGTTATAGTTGCATTTACCCCCGATTTCAAAATTATTTGAAACAACATCTTCCCCCTTTGAAATTAAAAGCAAAGGATGTTTCATATTTTCAAAATATACATAGCCATGTTCTTCTGTAATTTCAGGTTCGACAGCCTGTAGTTTTACGGCATATCTTGCTTTTGCAAAGTGAAAATCAATTTCTGCCATAATCCTTTCGCATTGTAAAAGTTCTTTTAAACGACCTTTGACTAAATCAGTCAGGGAAACAAGAATTTTTATACACTCCTGTCTTATTTTTGCTTTGACTTCTCTTATTTTGTTGTTTAACGGGACAATTTGGGCAGGTTCGATATAAAATGTTTTTGCACTTGCTGATACATCATGCACAATACCGGGAATTTTGGTTTTATTTGATGCCATCACCTGAAAAACTATTCGCTCATCTCTTTGTGTATAAATATTTTCCTGCAAATATTTTGAAAAATTCGGGTTATTTAAAAGTGAATTAACGGTATCTCTGATATTTTGTTCGGTATCTCTTAATGAAGAATAAAGTCCCTTTAGTTCTGGAGTTGCGTTTTGTCTTATTTTTAAATTTTCATCAAAAGTTTCAAAAATTTTGTCTTCTGTTTCTTTATCGGATATTAAATTTTGAACTTTTTCTTTTAATAAAAAATTATCATCACTGTTTTCGTTGATAAACTTTTTTAGTAACCTTGATGATTTCATGGTTTTTGCAAGGTCGATGAGTTCCTGTTCTTCAAGATATGAAAGTGAAGCATTATTTTCGATTTTCTGTACATCTGCAATAAATTCTGTCGGAGTTTCTTTTGCAAGGTCAAGAATTTTTTTTGCCTCTCTTGTGAGTTCAATTTGTTCTCTGATTTTATCAAAATCATTGTAAACAGGCATTGTTAGACAAAGATTTTCGCTTTGCCAAAACTTTGAAAATTTGGCAAGTTCTGTTTTAATCTTGTCAAATTCCAATGATTCGTATGTTTTAGAAATGATACTCATAAAAAAATTGTATAACAAAAACGGCTTAATTTGATTTCAGAATATCTTTTTGTTAAAATTAACCTGTTATTAAAAATTAGGGAGAACTTAACTATGGATTTAATGAAAGGTAAAAAAGGTTTAATTTTTGGTGTAAGTAACACTCACGGTATCGCTTACGGTATAGCAAAAGAAATTTATGAAGCAGGTGGCGAAATCGCTTTTACTTATGCAAATGAAGCAATGGAAAAGCGTGTAAGACCTATAGCCGAAAGTTTCGGTGCAAAAATTATTATGGAATGTGATGTTACTAAAGAAGAAGATGTTAAAAAAGTTTTTGACGAATGTGAAAAAGTTTACGGCAAATTGGATTTTGTTGTTCACGCGGTTGCATTTGCAAATAAAGAAGATTTAACAGGCAGATTTATTGATACAACAAAGGCAGGCTGGGATTTGGCACTCGGTATAAGTGCTTATTCTCTTGTGACTGTTTGTAAATATGCAGAAAATGTCATGAACGAAGGCGGTTCAATATTTGCAATGACATATTTGGGTTCAATATTGTCAGTGCCGGGCTATAATGTAATGGGTGTTGCAAAAGCGGCATTAGAATCTTCTATGAGATTTTTATCTGTTGATTTAGGTAAAAAAGGTGTGAGAGTCAACTGCTTGTCTGCAGGCCCTGTTAAAACACTCGCAGCAATGGGTATCGGCGGATTTTCAAAAATGCTTAAAGCCGCAGTAGCAAGAGCACCTTTAGGAAGAAATGTTGCGTTGGAAGATGTTGGTAAAGCAGGTTTATTCCTTGCTTCAGATTTATCTTCAGGCATGACAGGTGAAGTTATCTATGCTGATTGCGGCTGCCACAGTGCTTATGCTTCAGCAGAAGAAATGGATATTCTTTCAAATAATCTGGAATTATAATTATATTTAAAAAGTGCGAATTTATTATTCAAAATAGACATAAATAAAGTCACCTTGTGTATATTTTAAGGTGACTTTATTAGTAGTAATCTCACTTAAATATAAATTGTAAAGTTTTATAAAGCCGAATTTAACAGGGCTCAAACCCTGTTATAATCTGCTATATGATATGATATGATATGATGTGGTGGGGTGGGGCAATAATTTTACCTGAAAATTTTTAGTGAATATATAGGGGATATTTATTAAGAAAGGAAAAGGAAACATGTCATTATTCACTTATGGGGTAAAATTATTAGGGGCAAAAGTATCTTATTTTAGGACAAAAGTTTTAGCAAGTGTTGCAACAAAAACTGCACAACATGGTTTAGTCAGAAATCAATCAGCAAAAGCAGTAAGGAAGATTAAAGACAGTTACAATGCATTTACTCAAAGTCATTCTGGTTCTGTTGTTCCGTCTGACTGTTACAATAAATGGGATGTTGGAACTTTGACAGGTTATTTAAATTCCGGAGCGCATACAAAAGAATATCATGAAGCATTGAAAGCATTTGAAAAAATAGATAAAAAAACTATGGATACTATGTTAAGACCATATCTTGCAGATTCAAAATTGTTGTGGGGAGACTCTACACAATATAATAATATTCGTAAAGGTATTTTTGAATTGTATGCAAAACGAGGGAACTTAAAGGATATTAAATATTTACAGAAATATTTATCAGACCCACAGTATAAAACCCAAGCGCAAAAGGCTATTGACGGAATACTTCAAAATGCTAAAAAATATTCCGATAAGGATTATGTAAAGGCGCAAGATTGGATTAGCAAAAATGGAGGAATATCCTGTGGTAATTTTGAACAGTTTAGAGCCGCCAATCCGAGGTATGTAGAGAAATTTGTAAGTTAGAATATAAGAAATTTGGAGGTGTTAAAATGAGTTTATTATCAGCAATTGCAAAACCTTGGTGCAAACAATTAAGTAATGGGATGAAAGTATTTATAGATGATATAGCAATTATGGGGAAATCAAAAAGAATTATAACTATTTTTGGTAAAAATAATATGGGAGATGATGTTTTGCTCCATACAAGAATGAAAGAATATGTTACTAAGTGCAAATATTATAACCCTGAGCAAACTTGGGTATTAGCACCTAATAAGATGCTGCAAACTACGGATATAAATAGATATTATACTGAATTTAATCCTGTTGTAACTCAAAGGACTCGTGTAAATTACGGACCTAATAATTGTGGGGCTTATACTCAGACCTATGTAGATGATATAACAAAACAAAATTTAACGAATGAAGAACTTATGCCACCATTAAATGTATTTCAGTATGTATAAATTTAAGTGTGGTTTTCAGTCCAACAAAAAATGTTGGGGTGGAAACCCCAACTTACATATTCAAATAATCTGGAATTATAATTACTGATTAAAAATTAATTGACATAGCGGGAATTTTAAGATTCTGAAATAAATTCAGAATGACAAAATTCCCGCTTGTTTTAAAAATATGCTATAATACACTTATGAACGAAAAACTGAAAGAAAGTTTAAAAATGCTGCCCGAACTTCCGGGGTGTTATATTTATTACAATTCGGATAATGAAATTATTTATGTCGGTAAAGCAAAAATTTTGAAACGCAGAGTGAAATCATACTTTAACCGCAAACACGATAGTGTAAAGGTCAATGTTTTGGTTTCTCAAATTGATCATCTTGAATATATCATTACAAATTCCGAAGTCGAAGCGCTGATTTTGGAAAGTCATTTAATTAAAAAACACAAGCCAAAATATAATATTTTATTAAAAGATGATAAAAAATATCCGTATTTTCTCATAACTGATGAGGATTTCCCGCGCATACAAATTGTCCGTAAAAGGAATATGAATAAATTAAAAGGCAGATATTACGGGCCTTACACAAATATTGGCGCAATGCACTCTACGCTTGATTTTTTAAAGAAAATTTTTCCGCTCAAACAATGTAAAACTCCCCGTTTTAAATCTCGTCCTTGTCTTTATTATTCGATAGGCAAATGTCTTGCGCCTTGTCAGGGTTTAGTTTCAAGTGAAGAATACAAGGCGGTTGTGCATCAGGCAGAGTTATTTTTATCAGGTAAACAGTCTGAACTTATGGCGCAACTAATGGCACAAATTCAAAAATACTCGGATTCTTTGCAGTTTGAAAAGGCGGCAAGGCTTCGTGACAGTTATTTCGATTTACAGAAAACTCTTGAAAAGCAAAAAGTTGTATATGAAAATACGAGATTAAATGAAGATGTAATTTCTCTTGCGCATGAGGATGGAATTTTAGTTATTGTAATTATGATGATTAGAGAAGGCAGACTAATAGATAAAAAAGATTTTACTTTTGATGTTGAATCAGAAGATAAAATTGAATATTTTGAAACATTTTTCAAAGAATATTACAACACATTGTCTTTGGAATTCCCTGACAGAATTGTATCTGATGTACTTGAACAGGTCGGGAATAAGTCTTTGTATGAACAGTGGCTAAAAATAATATCTAATAAAAATGTAAGAATAAGTTACGGTAAATCTGCGCAAGGTAAAGAACTCCAAAAACTTGCCGATAAAAATGCACAAGTTATATTAAATAATGCAAAACTTTCTAAAATGTCAAAAATCAATGAAGACTTCAATCAAATCGGTGCATTTTTGAAAGAAAAATTGAAACTGAATAATTTTCCGTACAGAATGGAATGTTATGATATTTCACACATTCAGGGCACAAATACTGTTGCATCCATGGTAACATTTATAAACGGATTAAGTAAAAAATCCGAATACAGAAAGTTTAAAATTAAATCAACCGAAGGGAAACCTGATGACTTTTTATCAATGAAAGAAGTTTTAACAAGACGACTTTCCCGTTTGGGCGAAAAGGGCTGGGATAAACCCGATTTAATTATAATTGACGGCGGTAAAGGGCAACTTTCAAGTGTAATGAAGGTTGTAAAAGATATGGGCGTAACGGGAATTGATTTTGTCAGTCTTGCAAAAAGGCAAGAAGAAGTATTTTTACCACGAAAATCAAAATCTATACTTTTGCCTCGAGAGTCAAGCGCTTTGTTTTTAATTCAAAGAATCAGAGATGAAGCGCACAGGTTTGCAATAACTTATCACCGAAAACTCAGGGGTAAAAACAGTTTGAAAGATAATTCTTAGGAAAGTTTGCGTCTGTTTGCCCGCAGGAAGTCTTTAACTTCATTTTTAATTTGTTTTTTTCTTTCCATACGCTGTGCTTCCTGTATTCTTCCTACTGCGGCTCTTGCCTCATAAACTCTCTTAATTTTGCCGTTTGCATCAACTTCAATTGCATAATCATCAGATTCTTCGTGGTCACCCAATGATGTTAAGTTGTCTCGGAAATTTTTGTATATTTCAGTTAATTCTGAAATTACTGCATAGTTTCCAATCCATTTGTGAACATATTTTTCATCAGGTCCAAGTCCTCCGTCCATTCTTATTCCGTCTCTGAGACTGTATGTTGCTTCCGAAATACCAATACGAATACTTATGTGCGGATATCGCACTGTTTCATCCATTGCAAGTTTAATGTTGTTGTATTTTGATACATTCAAATTTACTGCAGATGAACTGTGTGAATCTGATTGAGAATCAAGAATAAATGATTGAAGTTTATTTGCCATTTCGTTTAATGTTGTCATACTTAATACCCGTTTAATTATTCAAACTATGTATCGGAGCAGGAATCCTTCCCCCTCTTTTAACAAAATTATCTGAAGTTAAATTGCTTACATTCATAATCGGGGCATCCCCGAGAAGTCCGCCAAAATGAACACTTTGCCCTGCTTTTTTGCCAATAGCGGGAATGATTCTTACTGCTGTTGTTTTTTTGTTAATCATTCCTATTGCCATTTCATCCGCAATCATTCCGGCAATAGTATTTTCCGGAGTGTTTCCCGGAATTGCTATCATATCTAATCCGACAGAGCAAACCGAAGTCATTGCTTCGAGTTTTTGAATATTTATATATTCTTTTTGTGCTGCTTCAATCATCCCCGCATCTTCAGAGACAGGAATAAAAGCACCTGACAGACCTCCGACATGAGAACTTGCCATTATACCGCCTTTTTTTACCGCATCATTTAGCATTGCAAGTGCGGCGGTTGTTCCGTGTGCGCCTGCATGTTCAAGTCCCATTGCCTGAAAAATTCCTGCTACGCTGTCACCAACCGCAGGTGTCGGAGCAAGTGATAAGTCTATAACACCAAACGGAATATCTAATCTTTTTGATATTTTTCTGCCGATAAGTTCCCCCGTTGAAGTTATTTTATAAGCGGTTTGCTTAATTTTGTTCGCAAGTTCACTCATATCCGATTTATTATCCATCGCAAGAATTGCCGCTCTGACAGCCCCCGGGCCTGAAACACCGACATTTAAAGCGGCTTCACTCTCTCCTATGCCGCAAAATGCCCCTGCCATAAACGGATTATCTCCGGGAACATTACAAAATACCACAAGTTTTGCCGCCCCTATGCAGTCATTATCTTTTGTCAATATAGCCGATTCTTTGATAATTTTTGCCATTTTTAATACGGCATCCATATTTATACCGGCTTTTGAAGATGCAACATTAACTGATGAGCAAACTCTTTGAGTTTGTGCAAGAGCCTGAGGAATACTTTCTATCAAAAGTTCATCCCCTTTTGTCATTCCTTTTTCAACAAGTGCGCTAAAACCTCCGACAAAATTTACCCCTACTTCTTTTGCCGCCATATCAAGTACTTTTGCTATTTTGACATAGTCAGGATTTTTACAGGATTCTCCTATTATTGATATTGGTGTAACAGAAATCCTTTTGTTGATTATTGGGATAGAATATTCGTCTGCAAGTTCATCTGCATAAGATACCAAATTTTTTGCATATTTTTTTATTTTCGTATAAATATTGTCACAAAGTCTGTCAATATCTTCCGATATACAATCTCTCAAACTCAGTGCCAAAGTGACGGTTCTGATATCAAGATTGTATAACTTAATCATATTAATTGTTTCTAATATATTATTTTCTTCAATCATTTTATTTTTTTAATCCAAAGAATGTTGCGATACTCCAATCAGCAACCTTTAATTTGATTTCTACACGCCGGCTTTTTGCCATATCTTCTTTTCCCTGATCATCAAGAATTAAGTCATTAAAACTTCTGCCTTCTACTGTTATCATGTGGCGAAATCCTTCGTTGTATTCCGGTTTATATTTTCCCTCAAGCATATATGCCGCAACGGAATTTGCCCTTTTAGTACTCAAATCCATGTTATATACAAACTGGTCATTTATGTTCGTAAGGCCTGCAAATGCTTGTGAATCCGTGTGACCTACAATAATGATACTGTCGATGTTATCAACAAGTTTTTTGCTTGAAAAAATGGTATTTACATAAATAGGCGTAAGTTTATCAAGAAATTGTTTTCCTTCAGGTTTAAGAATAAAACTGTTGACTTCAAACAGCGCTGACGACGGGATTTTTAAATCCCCTGTCATACGGTCAACTTTTGCATCAATGTGTTGCTTTTGAAGTTCGCTTTCAATTTTTTTAGCAACCTCCATTTTTACACGCTGCTGCTGTACGGATTTTTGGTTAAAGCCGGTCATTGCAAGTACAAACAATGTAATAAAGATGATTGCCAAGCCTAACATAAGGTCTGACATTGTTACCCAAAAAATGTTTCCGCCATCTTCTTCTGCGCCGTGTTTTCGCTGCATCATTGCCATTTATCAAGTTCTCCTAAAACAACCCGTCAACTTCATCGCCGCCTTTTGCACCTTTTGCGACTTCTTTCATTTGTTTATTAAGTTGATTCAAACCAAAAATCATATTTTCCAAGTAAGGTACAAGGTTTGCCGCCATGGTTTCGTTGAATGCGCTTTTGAACTGTTTTGGCATTGTTCCGATAATGTTTGCCGCTGAATTGTTCTGAATTTTTGATTCTCTTAATATTTCATATAAGAATTTTTCTGATGAAATACTTGCAAACAGTTCTCCTATTATATTTTGAATTTTGCCTAAAGGCTTTTTACAAAATTGTTGAAATAACGCTTTTTCAACAAGCAGATATATAAGCGAAGATGATACCGCAACAACGGATACAAATGCTGCAGCCTGCATACCTTGCATAAATGCTGCAACGGAATTGATTGTTTTTTCAGGTGATGAAAAGTCAATCATACCGAATGCGATAGCAATTTTCATAAATGTAAACAACGGACCAAACCCTGTAAGGATTGTCGGAATTGTTTGTACCATTTTGTAGTTAAATTTAGATGTAACAAGCGTTTCTTCGTTAAAGAAATACAACGGGTCAAATGTTGTTTGAACGTTTTGTACTGTTGATGATATATCCTGATATTGATAATCGTCCCCTTCTTTCAGTGCGACAGATTCAGAAAATACAAGTGTATTTTTAAATTCTATCCACAAAACGGAAACATATGGGTTTGATAACATCCAACCATCAAGTTCTTTGAATCTGAAGTTTAAATCGTTTTTCTTAAATGTAGATATAAATTTAATAATTGTTTTTAAATTCTTATTTACTTTTATGTATTGTATACAGCAGTAAAAAAGTGAAAATACGAAAGTAAACAATACGATTAAGACAGGTATATCGGTAAAAATCTCTTTAAAATCCATATTTCCTCCAATGATTTCAAAATCATAATACCATATTTTTCAATATCTATCAAATATTAATCAGATAAAAATTTAAAAAATTCGTGTATATATTTCCCGATTAAAATTCCGATGAAACTCAAAACTATATCGTATAATATTTTTAGTCCGCTTTGAGCATTAATCCACGTTTGAATAAATACTGCTCCGTCCCCTTTAATGAGTGCAACAAGTGACATATACAGTATTCCTCCCAAATGTATTGCAAGTACTCCTGTTATAGAAGCAAGAAGCATAAACAGGAATGAATATTTTTTTCTTAAAAAACTTCCCGCAATAAACACTCCGACAATGAAAGACAATATGTACCCGAAACCGTATTCCCCCACATAAGTAATTCCTCCGCCGAGTGCGAAAATAGGAAATGCAAACAGTCCGGTTAATATATACAAAATCGTGCTGGTTATTGCCAATTTCCTGCTCAAGACCGAGCATGCAAACATTATAGCAGGAATTTGCGGGATAATTGAAAAACTGTATATATAATCTTCAGGTGAAAAATTTTTCCCAAACGAGAAACCTTGAGGAATGATGTAGTGTTTTATATCAATGTTTATAAATGTTGCACAAACAATAAGTAACGTGCATAAAATAACTAAAACAAAATTGTTTATCGGTATTTTTATACTGCTATGCTTACCCTCAAGCCTTTTCATTTTTGGAATAAGTACTTCTTCAGACATTTATCAAAATTTTCTCCTCAAGTTTTTTACTGTTTTCAGTGAACGGTATTTTAAATTCATCGTAAAAAATGTTTTTTGTCCACATTATCATAGCATCTTCGTTGTTGTCCTGATAATATTTTTTTCTTAATCCGAATGAAGTAAAACCGTATTTTTCGTATAATTTTATTGCGGCTTTGTTGCTCACTCTGACTTCAAGTGTCAGGTATTTAACCATTTCTTTATAGCAGTCGTCAAGTATGTGTTTTAATAGTGCTTCTCCATAACCTTTGCGTCTTTGGTCTTTATCTACCGCTATATTTGTAATGTGTGCTTCTTCCAAAATATGCCATGTCCCTGCGTAAGCAACGAGTCTGCCTTCTTCATCAAAAAGCGAATAATACCACGCAAGGTCGTTATTAAGTTCCTGCATAAAAGAATCTTTAGACCAATGGTGAGCCCCATAGGCTTTTTCTTCGATGGCTATAACATCATCAATATCTTCTTGTGCCATGCGTTTTATTGTTACTTTTTTTACTTTATAAGACATAGCATAATTGTATCATAACTTGTTGTTTTTTCAAATCGCTGTTTAATTAATAATTTGCATAATAAATTTACTTAATAAAAATTTACAAATTCTTTAAAAGTATTTTATTATGTACACTTTGATTATTTCTTGAACAGAGCAGTTGTGTGCTGTTTTTATAAAAACAATCGTATAAAATATGTCTAAAACATGCAAAAATACTTAATTAATCTGCTTGCATTGAATTTTTTAGCAGATAAAATTGTTATACTCACAATTATTGTGATTAATTGTGTGTTTGACAGCCGAAAAATGAGGTATATATGGCAAAAGATGTAATAGAATTTGTCGGTACGATTATTGAATCCATGCCGAACGCAATGTTCAAAGTAAAACTTGAAAATGACCACGAAATTCTTGCTCATATTTCAGGAAAGATAAGAAAAAATTTTATAAGAATATTGCCGGGCGACAAAGTAAGAGTAGAAATGACTCCTTACGATTTGACAAAAGGCCGCATAACATTCAGATTAAAATAGACTCTCACGAAATATCAATATAAAGGAAAAGAAAAATGAAAGTAAGATCATCAGTAAAGAAAATTTGCGACAAATGCAAATGTATCAAAAGAAAAGGCAGAATTGCCGTAATTTGCGAAAACCCTAAGCACAAGCAAAGACAGGGCTAAACGCATGAACGGAAATCGCGCGTACCGGCGGTTGGTGAGGAAGTATTTAAGCCTCATATCAAAAAAAATCTAACAACAGGTGTGAAATCACCTTCCCCTCGCCCACAGCATCATTAGGGTGGGATACAAAGCGAAGCACCGCAGTATAGCGAGGATGGCTGAGCCTGTATGCCGAAGGGCTGAGGGTAGAAAATCAAAACGAAGAATGAGTTTTAGATTTTCGGGTGAGGGAACACAAAGCCAAAGAAAAGGAGAAAAACATGGCAAGATTAGTAGGGGTGGATTTACCTCGTAACAAAAGAATGGAAGTAGCCTTAACATACATTTACGGTATCGGGCCTACTCGTGCTAAAAATATTTTAGCAAAGACAGGTATTTCGCCTGATTTAAGAACAGACAATTTAACAGAAGAAGATATTAAAGTATTGCGTGAAGAACTTTCAAATTATCACATTGAAGGTGATTTGAGACGTGATGTTGCAATGAATATCAAGCGTTTGCAGGAAATCGGTTCATACAGAGGACTTCGTCACAAGCGCAAACTTCCTTGCAGAGGTCAGAGAACAAAAACCAATGCAAGAACTCAGCGTGGTAAAAAAGGTGCTACAATCGCAGGTAAAAAGTAATAAGTAAATTAATATAAAGGAAAGTAAAAAATGGCAAGACCAAGAACAACAAAGAAAAAGGAAAAGAAGAATGTATTACAGGGAGTTGTGCATATTCAGTCAACTTTCAATAATACAATTGTAACTTCTACTGACACTCAGGGTAATGCTATTGCTTGGGCAACAGCCGGAGCATCAGGCTTCAAAGGTGCCAGAAAGGGTACACCGTTTGCAGCACAATCTGCTGCTGAAATGGTAGCAAAAAAATCAATCGACCAAGGTATGAAAAAAGTTGAAGTTCATATCAAAGGGCCGGGTTCAGGCAGAGAAACAGCAATCAGAGCCATTCAGGCTGCAGGTTTGGAAATTACATTAATTAAAGATGTTACTCCTATACCTCACAACGGCTGCCGTCCGCCTAAAAAACGCAGAGTATAGAATAGGCACTAAGTTGCTAGGGCATTAAGGTACTAGGAGCTTAATAAAAAATATCCTATTGCCATAGTGCCAAAGTATTTTAGTTGTTTAAATCGAAATAGCGGGGGCTTGAGGATTTAGTCCATCCCCAAACCATAGATGCCCCGTACAAGAAAAAAGGAGAAAATAATGGCAAGATATACAGGACCAAATGAAAAATTATTCCGTAACTACGGTGTAAAAGATTTATCAAACAGAAAGTTGACATCTTCAATGCGTCAAACTGCTTCAGGTCAACATGGTGCAACAAGAAAAAAACTTTCCGAGTATGCTCTTCACTTAAAAGAAAAACAAAAAATCAGATTAACTTATTTAGTAAGTGAAAAGCAATTTGCAAGATACTATAACGAAGCAACAAGAAGAAAAGGTGTTACGGGTACTATTCTTTTACAATTATTAGAATCAAGACTTGATAACATTTTATTCAGAGCAGGTTTTGGTATCACAAGAAAACAAACAAGACAAATTGTTAATCACGGACATGTTCTTGTAAACGGTAAAAAGGTTGACATTCCTTCTTATTTAGTAAAAGCAGGAGATGTTATTACTGTTAAAGCAAGAAGTTCAAAATTTGTTCAGAGCGTAATTGAATCAATAGATTTGGCATGTGCTCCGGCTTGGATGACAATTGACAAATCAGAATTCAAAATCACTTTTGACAGAATTCCTGAAAGAGAAGAGTTAGATCCTGAACTTAAGGAACAACTCGTAATCGAATACTACTCTAAATAATAAATAGCAAAAGTAAGTAAAAACTTACAAATACGTAGTAGATAATAATTAGGAGATTAAAATAATGGAATTAAATATTAAATGTGTTGATACAGCAACAAATTCAGACGGTTCACAATACGGTAAATTCGTAATCGATCCGTTGGAAAGAGGATTCGGTACTACTATCGGTAACGCATTAAGACGTGTGTTGTTATCAAGTCTTGAAGGTGCGGCTGTTACAAGTACAAGAATCGAAAACATCACTCACGAATACACTGCAATTCCGGGTGTATTAGAAGATGTAATCGATGTAATCCTGAACCTTAAAGGATTGGTTGTAAAAACAGATTCCAAAGAGCCTCAGCGTCTTGAAATCGATGTTGATAAGCCGGGACCTGTATTGGCAAGTGATATACAGTTGCCTGCCGGAGTTAAGGTTGTTAACCCTGACTGGTTAATTTGTACGGTTGCCGATGGCGGTTCTTTCCATGCTGTTGTTAATGTTGAATCAGGCAAAGGCTATGTTGCTCATGATGTCCCGAGAGATGTTAAAGGTGATTCAATTGATGTATTACCTATTGATGCAACATTTATGCCGATTAAAAGAGTTAGTTATAATGTAGAAAGCACTCGTGTTGGCGATTCTTTAGACTATGACAAATTAACTCTTGAAATTTGGTCTAACGGTTCAGTTGATGTTCAGAATGCGTTAAGTCAGGCTGCAAATCTTCTTATTGAACACTTCATGCAGATTTCATCAAAAATCTCAGGTCAGCCTGTTGCTACTTCGGCCCCTGTTATAGAAGAAATTGCAGAAGTTGTTGAAGAAGAACCAAAAATGACTATTGAAGAATTGGAACTTTCTGTAAGAGCATATAACTGCTTAAAAAGAGCAAGCATCAATTCTATGTCAGAACTTTTGAAAAAATCAGAACATGATTTATTAAATATTAAAAACTTCGGTAAAAAATCTTCAGATGAAGTAATCGAAAGATTGCATCACTTCGGCTTGGATTTGGCACCAAATCCTGTTGAAGAAGAAGATTTAATTGGATAAGGTAGGTTGGGCATACTTGTCCAACAAGATATAAGGAAAGAAAACAATGAGACACCAAACTAAAAAACATACGCTTGGAAAAGCGCAGGATCAAAGAAAGGCTTTGCTCCGTTCTTTAGCAACCGAACTTTTTGTTCATGGTGAAATCACAACTACATTGGCTCGTGCAAAAGCATTGAAACCATACGCAGAAAAGATTATCACTCTTGCTAAAAAAGGCGATTTGAATTCAATTCGTAACGCTGCAAAGTACATTTATAACAAAGAAACAGGTGACTTCATGGCTTATGATGTTAAGAAAAAAGCCTATGTTGAAGTACCTGCTGACGGTAAATTCACCGATGAAGTTAAAAAGACTCCTCAAACAGTTTTGAGAAAATTGTTTGTTGTAATCGGTAAAAAATACGCTGAACAAAAAGGCGGATATACAAGAATTTACCATCTTCCTCCTCGCAGAGGTGACGCTTCTGAAATGGCACTGATTCAATTGGTGTAATGACAGAATGCGATACGCTTTAAAGGTTCAGTATATTGGTAAAAATTATGCAGGAAGCCAAATTCAGTTTGCGGGTAAATGTAAGGAAAACCCTCAAGGTGCAGAAATAGAACCAACGATACAGGGTGAACTTGAAAAGGCGATTAGTACATTGATATTCGGAGATACCGAAAATATAAACCGACAGTTTAAAGCAGTCTTTTCCGGAAGAACTGACAAAGGTGTTAATTCACTCGGGCAGATTGTTCATTTTGATACTGACAAAGATTTAGTTGCTTCAAACTTTGTATATCACTTGAACGAAATTTTGCCTGATGATATATCTGTCAGTGATTTAAAAGTTGTTGATGAAAGGTTTCATGCTCAAAAAAGCGCAAAAAGGCGTTATTACAGATTTGAATTTATAAACCGAAGATGTAAAAACGCATTTGATGGCGATTTGATGAGAGTGAAATATCCGACAGATTTGGACAGGATGCAAAAATCTTTAAATTATCTGTTAGGGGAACATGATTTTTCAAGTTTTAAAAGTTCCGGGACGCTAAACCCAAGCAAAGTCTGTTTTATAGAAAAAGCGCATGTCACAAGACAAGGCGATAGAGTGATTATTGATATTGTAGGGAATCGTTTTTTATACAATATGGTAAGAACAATTGTCGGTACCCTTTTAAAAATAGAAGGACATAATCTAAAACCTGAGCATATGCTTGAAGTTTTAGAGGCAAAGGACCGCCGCAAGGCAGGTCAAACAGTCAGTCCGTATGGGTTGACTTTAATGGAAGTAACGTACTAAATGTAGGTTGGGCATACTTGCCCAACGCAATTAATGGAGAAAATGCAATATGAAAACATATAGTGCTAAACCTCTTGAAGTAGAAAGAAAATGGTATGTAATCGATGCTGAAGGCGAAATTTTAGGTCGTCTTGCAGTTCGTGTTGCAGACATTTTAAGAGGTAAAAATAAACCTGAATACACTCCAAATGTTGATACAGGCGATTTTGTTATCGTTATCAATGCTGATAAGGTTGTAGTTTCAGGTAAAAAGGAAACAGATAAAATCTATTTACACCACACAGGTTATCCGGGTGGTTTAAAGACTGCTTCTTTTAAAGAAGTTATGGAAAAAGACCCGAGAATTGTTATTGAACATGCTGTAAGAGGTATGTTACAGCACAATACTTTGGGTGCTGAACAGTTCAACAAATTAAAGGTATATGTCGGCAGTGAGCATCCTCATGCTGCTCAAAAACCGGTTGTATTACCAAAGGAGGCTAAATAATGGCAGATAATAAAGATATTATAATGGCTACAGGCAGAAGAAAGACCTCCATTGCTGTTGTTAAATTAGTTAAAGGTTCAGGCAGAATCTTTGTTAACGGTAAAACATTAAAGGGTTATATCGGTAACAGACCTGCTATTGAAATGTTAGTTTACAGACCGCTTGTTTTGACTGAAACTCAGGACAGATATGATGTAAGAGTTAAGGCAGTAGGCGGTGGTGTTGTTGCACAATGCGGTGCTATTAAACACGGTATTTCAAGAGCATTGGTCAAGGCTAATGAAGAATACAGAAATGTTCTTAAGGCAGAAGGCTTATTAACAAGAGATCCTCGTGTTAAAGAACGTAAAAAATACGGCAGAAAAAGAGCACGTAAGAGATTCCAATTCTCTAAACGTTAATCTTTGCCGATATATAAAAACATCAAAAAGCGAACCGCCCATTTGGTCGGTTCGCTCCTTTTTCGTATAAATTTTCTTATATTGTCCAAGGAATAGGTTGACCATCTTTGCCTGTGAATTTTGCACAGACGATTAGGATTAAATCTACAAGAGCCCAAATACTTGTAATAAAAAGCCCAAGACCAAAAATCCAACCTGTAAATAAAGTTATTAAGAGCATTGCCCAAGCCGAGCCCTTTTTACCTGTCCAAAAACGATGTGCACCGAATACTCCTAAAAATAAGCAAAATAAAAATGTTGCAAGCCATTCGGTATTAAATTTTTTTTCTTCCATATTTACCTCCAATTTATATTATAAATTTATATTATTTCCTGATTTTTGTCAATTTGAAGTATCAATAAACTTGTGGTATTATTCTTTTAAGGGAGTAATATTTTGAGCATAATTGCAGATGATAATGATTTTTTGAATACTAAACCTCAGGAAAAGAAAAATCCTGTTGTTAAAACTGATGCAAATGACAATGACAGAGCATTTGAAAACAGTATTCGCCCTAAAGATTTTAATTCTTATATTGGTCAAAGCAATTTGCTCAAGCACTTAAAAATTACTATTGAAGCATCAAAAAAACGAGAAAAACCATTAGACCACATTTTGTTTTACGGTCCTCCGGGGTTAGGCAAAACTACTCTTGCAGGGGTTATAGGGAACGAGATGGGTGTCCCTGTTAAAATTACTTCTGCGCCTGCGCTTGAAAGACCGCGTGATATTATCGGAATCTTGATGTCTTTAGAGGAAAATCAGATTTTATTTATAGATGAAATTCATCGTTTGAATAAGGTTGCAGAAGAAATTTTGTATCCTGCTATGGAAGATTTTTTCCTCGATATGACAACCGGTAAAGCGCAGACGGTAAAAACTTTGCGTATCTCTTTGCCCAAATTTACACTTATCGGTGCGACTACAAAAGCCGGAGAACTTTCAGGCCCTTTGCGTGACAGGTTCGGAATTGTCCACAGACTTGAATTTTACAGCCCTGATGAACTTTCAAAAGTAATAAAAAGAACTGCAGAACTTCTTGATATAGAAATTGATGAAAAATCCGCTTATGCTATTGCTAAGCGTTCAAGAGGTACACCTCGTATCGCAAACAGACTTATAAAGCGTGTAAGTGATTATGCGATAGTAAAAAATGATGGAAAAATAACTGAAGATATCGCAAATAAATCACTTGATATCCTTGAAATTGACGAATTTGGTCTTGATAACACAGACAGAAATTTGTTAAGACTTATCATAGAAAAATATGATGGCGGTCCTGTCGGGATTGAAACCATAAGTGCTGCAATAGGTGAAGATTCAAGGACATTGGAAGATGTCTGCGAACCGTATCTTTTGCAGTGCGGTCTGTTGCAAAGGACTCCAAGAGGCAGAAAAGTTACACCGGAGACATACAGGCATTTGGGCTACAAAATTTTAAATTCAAATCAACAGAGTTTGTTTTAAACCTTGTAATTTTTGTGCGTTTTTTCTATAATCTTGTTATGAGTAAACATAGAATAAAACTTAGGGATTTTGAAATTGGCGGGGATAAATTGACTATCCTTGCAGGTCCATGTGCTATTGAAAGTCAGGAAATTTTGGATGAAACAGCGCAGGGATTAAAAGAAATTACGAAAGAATTGGATATAAATTTTGTATTCAAATCTTCTTTTGACAAAGCAAACCGTTCATCTTTGACTTCATTCAGAGGTCCGGGGATGGAAAAAGGTCTTAAAATGCTTCAACAGGTAAAGGAAAAGTATGATTTACCTATTGTAACGGATATTCATGAACCTTCTCAGGCAAAAGAAGTTGCAAAAGTCGCAGATATTATACAGATACCTGCCTTTTTGTGTCGTCAGACCGATTTACTTGTGTCTGCAGGTAAGACTGATAAGATTATTAATATCAAAAAAGGTCAGTTCCTTGCTCCTGAGCAAATGAAATCCTTGATAAAAAAAGTTGAAGATGCCGGTAATAAAAATATTATGGTGACAGACAGAGGCACAACTTTTGGTTATAACAATTTGGTTGTGGATTTCAGAGGGATTCCTATTATGAGGGAATTTGGATATCCTGTCGTTTTTGATGCTACTCACAGCGTTCAACTCCCCGGAGCCAACGGCACAAGTTCCGGTGGTGACAGACGATTTGTTCCGACTTTGGCAAAATCTGCTATGGCATCAGGGGCGGATGTTTTGTTTTTTGAAATCCATCCTGAACCTGATAAAGCACTTTGTGACGGGGCTAATATGGTTGCACTTAAAGATGCAAAAGAGTTATTTGATATTTGCAATAAGATATTCAAACTCGTAAGGGGTCTTGATTAAATGGTTGAAATGATTACATTTGTTCAGGGACCTATTGATGCAAATAATTATCTTTTAATTGATGAAAACTCAAAAGATGCGCTATTGATTGACTGTTCAAGCCCTGATGATGATTATATCAATGAAATAAAAAAACTTGGTGTAAATCTAAAAACAATCCTTTTAACTCACGGGCATTTTGATCATATTTTGGGTTGTAATCGCTTTAAAGAAGAATTTGGCTCTGATATTTATGTTTCGGCAGATGATTTGGAGCAAATTGCGTACGCACCGCAAATGACTATGGTTTTAGGCGGAGTAAAGATTCCTGAAGTGACAAGTGTTCATAACGAAGTCAAAGATGGTGACAAATTTAAAATAGGTGATGTGGAACTCACTGCTATTTCAACTCCCGGACACACAAAAGGCGGGATGTGTTATTATACAAATGACGGCAGACTTTTCAGCGGGGATACCATGTTTAAAAGAAGTGTCGGCAGAACAGATTTTATGGGCGGAAGCCTTGAACAGATAAAACACAGCGTTGTAGAAAAACTTTTCAAACTGCCTGATGATACGGTTGTATATTGCGGTCACGGGCCTGAAACAACCATAGGGTATGAAAAAAAATATAATGAAATAATATAAAAGGAAATATCATGAAAGAACAATTGGAAAAAATTTACTCGGATGCTTCGGCAGATATAGAAAAAGCCGTTAATACAAAAGATTTGGAAGATATCAAAAATAAATATTTAAGCCGTAAAGGTGAGTTTAACGAAATTAAAAAAGGCTTGAAAGACTTGTCTATTGAGGATAAGAAAATTGTAGGCGCACTTGCAAACGAAATTACCCAAAAACTTGAAGGCGCTATTGCGGATAAATTCAAATTGTTCTACGAAAAAGAATTGAACGAAAAATTGCAAAAAGAAAGACTTGATGTGACTATGCCGGGGCAGTTTATTCCAAAAGGTCATACTCATCTTTTAACTTCTACAACGGAAGAAATTTGTTCAATATTCAGAAGTCTTGGCTTTAGTGTTGTAGAAGATGAGTTTGCTCCGGAAGTTGAAACAGAATATTATAATTTTGATATGTTAAATGTACCAAAAGACCATCCTGCCCGTGATGTTCAGGATACTTTCTTTACAAATGTTGCACCAAATGTTGTTTTGAGAAGTCAGACTTCAGGTGCGCAAATTCACGCTATGGAAGCCAAAAAGCCTCCGATTAGAATTATTGCACCGGGGCGTGTTTATCGTAACGAAAATATTAATTCAAGAAAAAATAACTTTTTCCACCAAATTGAAGGGCTTTATGTCGATAAGGGAATTACTTTTGGTGATTTGAAAGGTGTTTTGAATGAATTTATAAGAATTTATTTTGGAGAAAGCCGCCCGACAAGATTTCGTAACAGTTTCTTCCCGTTTACCGAACCGTCAGCTGAAGTGGATGTTCAGTGTATAATGTGTCAGGGTAAGGGCTGCAGAACTTGTTCAGGTACAGGCTGGTTAGAAATTTTAGGTGCCGGTATGGTTGACCCGAATGTACTAACAGGGGTTGATATTGACCCTGATGTTTATTCGGGTTTTGCGTTCGGTGTAGGAGTCGAAAGACTTGCGATGCTAAAATATGCAGTGGATGATATTCGTTTGTTCTTTAACAATGATGTAAGATTTACTGCACAATTCAAGTAGACACAATTTCTTCCGTGGAGAGAAAAAATTTCTTAATCTGCAAAGCGAATTTGGAAATTCAAGAGAGGGTACTGTAAATGTCAATTATAATAATGATTTTATTACTCAGTTTTTTGATTCTTGTTCATGAGGCAGGACATTTTATGGCTGCCAGAATGTTGGGAATTAAAGTTGATAAATTTGGGTTTGGTCTGCCGATAGGCCCGACTTTATGGAGTAAAAAAGTCGGAGATGTAGAAGTTTTGGTTCATGCTTGTTTGCTGGGTGGATATGTTGCATTTCCTGATGACGATAAAGAATCAAATTTGCCTGCCGATTCAAAAGACAGATTTGTAAACCGCCCTGTTTGGCAAAGAATGATTGTTATAAGCGCAGGAGTTATTGCAAATGTAATTACGGCGATATTGCTTGTAATGTTTACTGCTGCAATTTGGGGTAAACTGCCGTCGGGAAATTATCAGGTATTTATAAATTCAATTACGGCTGAAAAAACAGAATCCGTATGGCAAAGCGGTCTTCAAAAAAATGACAGAATTATAAAAATTAATGGTTCTGATATTCATTCAACTTATGCAATTTCTCTTTATTCAAAAAATAGTGCAAGATTTGACGGGCGTGTGAATGAAAAATTTGTATCAGACAATCTTGCCAAATTGCAAAAACTTAATCCTTCTTTAGATGCTGAAAAAATAATTAAAAAAGGTCAAATAGTAAAAATCGGTTCTGATGAAGTTATTGAACCGAAAATTGTTATAAAAGACGAAGAATTAAAAGGCTATGCTCCTTATAAAAATGATGAAATTCAGTTATCAAAAGAGCAGATAAAATTAAGAAATTCTATTAAAAACGGAACTTATGTATCTGACGGAACTTATACCCTCAAAGATTTGTCTTATGCCTTATCTGACGGTTTAAAGCCTGTTGAAATAACTGTTTTGAGAAACGGTAAAGTTGTTGAGTTGAATCCGATTTATCCTAATAAAGACGGAATAATAGGCATTTCAATGGCAGCAAAGCAGGATTTGACGGTAACAAAAACTCCCGCAAAAATATTCACAGAAAGTTGCAAATATATTTGGGAGCAGACATATATGCTTGTTTATGGCTTGTGGCAGTTGTTTAGCGGAAAAATTCCCGCTAAAGATTTGCACGGTATTGTCGTAATTGCAAAAATCGGCGGAGATGTAATCAAAAACAGCGGAATGTTTTCCGGATTATTATTGACTGCTATGATTTCAATGGATTTGGCATTAATAAACTTCTTGCCGATTCCGGCGTTAGATGGCGGGCATTTTATGTTCCTGCTTATTGAAAAACTAAGAGGAAAACCGCTGAATCAGGAAAATATCGAAAAAATAAGCAATATATTTTTCTTACTCCTTATTTTGCTTATGATTCTGATAATTTTTAATGATGTTTACGCACTTTTAAAACACAAGTTTTAATTATCTTTTAGTCCAGGATCAGAGTATGAACCTGTTACAAGTTTGTTAAAGCAGTATTGTAGTTTTGGTAAAACTATCGCAAGTAATGCACTGCTTATTGCGACATTTGATAAAATATTTATTCCTTTTACAAATCTTGCCTTTTTAATAAATTTTGTGATGTCAGAAGATTCTTTTGCCGATTTGATAAAGTTTTCAAATTCCTTTTTAAAGTTTGCCAAATCTTTTACATCAACATATTTTCTCGGGTCTCTTATTCCGTTTTCAAGATATGACACTTTACCCTGCATACTTGCAAATTTTGAAAACAGGCTTTGCGGTTTTGTGTCAATAAATTCAAAAATATCTTTTGCATTATTTGATTTCGGAAGTTCAATTTTATCTTCTTTTATTGCTTGTATAAGTTCTTTATTATCCATAATAAGCGGGTCAAGATTGACATTAAGCCCAAATGCTTTATTTGCGCATTTGTCAAGAAATTTTGCTATATAAACAGGAGTAACAAAATTTAGTATCATTGAACCTATCATTCTGAAAGCATTTACGAATGCTTCGTCTTTGTTTCTTGAGGTTGAAACTCTCCCAACAGTTAATCCTCCGTCTGTTATTGCCATTTTGTCAACGGTTTTCATATTTGCTATTGCTCCAACAAAATTGCCGGTAAAACTTACATTTTTACCTGACTTAAACGCGGTAATAGATTGACGAAATGTGATATTTTGAGTGCCATAATTGTTTTGTTGCTTTCTGTTTTCTTTAATTTTTTTAGTCAATGCAAAATTAAGTTTTGGCAACACAAATCCCATCAATGCGGTAGGGATAATAATTGCTGATGCAAATTTTCCTGCAATAAGTTTTTCAAAAATTTTACGATTATTTTTTATTTTTTCAAGTTCTTCAACTTCTTTTGACGAGATATTTTTGAATTTTTTAATATTATATTCTATTCCCTGAAATTCGTTTTCTTTGAATAGTTTGATGTCAGTATTGGGATTAAATCCTTTTGATTTGATAAATTGGTTATAAACTTTTTCTACAAAAGGTATTCCGCCTAACCACAATGCTGAAGTTGCGTATTCATCTATAAATTTTTCTCTTGTTGCGTCATTTGCCTTCGTTTTTGATTCTTTCAGATTTTCCTTGCGTGTAATATATATTTTTGACGGTACTTCTATTCCGCAATCTCTTAATATCAAAGGGTAAACGCTTCTGTTGTTTCCTATTGCTGAAATTATATTTGTAATCATGTTTTCCTCAATTCTGAATTTGCGCTTTTTCTAAATCTTTGGCGCGAAGTCATAAAATAACCTCTTTAGGCTTGATTTTCCCGAAGAGGTTATTAACAGAATTGATTATATTTTACAAGCACATCACAACTCTTACAGCCTCTACGGGTTGATATGATGAGTATGATGATGTTTTTGTAAATAATTTTTCATAAGTTTTATATTTCCTTTTTTATTATACATAAATAAATTCTTATGTAAAGTTTAAGGTCTTATTTTTTTAGAAGAATGTTTTGGTGGTCTGCTTTGTATTGGCTGATTTTATTTGCAATTGCATCAGCAACAAAACCTAACGCAACAACACCAATAATTCCTGCTGCAACACCTGCACCGTATTTAACAGACGGTTTTTTAGCAAAGTCAATTGCCGGTTGAACTGCTTTTTTAATATTTGCCATATTAACTTTTTTAGCATTTGTTTTTACAAAATCAACAACTGATTTTCCCGCTTTTTTTATGTTAGTTAAATTAACTTTTTTAGCAGTGTTTTTTATAAATTCAGCGGATGCTTTTACCTGAGCCATCATTTTTGCAGGAATTGCTTTTACAAAGTTTTTAACTGCCTGCATTGTAGGTACCTTGTTTTTAAGATTTTTTGCAGACGTTTTTATTGCTTTAAAATTTGGTTTTTGGATTTTAGGAATATCCATTTTTATAGTTTTTGCTTTACCGTATAATTTTTTAGCACCTTTAAATGCGTATTCTCCGCCATAAATTGCTCCGGCTCCGACGGCACCTGCACCGGCTGCGTATTTGCCGATATTTGATTCTTTGTATTCGTTACCTCTTTCGGTGTAAGAAGTTTTTAATGCCGGTTGAACTGATAATGTCATGTTTGTTACCTTTCTTTTACTGTAATGGTTACAATAAAAGGCGTAAAAATTTTTTTTGCTATTATTATCAAAAATTATAAAGTTTTTTTAAGTGAATCTATTTTTTCTGCATCAGAAGTTACAAAAAGAATGTTTTTTTCTTTTGAAGTTTCCCCTTTTACTATCTGTATTGAGGTTTTTGGAATTTTAAATTTTTTTGATAAAAATTCTATTAAGCCTTTGTTTGCCTTTCCGTCTATTGGTTGAGCGGTAATTTTTATTTTTGTTTCGGTTTCTGTTTTTATAATTTCGTTTGTTTTTGAATTAGGGGATATTTTAATAGTTGCCAACAGTCCGTTTTTAGTATCTTTAATCATACAAGTTTAATAGAACATAATTGTTTTTTTGTCAATAAAAAAGGACATTGTTTTCAATGTCCTTTTTTTATCTCTATTTCAGATTATCTTAAATCGCCTCTTTCAAATTCCATTTCGTCAAACCACAAACCGATTTCATATTCAAGTTGTTTTTTATCTCTTGAAAAAGTAATAAAGTTTGGTTTTTGTTTGCCGTCATGCAATCTATAATACAAATAATCTAAAGTTTCTCTTATATCCTTATCTGTTTTTTCGTATCTGACAACCGCTGCAACAGGTTTGTTTGCAACACGTGTGGAATTTTCATCAATAAATTTATGTAAAACAGGACAAGTTTTATTTTTAAGTACAGGTGTTGCAAAAATTATAAGTTTGTATTTTCTTAAATCAATAACTCCATTGTCTAATACGACTTTTCCTATATCAGCATTTTCAACGTCAATTCTTTTTGAAAATTCTTCTTTGTTTGTCGGGTATGGAACTGCAGGTTTTAGTTCAATTACTTCTGCTTTAATCTTTTTAGAAATAATATCAACTATATCTTTAACTCCATCATTATTGTATGAGCAGTATATAACCCCGATTTTTTCTTTTGCAAGATTCTTTACTCCGGGTTTGAAAGTTTGGTGTGAATATACCAAAAAACCGATAATAAATAGAAAAATAAATAAAATACCAATAGTGATAAATAATAATTTCTTTTTGTCCATATTTTCTCCTTTATTTTATAAAATTTGTGTGTATTTTTTCAATTTTTTCAGGTACAAATCCTGCTTTTTTGCCTTCTTCTATACAATGTAGCATCCATGCCATATTTAGTCCCAATACTTGCATAATTTGGACGCCTTCTTCATCCTGCATAACTTCATGCGGGGAATTCATCCTCCCGTGAACCATTGTCCAATAATTTGACGGAACAACAGGCATGTTGTTTATCGTTAAATGTTTTATTATCGGGTCAAGAGCGGCAGTTGTTCCTGCTCGTCTTGCAGATACTACTGCTGCTGCAGGTTTGTATTTTAGTGCGTAACCTCCGGCATAAAACAATCTGTCCATAAAAGATAATAATCTGCCTGCAGGATGTGCATAATAGACAGGAGATCCGAATACGAATCCGTCGGCATCTTTGCATTTGTCTATGCAAGTATTAACGATATCATCAAGCACGCATTTGCCGTTACCTGTTTTTCTGCAATACTGACAGCCGGTACAATCTGCTATAGGACTGTTTCCTATTTGTATCATTTCTGTTTCAATATCTTTTGCATTTAATACTTTCTCTACTTCTGATAAAGCAGTATAAGTGCATCCTTTATGGTTGCTGCTTCCGTTAAATAAAAGTACTTTCATTTTAGCCCTCAAAATAATTTACTATACGATTTTACACTATTTTTTCTCTTAAGTAAATATTTTACGTTTTAAATTGATATATTCATGGTAAAATTTTTATATTAAAAAGGAATTACGATAAATGGGCAGATTGATTGGAATTTTAGGAATTTTCGTTATTTTCGGAATCGCTTTTCTGATGTCTAATAATAGAAAAGCAATAAATTATAAGACTATCGGAGTCGGTTTTATATTACAGATTGTATTTGCGGTATTTATTTTTAAAGTTCCTTTAGGGCAAAAAATATTTCTTACTTTGGGCAATTTTATTACTAAAATTCTTGATTTCGCAGGTGACGGCGGTTCGTTTGTTTTCGGTCCTTTAATGGAAAGGGTAAAACTTGCACTGGTTTGGGGAAGTGACGCTAATATTTTTGCACTGCAACTTATTGCATCTTTGATATTTATGATGATTCTTGTAAATATTCTCTATTATTACGGAATTATACAAAGAATTATTCCTGTTTTGGGCAAGGCTATGAACAAATTGATGTGTGTAAGCGGGGCGGAAGCATTATCAAATGTTGCAAGTGCCTTTGTCGGTCAAATATCCGCACAAATTATGATAAGACCGTATCTTGAAAAACTTACACGCTCGGAACTTCTTGCTTCAATGGCAGGTTCTATGGCTTGCATTTCAGGAGCAACAATGCCTATTTATATTGGAATGGGTATTCCGGCAACTTATGCTTTAGCATCATCAATTATGGCTGTTCCCGGAGCCTTTGTTATATCTAAAATTATTTATCCCGAAACAAAGCCGCAGGAAACAAGCGAGAACTTTTCTATTCAGTATAACAAACGTAAAAAACCTTATATCAATGTTTTTGATGCAATTTCAAACGGAGCATCGGAAGGGATGAAGGTTGCTCTTAATGTAATTGCAATGATTCTTGCGCTTGTTGCTCTTGTTGCTATGATAGATTGGTTTTTGGGAATATTCGGAGGCTTTTGCGTTAAATTATTCCATCTGCATAAAGGTGTTTTAGGATTTTATGCGTTAAGCAATTTATCATTGAAATATATTTTGGGTAAAATCTTTGCAATATTTGCATTTTTAATTGGTGTACCTTTAAAAGAAGCAACTGCGGTTGGCGGAGTAATGGGGACAAAACTTGTATTAAATGAAATGGTTGCATTCTTTGATTTGGTTCATATAAAAGGTTTGTCGGATAAAGCCTTTTTAATCGCAAGTTTTGCTTTATGTAATTTTTCAAACTTTGGCTCTGTTGCTATTCAGTTAGGCGGAATAGGCGAACTTGCACCTAATCAGAGAAAAAATTTGGCAAGACTCGGTGTCAGAGCATTGATTTGCGGTACTTTAACAGGATATATGTCTGCGGCTATTGTTGGAATATTATTTAATTAGTTCGTGATACAATTTTGATATGCAGATTATAAAAGAAATTACTTATATACCGAATTTATCTCTTGCATTGGGTTTTTTTGACGGAGTGCATATTGCACATCAGAAACTTATAAAAAATGCTGTTAATTTTGCCAAAAAAAATGGTATAAAATCCGGCGTAGTTACGCTCAAACAGCAGCCATACTGTTATTTGAATAATATTATGCCGAAGTATATTTCTTCAAGGGAGTATAGTTACAATTTTATTGAACATTTAGGAGCGGATTATCTTATTGAACTTGATTTTGATGCTGTTTCAGGCATGACATCATTAGAGTACTTGAGAGATATTTTGATAAAAAACTTTACTCCTATGGCTATTTTTACCGGATTTAACCATCACTTTGGGCGTAACAGGCAAGGTAATTGCGAATTTTTGGAAAAATATCAGTCCGAATTTAATTATCATTTTGACGCTTTGCCATCTCAAAAATTGAACGATAATTTAATCAGCAGTTCTGCAATAAGAAAATTTCTTGAATCAGGACAAATTGAAGATGCGAATTCAATGCTTGGCAGAGAGTTTTGTGTGAGCGGAATTGTTGTTGAAGGCAATAAAATTGGCAGAACAATAAGTTATCCTACTGCGAATATAAATTATCCCGATAATATTGTTGAGGTGCCAAATGGTGTTTACGGAGTGAATGTTGAGTTATCTGACGGTAGGGTTTTAAAAGGGATTGCAAATTTCGGGACAAAACCGACTGTTAATGCTACTATGCAAAAAACACTTGAAACGCACATTCTCGATGGTTTTGACGAAGATATATACGGGCACAAAATAAAGATTAATTTTTTGAAGTTTATTCGCAGAGAGCAAAAATTCAAAAATATTGAGAAACTAAAAGAGCAAATAAAATCAGATATAAATTATTTGTAAAATATCCTCTGTTTGGAGGATATTTGATTTTTTATTAAAGTTTTTTTGTATTATATCCGTAATTATTCATAGAAGGTTCATGACTTTATAAGGAAATATTATGAGTAAAGAAGAGAAAAAACAGTCAGGGGTTTCAATATTCGGACAATCAGATTATCTTATGGGCTCAGACCCTATTGAAGAAATGTTTGCCCTGAATTTAGGTGATTTTTTAACGGAAAGTTTAATATCAGAGGATTTGGCAAAGAAAATCAGTGTTAAATCCAACAAAAAAGAGCGACTTGTTAATCAGTTAAAAGAACTTATAGATTTGTATTCTTCAAAGAATACCTTGTGTGTGCTTGATTTTGATAATAAAGAAGAAGTTGCCGTTTATACATCTATTGCAAAATCTATTGTTCAGATGCTTGAAGTTGAAAGTTGCAGAATTTTCTTTGAAAAAGAGGGTAAATATTGTTTAATTGGCAATAGTGCAAAAGATGATGCAGATTTCAGATTTGATTCTGTTGAACTTATACATAATGAAACAATAGAGAAAGACGGATATTTATGTATTCCGATTAGAAATTCAATTACTCCAATCGGTGCGGTTGAAATAAAGACAAGCAATAAACTCGAAGAAGATTTTCTCGAAGTTGTTTTAAGTATTGCTAATTTATTAGGAACAACAATCACTCTGCAAAAAGTAATAGAAGAAACGCATAAAGAAATTGATAGCGAAGAATCTTCAGAATTTGATTTGAAAAAATTAAGAGGAGATTTAACGGCATTAATTGGTGATTTGTGTGATTATCAGCAGAATTTTGTTGAAAGTCTTGCAACAGCGGTTGACAGAAAGGGACAATATACTGTTGCACATTCAAGAAACAGTGCTAAACTTGCAAGAAATATTTGTGCAAAACTCGGATTAAATGAAAAGACAACTGATTTGATTTATTATGCGGGATTGTTGCAAAATATCGGCAAAATAACTCTGCCTGAAAAACTTTTTGCAACGAACGGCAAGTTATCATCAGAAGAATTAAATAAAATTAAAAACCATACAAATATCGGTGTAAATCTGCTTATGAATATTAATTTCTTGTCAGAGGTAGTTCCGTATATTACATATCAGACAGAAAGAGTTGACGGTTCGGGTTCTCCTGAAGGGCTAAAAGGTCAGTCAATTCCGCTCGGTTCAAGAATTATTGCGGTGTCAGATGCATATTGCGCTATGACATCTGACAGACCGTATCGTAAGGCTATGGATAGTGAAAAAGCACTTTCCATAATGAAAGACGAAGCAGGCAAAAAATGGGATGCTGATGTAATTAATGCATTGGCACAAGTTGTGAAATAACGATATAAAATTTATATTAAGACGCCAAAAAGCGTGGTATAATAGTTTTATCAAAAGGTGTAGATTATAAAGGAGATAAAACTATGATACCTATTATGGATTCAAAACGCCAGTATGCGCAAATCGGCGCTGAAGCAGAAAAAGCCGTATGTGAAGTTATGAGAAGCGGATGCTATATCTTGGGACCAAATGTTAAAGCATTAGAAAGTGAACTTGCTTCATATATCGGTTGTAAATATACTGTTGCGTTAAATTCCGGTACTGATGCTTTACATATCGCATTAAGAGCATTAAATATCGGTGCGGGAGATGAAGTTATTACAACTGCATTCACATTTGTTGCAACTGCAGAAGCAATCGGCATGGTTGGTGCCAAACCGGTATTTGTTGATATTAACCCTGATACATTTAATATTGACCCGAAAGAAATTGAAAAAGCAATTACTCCAAAAACAAAGGCTATTATTCCTGTTCATTTATATGGTCAGCCTTGTGATATGGATGCTATTATGGATATTGCGCACAGACACAATTTGAGAGTTGTTGAAGATTGCTGTCAGGCTATCGGTGCTTTATACAAAGGCAAAATGGTTGGTACTTTCGGGGATATCGGATGCTATAGTTTCTATCCGACTAAAAACCTTGGTACAATGGGTGACGGCGGTCTTTGTACCGTAAATTCGGAAGAATTGAGAGATCACTTAATTGCATTGAGAAATCATGGTTCAATGGTTCGATATCACAATGATGAACTTGGTATCAATTCAAGACTTGATGAAATTCAGGCTGCAATATTAAGAGTAAAAGCAAAATATATTGATGAATGGAACTCCAAAAGACGTGAGCATGCCGCTTATTACAATGATTTATTCTCAAAATGTGCAGATATTCAGACTCCGAAAGAACTTGATGATACTTATTGTGTTTATCACCAATATACTGTTAAAATACCTAACAGAGATGAAGTTCACAAAATGCTCGGCGAAGCAGGAATCGGTGCAATGCTTTATTATCCTATACCGTTGCATTTCCAAAAAGTTAATGCTTGGCTTGGAATGGGTAAAGGTTCATTACCAGTAACAGAAAAAAATACCGAACTTGTTATTTCACTTCCGATGTTCCCTGAATTGACGAAAGAAGAACAGGATACAGTCGCAAGCACTTTGATTTCTTGTATTGAAAAATCAAAATCAACAGTAGGTGTATAAATAAAAAATTTGCAAACAAAAATCCGTAATTTTAAGATTCTGAAATGAATTCAGAATGACAAAATTACGGATTTTTATTTATTAAATCATAGTTCTGTTATATCCGTCTAATCCTTGTAAAAAGTTCATAATTTGCTTTTCAGTTTGCGGGGTAATATTATTTTTAGTGTTTATATCTGCGGCTTTTGGAGTTTGATGTCCGATATTATCTGTTTTGGTATCTTCAAATGCTATACGGTTATTGGCATACATATCCGCTTTGAGTGTCTGACCGCCGTCAACTCCGATATCATATCCCGGTAAGTTGCCGTATAAAAGTTCTGCACTCTGTCCGATTTTTGCGCCTAATTGTATTCCGTTTATTGATTCTGCCATTTTATTACTCCGAATTATCCCATTGTGTAAAGTGAAAAACATCCGCCTGCGGGGTTCCCGTCTGAATTATACGGTCGTAAATTCCCGATGCTTGAATGAGGGTAATATGTTCGTCCTTTTACATTTATTGCATTATTGGGGTTTGCCATAATTTGAGCGTAACCCTCTGATACATTCAAATCAAATCCCACTCCGCCAAATACGGCTTCGTGTATATTTTTCATTATTGCACCAAATGTTGCCCCGACTGTACCTTGTTCAGGATTAAGGTTGGTCTGAATATAGCCTCCGCCATCGGCTGCGCTCGTTCGGTTTACTGCTTCAACTGCTCTGCTCTGTACCATAATATAAATCCTTATAATCTCTTCTCTTATATCTATAAAGTATATATTTTGTAAATAATTGCCTTTTTAAATAAAATATTCTTAACATTTTGTTACACATAAGAGTTTGTGAAAAACTTCGTTTTCTACAAACTCTTGGGAACGGTTTCGAAACAGGCTGTATGTTATCCCACATACAACCTGTTTCTCACACACCGTCGGTCGGATATTGAAAAATCTCAAAAATTTGTCAATTTTTGGATTTTTTAATATCCTCCATTACAAAACTACAAATTTTCTTGAAGATTAATGTTTTTTAGGTTAATTTTTTATTGTAACCGATTTGTTTAGAAAGGAAGATATGGAAACGGGGTATATTGATAACGGCTTTATTGTGGATTTAACCCATGCCGTAAAAATTTCCGAAATTATTTATGAACTGTCAAGAACTCTTGATATGCCGGAAGCAAAAGAAAAGCATATTTGTCTAAAACTTGGCTCAATTGACTTAACTGCAGAAGAATTAACAAGTATAAAAACACTTATAGAACTTATGGAATCTCAACTTGCTTGTATCAGTACGAGTTCTGCAAAAACACTTGAATCTGCAACGAGTATTAATATTAAAGTTTCAGAGTTTACAAATGAAATCAGTGCGCCGTCTTTTAATCAGGATAAAGAGGAAGCACCTCAAAAAGAGGTTGTAGAGGCTTTAGATAATATTTTTGGAGAAGAAAAACCAAAAGACGAAAATGCAATTAAAGAAATTCATCGTGATGATGAATTTGAAGAACCTGAACCAAGCGAAGATGAAGAAGAACATATAAAAGAATTGAGAGCAGAACCTGAAAAACTGCCAACATTATACATTCGCAGAACAATTCGTTCAGGACAGAGCATATCTTCTGACGGTAATATTGTTATTATCGGCGATGTAAACCCGGGGGCGGAAATTATTGCAAAAGGAGATGTTACTGTTTGGGGAATTTTGGCAGGTATAGTTCATGCAGGTTCTGATGGAAACAGTTTTGCAAGAATCAGAGCGTTAAAACTCAACCCTGTTCAAATCAGAATAGGAGAGATTTTTGCACGCAGACCTGATACGGTTAATTTGCCGTTTATTCAAAAGACGAGTGAATATACGCCGGAAGAAGCATTCACTCACAAAGGAAGTATAATAATAAAAAAAATACATAATGAAAACTAAGGAGATATAAATGACCGGAAGAGTAATAGTAATAACCTCAGGTAAAGGGGGAGTCGGAAAGACTACTACTAACGCTAATATCGGTACTGCTCTTGCAAGAGCCGGTAAAAAAGTTGTTATGGTCGATACCGATTTGGGTTTAAGAAATTTGGACCTTTTATTAGGTTTGGAAAACAGAATTGTTTATACAATTGTTGATGTTGTTGAAGAAAGATGCAAATTAAAACAGGCTCTTGTTAAGGATAAGAAAAATCCTAACCTTTGTCTTTTGGCTGCAGCGCAGACAAGAGATAAATCTGCCGTAACAGAAGAACAGTTAAAAGATATTTGTGATCAGTTAAAAGAACAATTTGATTTTGTTCTTGTTGACTGTCCTGCCGGTATTGAACAGGGTTTTCAAAATGCAGTTGCAGGTGCCTCGGAAGCCATTGTTGTTACAACCCCTGAAATGTCTGCTGTTCGTGATGCTGACAGAATTATCGGACTTTTGGAGGCAAAAGAAGAAATTAAATCTTATAAACTTTTAATTAATCGCTACAGACCAAATATGGCTGCTTCAAAAGATATGATGAGTAAAGATGATGTTGTTGAAATTCTTTCTGCCGAACTTATCGGAATTATTCCCGAAGACACGGGTATTATTACTTCCACAAACAAAGGCGAACCGATTGTAAATGATGATGATTCTCTTGCAGGCAGAGCATATCGTAATGTTGCACAAAGAATTATTGGCGAAGATGTTCCGATTATTGATTTTGAAGAGGAAGCAAAACTTTCCAACAAGATTAAAAAGTTCTTCTCAAAATTCCTGAATAAAGGAAAGGAGAACTAATATGAGTGATAATATTTTTGCGGAAATATACAACAGAATATTGAGTTTGTTTGGTCAAAATGTTAAAGATGAATCAAAAAATACTGCAGTAAACAGATTAAGACTTGTTTTGATGCAGGACAGAACAAACTTAACACCTGAAATTATGAACAGAATGAGAACCGAACTAATTGCAGTTCTTTCAAAATATGTTGAACTCGATAAAGAAGCGTTAGACTTAAATATCGGGCAAGAAGGCGAACAGATGGCTTTAATGCTTTCAATACCCGTAATCAGGGCAAAAGACGAAGCAGAAATTGAACAGGCTTTAAAAGAGGAAGAGGAAAACAAAAAAGCAGAGGCAGAAAAATCAGAGGTAGAAGAAGAAACTAATGCTGAAACTTCTGATGACGATAAAGAAGAAGCACAGGACAATTCAGAAGAAAATCAAGACTCCGAAAATTCTGAAGATGCAGAATATGAAGACCAAACTCAGGAAGACGAAGATATATCTGATAATCAGGAAAACGCAAATTCTGAGGAAGAACCGACATCAAAACCTGCAGAAACGGAAATTGAGTCCGAGAAAAAGCCTATTCCAAAAATTGAAAAGAATAAAAAAGAGGAAACTTCGGAAAAATAAATCTAAAAAGGCGGTTTTAAAAACCGTCTTTTTTATAGCAAAAAATATTTTTACATGTTTTTTAATCAGGCATGATAAGAACTATCGCAGGTACGGCACGAATTTCTACAAAGATTATTAAAGACGGCTCTGTTGCCGGTCGCGACTGCTTTTGTGAAAAATTAGAACAAAAATTTTATAATCGTATCGAAAAATATAAACATTCGCAATTTGATTATATAGGCAAAAGTTTGCACTCAATTTTGCCTACTAAACTCATTCAGGTTGAAAAAATTCCACCTAAAGAAAGTATTTATAATGGGGCGGTGATTCTTGCTCAAGAAATTGAAAGGACTATTCCTGCTGATGTTGTCGGTTATATTGTTTCTTTAAAACCCGGGGCAAAGAAAAATCATTTTGGTGGTGTCAGTATGGAAGTTTTGATGCATGAAATTCGTCATCTGTTCCATTATTTTACTAATCCAAAAATACCTAATCGAATTTACAGGGTTTCAAAATTGAGAGAAGGGGAAAATAATTTTGAGCAATTTTTTGTAAATAATTTTCAGTCTCCTGTGCGTCCGTCAATCAGCAAGATTGAAACTGAGAAATTACTTAAAAAAGAAAAAGGGCATAGTACAGATATATTGCAGTTTTTACGCTACAAATTGATAGATGAAATCGGTGCATATAATTCGGGGGAAAAATTTGCAGCGCAGTATCGTGCAAAAAAAACTCCACAAACTGAATTAGACTGCCAGAGTCAGATACAAACATTGTTTTTGAGAGAAAAACTTGTGATGATTAGTGATATGCTAAAAAACACGCTAAAAGCCGAGCGTGGGAGTTTAAAAAATGCGATGCCGGGTTAACAATTAGACTAAAGACCTATATCCATTCGAGGTATGAGAGAGTAATATAGACTTAGTCGGAGAGAGAGATTTATGATGGCTAATACAGTTTATTGTTTGGATGAAGATAAACTCCTAACCGAAAGAGAATTAGAGGTACTTGTTTGTCTTTATAATGGTTTAACTAATCCTGAAATAGCGGAAAAATTATGTATCACGGTATCGACTGTAAAAGCGCACATGTCAAAAATTCTGCATAAAACCGGCGCAAAAAGCAGGGTAGATGTTCTGTTAATGCTGACCGGTTTACTGATTATCCCTAAAGAAGATGTAAAAAATCAGATAAAGTCTTTTAATAACAGCCAAACCTTTCCCATGGTAAAGGGATAAGTGTAGGGCTTGTTAAAGTTACAACAAATTTTTAAGGACAATATTTACTGTAAAATAGTATATAATTACCTATATTTTTAAAGTTATTGATTGTAAATTTTATTATCGGAGTTAATAAAATTATAGAAATTTAATGCTAAAATGTTTCTATAAATGGAGGTTAATGATGAAAAAGATTTTTAATTTATTGTTTTTAGCATTACTGATATTGTTGATTAATACCGGAGTTGCATCTGCGGAATTGGCAAAGAATTTCTATGCATATCAGGTTAAAAATGTAAATATCAGACAACTTTCTGTTGAAATTCAAAATGCCATAGATTCGTACAAAGGCAATGACAAATTTCAACCGTTAGAAAAAGTGAAAAATGCTTACATTTATTCTGACGAAAATTGTACATATTTTGTCAGACTATATCCGGCGAACGAAAACACAAATATATTTGTTGTTTCAAACGAGAAATATGATGTTCAAGATAATGAGATGACTGAACTTTTGACTTATTACGGTTATAAATATGACAAAGTTGATGACAAGGC
The DNA here is from genome assembly GCA_017470815.1 of bacterium. Classification (GTDB taxonomy): domain Bacteria; phylum Cyanobacteriota; class Vampirovibrionia; order Gastranaerophilales; family Gastranaerophilaceae; genus Zag111. The sequence goes on along the minus strand of JAFUXT010000023.1, from coordinate 54,496 downwards.
CGCAATGAAAGAATATAAATTTGATTTCTTTACATTGGCAAGAAAACAGGAATTAGGTAATTTTTATATTTCACCTGATTTGGTAAAACCTTTAAAAACAGGTATGGCAAAATTAAATAACCACATGGCTAAAGATAATAAAAAAACATCAGTATTCCCATATACACCGGATAATGAGCCGATTAATTTAACACTTTTAGATTCAACAAATTATTATGATGAAAATGCAAGAGTTTCAGTTGTGCAAAATGAATATCGTTTAAAAGAAAAAGAAAACAAATATGTTCATGCCCACGAATATCTTGTAACCAATAAAAACTCTTCAACTGCAAAAGTTACTGCAACAAGCGAAAGACTTGCAGGGCTAAAAGATGTTACAACAGAGTCATTTGTTGATTTGGACAGACTTGATTTGCTTGATACGGTTGCAACGTTTCCGCCGGTGCTTGTTCTTACGGCAGGTACATCAGCATTATGCAGTGTTCCGAACTGGATAAGATTAGCAAAAATTACAAAAGAATCAAAAAGATATACCAACGCTTTGCCTGAGAATTATGAACTCAAACCGCAGGGACAAATGAGAGTTTTGGTTTTGAAATATAAAGAAAATCCAAAACCTGTCACTTTCAATTTCAAATTTGCGGATGGCAGAACTTATGATGTAACATTCTAAGGATATTTGTATAAATAATAAATAAAAAAGGTGCGATATTTTTCGTACCTTTTTTGTGTATTTCAATGAGTTAAGACATGTTTACTTAAACAACCAATTAGAGGATAGTGAACAGGGATTATGTAATTATTTGCACCAATAATTTGAAATTGAATTAAAACGGACTGCTCTTTTTTGCTTATCTTTTGTATATGTTTGATTTTTGGAACAAAGTTATAATATTAGGTTGGAATTTTACTTTTGATATTGCAAATATTTTAAAAGATATCGACAAATCAAAAATTGAAGTCCTTGTTATACCACCTGATTTGTTAGATAAAATGTAATTGACCTTTCAGAAGGTCAAAGAATGATGCTAAGAGCAGGTTTAACAAAATTAAAAATATTAGAAGAAGAATTTACAAAAGAGGCAGAAAATAAACATCCTAAGATGCTTATTATGTGTGAGGATACAAAAGTTTCTCCTCTTGTATGTGAATTTTTAAAATCTGAAGGTTTATCAGATGATGAAATTATGCAAATTGATTCTGACAAACAAGGTTCTGTAAAAGAGAGTGAATGGAAAGAAATAAAACAAAGATTATTTAACCTCGATAAACACTCAACACCAAAAGTTATAGTTTCAGTTTTGATGTTACGAGAAGGATTTGATGTTAGTAACGTATGCGTAATTGTGCCCTTAAGGTCTTCACAAGCCCCTATTTTGCTTGAACAAACAATAGGCAGAGGTTTGCGGCTTATGTGGCGTGAAAAGGATTATCAGGATATTAAAGCTGAAAATAGATATAAAATGTTTGTTGAAAAACAAAGTCCAAGCAATTATCTTGATATTTTAAGTATTATAGAACACCCCGCTTTTATACAATTCTATGATGATTTAGAACAAGGAATGGTTGTAGAAGAAAAGAAAATGCCTGAGAAAAATGCTATTTTAGGCGATATTATAACTGTAGGGTTAAAAGATAATTATCAAGACTATGATTTTTATATCCCGACCATAATAAATGATAGTGAAGAAGTATTAGAAATTGGAGATATTTCAACCGAAAATTATAATAAATTACCTTGGACTTTGTCTCAATTAAAATCAATGGCTAATAATTACGGAGATGAAAGTTTTTATTCTGAAGAAATGACAGTCAAAACACGATTCGGAGATTACAAAGTAACATCCCAATTATTTAATGCAAAAAGTTATAATGAATTTTTATCAAGAATGTTAGATGCTATAACTAACAATATAGCACGTGTTGGAGGACATTCTTCATATCCAGTAATGCAAGTTAATCAAGTTTCATTGATAGAGGTTCTTGATAAATATATTAGGAATCAATTGTTTGGAGAACCATTTAACCCAAATGAAGATAATAATTGGCGAGTTTTAATGATTGCAAGAACGGGTATTCTTGAACATATAATGAAAGAAGTAAGTCAAGCAATATATGAGATGCAGAATAATGTTATTACAACAGAAGCTACGGTTTTAAAAAATTATTTTTCACAAGTTGATAAATTAAAAATGAGAGAAAATTTTGCTCTGGATATTAGAAAATCTATTTATGAAAAAACTGCTTATCCTTCAAATAAAGGTGAATTTGAAAAAGAATTTATGTTATTTGCAGATAGAGATAGTGAAGTTGAAAGACTTTTAAAAATTAATGAGAATTATCATATTTTCGCAAGTCTCAGATATATTAGAACTGATGGTTTACTATCTTCATATTATCCTGATTTTATCCTTAAAATGGGAGGTAATATCTATTTAGTAGAAACAAAAGCTCAAAAAGATGTTGATAATGCGAATGTAAAACAAAAACAAAGAAGTGCACTTGATTGGTGTAAAAAAATAAATGAATTACCTTCTGAAAATAGAATGCAAGCAATTTGGAATTATTCTATACTTGATGATACAACTTTTTATGCAATGAAAGATAAGGGTGCATCAACAAGTGATATACTGGAATATTGTAAACTGACAAATGGGAAAATAGATAATAAATTATTTTAATAAGTCCGAATCTGACATATATTCATTTTATAATATAATTACAAACCAAAGGAGCATATTATGGGTTTATTAGATTTCTTATTTGATAACGGTGATAATAAAAAGTTAAGACAAGAACTTGGCAATTTAGAAGAAATTGGAGATGAATTAGAAAATCTTCAAAATAAAGAAATACTCAAAGAAAAATTCTCTGAGTATGAATATATGACAGATGATAATGAGGAATAATAATGAAAAATATTTTTGCACTTGTTATATTTTTATCAAGTACGATAGGAAAATTTCTAATAATAGCACTGCTAATAGGAATATTTTTAATTCCAAAACAGTTCTTAGAAATTTATGGTTTTATTATTGGTATAATTTTTATAATTCTATTAATTATCGCATTTATAAGCCTGTTTAAATGAACCTTTTATAAAGACTATCGTTAATATTATAGGAGTATGTAATGAAAAAATTTTTAACGTTAATTTTAGTATTAGTTTTTTGTTCAAATATTGCCTTTGCAGGCAGTGTAAATTCTTATGATAAATATGGCTCTAAAACGGGTAGTTACAGAACAAATGGCTCTACCACAACCAGTTATGACAAGTATGGCGCTAAAACAGGTTCATACAAAACAAGAGGCAATACTACAACAAGTTACGATAAGTATGGTGCTAAAACAGGTTCATATAAAACAAATGGCAACACAACAACTCAATATGACAAATATGGAGCAAAAGTTGGCACATATAAAACAAATTCTAATGGTGTAACAACAAGTTACGATAAATATGGTCAAAAAACAGGATATTTTAAAACAGATTCATCTGGTAAAACAGTTGAATATAACAAATACGGACAAAAAGTAAAAAGTTATAAATAAAAATATACCCGAAAAACATTTAAGCTACATGCTCAATATTTAGAGTAATATCTCATAAAATTATTATGGGGGTATTATCTATTATTTTTATTTCCAACTCCGACAAATTTACGACAAATTATAAAAAATAGGTTTTAGAAAACATCTTGTATAATCTAAAACCCTTGTTATTATTGATAAAAAATATGCCGCAACTCGGAATTGAACCAAGGACACAGGGATTTTCAGTCCGTGTTTTACAAAAACTTTCAAAAATTTTAAAATCATTTAAGCACGATATATATTGACTTTTAGCATTTTATCAATTATAATTTTTTTGAAAAATTTACACAATATTTTAAAATTAATGTGTAAAAAATGTGTAAAATTTTAGAAACAGGATTTATTAAAATTGATTAAAAATGATTATTTAACACTAATTAACGGCAAAATTAAGGAATATAATTTGACTTTGGCTCAAATTTCCGAATTTACGGATATAGAGCAAGGCAAATTGAAACTTATTTTAAGCGGTAAAAGTCGCTTGAAAATGCCTGTTTTATTAGGTTTATGTTATTTATTGCAAATTGATTTAAAAGAAATCTTAAACAATATTAAAAATGAGGGCTGACAATGGCAACAATAAGAATGTATGAACGCACAGTAAATGGCAAAGTTAAAGTAAGTTATCAAGTTATGATAAGGATAAAGGGGGCAAAGCCAATTTATAAAACTTTTGACAGGAAAACCGATGCTGAAAATTGGGCAAAGGCTATTGAAAGCGATATAAAAAGGGGGAAAAGGATAGAAACCCCCGAAAGCCGTAAGCATACAGTTAATGAATTAATCGACAAATACATAGATTATAAAATCCCGCAAAGGAAATCCGAGCAAGAAAAATATGTAAAGCAATTATTATGGTGGAAAGATAAAATCGGGGCTTTTTATCTTGCCAATGTTTCCCCGTCGAAATTAGCGGAATGTAAAGAATTATTGGAAACCGAACCAAGCCTAAAACCTAAACACGGAAGAAAGACAAGAACGCCCGCAACTGTAAACCGATATTTAATGATTTTATCTTCCGTATTTAGTTATGCCATATATGAATTAAATTGGATAGATGAAAACCCAATGCATAAAATCAGAAAAAACCCCGAAAAAGTTAATAAAGAACGCTATTTGTCAAAAGAAGAAATAAACCGAATATTAAACGCTTGTAATAATTTTGACATAAGAACGGAAAACTACAATAAACAAACATATTTATTTGTTTTAATAGCGTTGTCAACGGGGGCAAGGTATTCTGAAATTTACAATTTAAAATGGGAAAATATCGACTTTAAACATAAACAAATTTATTTTATGAATACTAAAAACGGCGACCACAGGGGCGTTGCTATGACGGAAAAAGTATGCAGAGAGTTAAAAGAATTTCAAAAAATAAGAAAAATAAACAATAATAACTTATGGGCAACCAATAACGGCAAAAAATTAATAGATATGCGGGTAAGATTTTATAAAGTTTTAGAACTTGCCAATATTAATGATTTTAGATTTCACGATATTAGACATACAACTGCAAGTTATTTGGCTATGAATGGGGCTTCATTAATAGATATTGCTTCAATTTTAGGTCATAAAACAATGCAAATGGTTAAAAGATATTCACATTTAACACAAAAACATACTCAAACATTGTTACAAACAACAACGGACGATATGTTTACAATCGCAATTTAAGTTATGAGGGCAAAAGATGAACGACATAGAAGTAATAAACGGAATCGCAAAAAGAATTTTTACAATCCGTAACCAAAAAGTAATGATTGACCGAGATTTGGCGGAATTATACGGAGTTCAAACAAAGCGATTAAACGAAGCCGTAAAGCGTAATTTAAAACGCTTCCCCGAGGATTTTATGTTTCAACTTACGGACGAAGAACAACAATATGTGGTCGCAAATTGCGACCACCTCGAAAAGTTAAAGTATAGTTATCAAAACGCCTATGTGTTTACCGAACACGGCGTAACAATGCTTGCGAGCATACTTAATAGCGATAAAGCGATAGAAATTAATGTAAAGGTCGTAAGGGCATTTATACAATTAAGGCAATATGCAATCGCCCAAACATCTAAAACAAAAGAGATTGAAGAATTACGCAAAATGTTAATGTTACATATCGAGAATTGCGACAATAAATTTTCAGAACAACAAAAACATATCGCCGCTATTGTTACGGCTTTAAATAACTTAATAGAACAACCAAAAGAGCATAAAAAAATCGGCTTCAATACCGATAATTAAAAGGGGGTAAAATGAAATTTAAAAATTTAGCGTCGGAAATGGTAAAAAACGGGATTGAAACAAGCGATATTGCGAATTTACTTGGAAAAACACAAAAATCCGTATCGCAAAAATTAAACGGAAAAATCGATCTTTATATGGACGAAATAATAAAAATCCGCAATTTTTTAAATCCCGAGTTAAGTATTGAATATTTGTTTATAAACTAATCAACAAAAAGGAGTATTTATGGCAACAAACACGCAAATTTTTAATGCATTAAGAGAAGAAATTTACAATTTTCTTTCGGAAAATTTGGGGCTTGAACCCGAAACAATGAAAGCATTTTTAAAAGGCAAAAAACGAAATTTATCAAGCGTTGAATTTTTAATGATTGCACAAAATTTGGGCATTGATTTAAACGAATTTACTAAAAGGCTTGAAGTAATAGGGGGTTAAATGGTTATTACATCAGAAAAAGAAAAACAATATAATGAGTTGCGAACTCGAATTAATAAAATGTTAGAAGATATGTTTGATGTTTCCCCCGATTTGCTTAAAAAGTTTTTAAACGGGAGTAATGATATTGACATAGACGAATATACACAAATTAAGGTCGGTTTTTGCCTTGATTAAATAAGCCCCCATGCCTGTTTTACGCAACAACAATACATTTTGCGTAAGTAAAATGTTACCCGAGGGGCAAAGGGGGGGGGATTGCCCTCGGGTATTTCAAAAACAAGGAATTTATGCGACAATTTAAACAAGTTCCGGCATGGAAAAAGGATAAGAAAATGGGGCGTTATATTTTTGATGAAAAATTTTATTTGTATGACAAAGAATTGAGTTTAAAGGCAAAGGGCATTTTGTCCGTTTTATTAGCAAACAAAAACATAAATAGTAAACAACAATTAATGAGTTATGCCAAAGACGGCAGAGAGAGTATAGACAACGGAATAAAAGAACTTGAAGAAAAAGGATATTTAAGAATCAAAAGAAAAAATTGCAAGGGGCAACTTTATATTTTTGAATCATCACCAACTTGTGAATTTTCAAAATAAAATATCTTTCAAAAGTTCAATTTTATAACTGTTTGATTTTTAGCAATTAAATGCGATTAATTTTATTTAATTTTACAATACACCATAAAAATCTTGCTAAATAAAATGCGTAAGGGGTATCTTAATATGTAATTTCTTTTTTACGCCCCTTAACGGCGATTGTGTGCGTTGTCATTTTTCATAATTTATAAAAAAAATGCTATTTTCGTTAAAAATAGCATTAAACAAGATTTTTTAATTAAAATTGATAATATTATTTTAGTTTATTATCAGCAAATATGCAATATAAAAACCTTGTAAAATTAGTGTTATACACTCTTTATATTGGTTTTAATTGCAAATTGTTTGCCCCCATAAGACTAACCGACGAATTTATAGAAGAATTATTTTTGTTTTCAACAATGTTTTTTACTTCTATTAACCCGCTTGGGGCTTTTGAGCCTGTAATATTATCATATTTTACATAGGGTTGAGCGGTATAATTGTTATTATCAATGCCCATTTTGAAGCCGTTTTTAAATATGCTTTCGTCTGATTTTATAATCCCGAACAATTTTAAAACATTTTTAAGCCCCATTATAATTGCCCCAATAGGGTTTAATGCCGAAAACAACAATTCTATAAAATGTGTTTTTATGTAATTTCCTATATTACTAAACACTTCTTTTGTTTTTTCCCAAAACGAAAGAACTTTTGTTTTTGCCGTATTGTACCAATTTTTAACGGCTTCTGTTACTTTATCCCAATTTTTGTATAATAAAATTACGCCCGCAACGACTAAACCAATACCAATCGCAACCCAAGTCCAAGGATTGCCCAATAACGCCAATGTTTGCATTTTTATAGCAATAATTGACTTCCACAATGCCGATGTGTAACCGCCTAAAACAAAGCACAATTTTTTCAATCCCGTGACGGCTTGTATTCCGTTAGCACCCGCAATCATTGTTACTGTATTATACCATTTTAAAGCCGTTGTTACGGCATTGACGGAAGTTTTTAATGCTAACATTCCACTTATTCCCGAAACAATACTAATAATATATATTGAATGATTTTTTAAAAACTCTCCGACCTTACTTAATTTCGGCAACATTTCATTCAACCAATGTACTAAATCCCCGAAACCTTTTACAACGGGAAGTAAAACAGGGGCGGCAAGTTTCCCCAATTCGATTAAAGCAATTTGTAATTCTCCCATAACTTTCGACATTGTTGCGGCTCCCGTAGAGTTCATCATTTCAAAGGCTTCATTTAAGCCCGTGCCATTTTTAACATCTTCTTGGATTTCAACGAGCGTTTTATGTACTTTTTGCATTTTATCCTCGTCTAATGAAAGAACTGTTGTTAATGCTCTTATGTTCGGAATCGCTTTTGTTATAGCGTTGGGGGATTTTTGTTGCATTTCGATTAATTTCTGCAGAGTGTAAGTAAGCCCTTTCGCTTTAATATCAACAATTCCAAAAGGAACTCCAAACTCTTCAAGCGTTTTTCTTGCGTTTTCGGTCGGGTTTGCGAGGGCTTGTAAAGTATTTTTTAAACCCGTTGCCGCCATATCCGTTGATAGACCGCCTGTTGTTAATGCGGCAATCGTTGACAATGTTTCTTCAACGCTCAACCCCATTTGTTTTGCAAGCGGGGCGACTTGACCTATATTTGAAGCCAACTCTTCAACTGTTGTAACACCCTTTTTTTGTGCCGTAAAAAAGGCATTTGCGACTTCGGTCGCATTTGTTGTTTTTTCACCCCAAGCATTTATTACTGACATCATACCGCCCAAAGCCGTAGAAACATCTGCAACGCCACCTTTTGCAAGTATTAAAGATTTTTTATAAACATTTATTGTTTTTTCTGACATACCCATAGCAGAAACCGAATCAAACAAAGCCTTATTTACATCTTCAATCCCAAGCCCCGCTCTTATACCCTCTTTTGACAATTCTTTTAATGTTTTACCAAAAGTGTTAATCTCATTTTTATTTAAAAGAGTATAAACTGTTGTTATTCCTTTTTCCCAATCACTAAAGGCTTTTAATGGGGCAAAAGCACCGACCGCCGCAATAGCACCCGTAACTGTAACGCATGCCGATTTTAAAGCCAAAATTGACAATCGAGCCTTTGACATACTTCTTGAAATACTTAATCCAGCGGTATTCCCGTTTTTGATAATATGCTTAAAGACGGGCGTAACCCCGTCTTTCGCTTTAAAAATCGTAAAAATACTAAAATTTTTTAATCCCATTTGTTAATCTCCTTTTGACATTTTGTTGTATTGTTTAGCGTATTCTTTCGCCCGTCGCCCCCAATATATTATATTTTCTATACTTGTATTTATAATATTTGTTAAGTTATCCCAACCATTTAATATTAAAATTTCAGCGTAATATGTAGCAACCATAAGCGTTAATTGACGAAAAAACTCATACAACCCGTTGCTATTTGTAAGTCTTGCCCGTATAATTGTCCGATTAATTGTGTTGGGCGGGCAACTATTGTTGACATAATGCCGACAAAGGCTTCGATTTCATTGTTTACATTCATCGCTTGAAGTTCGTCTATTGTCGGGCGATTTTTATATTTGAACTCCGTCGCTTCCAATTCGCCGCACTTAATTGGGTTTATGAGTTTTTGAACAAGGCAATTATTAACATCGTCCCAATATACCAACCCGCATTGAATCGCTTGTATTACCCTCTTATATGTTTTTTGTAACTCGGCATTTTTGCTTAATTCGTCGCCGTCGCAAATTTCGTCAATATCTACGCCGCAAATATTTTGTTTAATTTCGCTTAAAATTTCGATTGCTCTTGATTTTTCCATTTTCTTTTGAATAATTGTTTTTTGTGCTTGATTTTCCATTGTTTTTTCTCCTTATTTGTTACATTCTATGTTTTTATTGTTTTATTAGGCTTTTTGGCTATTTGCCCATTCGAAAAAGGCTTGTGTATTTATATAAAGCCTTTTACCTAAAAGTCTAATAACCTTATCTCTGAACCCGTTTGTATTTAAGAAGTTATATTGTCTTAAAGCCCCGACACTTGGATATTCAAAATGTTTATTCCAAGCATTTAAAGGAATTAAAGCGGGTTTTTCGTTTGCGTTTAATGTCGGATTTTCATTTGTTATTACTTTTAAATCTGACATATTTTGTTCTTCTTCCGGCGTTTTTAAAATTTTAGTCATTTTTTACTCCTTTTAGTTTGAATTTGTTTTAATATATTTGTGTTGCAACATTTTGATTTTTACGCATTTTGTATTAAAATATCAATGCGAAAAAGACAAGATTTTTTTTGATTTTTACTAAAAATGAATGAAATAGATAAAATAAAAAGTTTAAAAAGTTTTTTACAAACACTTGAATACTTGTACGACAACAAAAAGTGGCTTGTAACTTGTGAGCAATTAAGAGAATTGTTTTATAATGACAAAAACAAGCGTTATAATTGGCTGACAATTATCCAACTTACGGGGCTTAAATATAAAGGATTTACGGAATATACCGCCGAAAAAATTGGGGAGATTATAGGCTATTCCGCTTCAACTGTAGAAAATGAAAAAAGTAAAATCGTAGAAACTATTGAAAATATGAACGAATGGAAAAAGCCGTCATTTATCGTAATATCTGATTATAAGCCGTCAAAAACAAATATAACTCCAATTATAGGCGAGTTTGCTAAACATTATGAAGCCGAAATTATAATTTTACTAAATAGTTTGGGGCTTAAAAGTTATATTTCAATCGGCGAGCATATTGTAGATTATACAAAAACATTATTTGACCTTGATATTGAAGATTAAACAATGCCCGCAATTACTCAAATTGGGAAGAAATTAAAACAAGAGGTTGAAAATCGACCTTTTGTTTTTTTATTTACCGAATACGGCAAATCCATATATGGAATTTATAAAACAAGGTTTACCATAGCGGAAAACCCGACACGGCAAATATTGTTGTATTTAATCGTTAAAACCAATAGACACAATAAGTACAGGGCTTTATGTTAAATGATTAAGTCTTGTAATAAAAAATTAACAAAAAATTAAAAAATTTTTTTAGTGCCATTTTTGAAAAATTAATAACATTTTTTATTATTAAATCACATAAGAAGCAATAATATTGTATGTTTTAGCGTATTCCGAACAAAATTATGTAATTTATGAAGAATTTAAACAAGGTTGAAATCTAATAATAAAGGCGTTTATACGCTTAAAAATATATAACAATATTTAGTGTCAAAAATATTTTATATAAAAGTACAATTTATCTAAAACTCAATAATATTGTATTTTTTAGTGTTTTTAGTGTCATAATTTTAAAAAATTGCAAACAAATTTTATTAATTAGTGAAATTTTATACACGAACGAAAAGTAATAAAATCAGCGTTTACACGCTTATAATTTTTTTCAAAAAATTGAAATTTTTTATAACATTATTAGTGTCAAAATGTTACATTTTTAGTTTTGACACTCGTTAAAAACTCAATTATATTGTGTGTTTGAGTTTATTTAAGTAACAAACATTTTCGGAATCTAAAAAAATCGGGGACTAAAAAAGACACGGCGGGCGGGACAACAACCCCCGTCGGTTTTTATTCCCCGCACAGTACCTTTTGAGGTTAAAAACATTGATTATAGGGGCTTTAAGCGTAAATGTAGTTTAACAATTTTTAAATGCTTTTAATTCTTTAATATATTTGGCTTTTCCCCCTCTATTTTATATCAATATTGCTTTTTCACGGGTTTTATTATTAACTAAACTTGATAATGTAATCATTTGTAAAATTTTGTATATCCCTGTTTTTTCAATAATTACGCCGTATAATTTTCAACAATATCAAGTTTAGCAATTTTGATATATAATGATTTTGTAATTTTTAAACAAGATTGGTTAAAATTGTATGAAGAGTATGACCGCTAAATTTTACTATAAGACAAAGTATTTATACATTAATTTGACTTATAAGCCGAACAAATTAAATAAAAAAATAAAATTTCCGATAGAAAATATAACAAAGCCGTTACAACTTCAATTTATATTAGAAGAGTGGATTGACGATTTTTGCAAAAAAAATCCCGAATATTTACAAAAAGAAGTTTTAAGAGCGTTTGCCCGTGCTAATGTTTATATGGAAAATTTATATAAACTTAAATACAAGCACGGGGGAGTTCGGAATCATACAAAACAAAATCTAAAAACTAAAACCGAGCAATTAGGAAAACGCCTTACGCCGGAAGAAAAAGAATGCTTGTTACAATGTCTTAATGTATATAGAGTAATTTCGCCAAAAGAAAAAGAACTATTGTTAAAATACTTTGAAAGATGTTGTAAAAAGTATGTTAAAACCCCACTAAAAGAAAATAGATATATTAAAAAATATGAACTGTTACAAGAATTAAATAACATTTTTGAATAATAAGCATTATCCCAAAAGGCTATTTTTTTAAGTTTTGAGGGGTATCTTTATATGTAATTTCTTTTTTACGCCCCTTAACGGCGATTGTGTGCGTTGTTTTTCTTAAAAAAATGCAATCTTTATTTTTGAATGTGTAAAAATTGTGTAAAATTGCATTTTGTGTAAAAAATAAAAATTTTAATAATCGGCTAAAAACATTGTTATAATTGGCTAAAAAAATATGCCGCAACTCGGAATTGAACCAAGGACACAGGGATTTTCAGTCCCTTGCTCTACCAACTGAGCTATTGCGGCATATTCGTATTTTTTGTACGGGATCCCGAATCAAGTTCGGGACAATGTGGTTCTAAGTCTTGCTCCGCTCGCCAAGAACCACTATTGGCTATTGCGGCATTTGTAAATCTATTCGGTTATCAACTCCGCTATGGAGTACATTTTCTATTCTATCTGCTCAAACCCTTTTGTCAAGAAATCCTATGAAGATGTCTGACCAACCAGAAAGAATGTGACATTTCTTCCTTCTAACTGAGGTTTTTTCTCCAAAGTTACAGGCATGTCAGAATGTTCAAGCATGTCGGTTATAAACTTTTGTGCCAAATCAAAGGCAAGATTTGAGTGCTGCATTTCACGACCGCGAAGCATTACAACCCCTTTAACCTTGTTGCCCTGAGAAATAAATTTTCTTGCCGCTTTCAGGCGAACTTCATAGTCATGAGTATCAATTTTATATCTCATTTTGACTTCTTTAATTTCAACAACATGTTGTTTTTTCTTTGCTTCTTTTGCTTTCTTGGCAAGTTCATATTTATATTTACCGTAGTCTAAAATCTTTGCGACCGGCGGTTCTTGATTAGGACTAATTAATACCAAATCCAAATCGGCATCCTGTGCCATTTGTAATGCTTTTGAGGTTGGAACTACTCCGTGATTTTCTCCGTTTTCGTCTATTAATCGCACCTCTCTTGCTCTGATAAATTCGTTTAAAATTGTTCTGTCCTTTGATTTGGTATTTATTGTAGCGATTGTCCCATCTCCTATTTGTCTGATAACGTCACTTATAATACCACAAATATTGCTTAAATGTGAAATATTAACTTTTGTAAACAATGCAAATACCCTAATATTTGCATTTTGTAAAAAAAAATTAAAATTTAGAATAAATTACTAAAGTTTTTTCAAAATATTCCGATAAATATATTGTTAATCAAACAGACTTAAGCCAAGATTTACATTGTGAAAAATTAAATAAGGAGTATGAACGCATGGACAAGCAAACTAAGGTCATGGACACGGTGGAGATGAATTTTACCCCAGAGGCATCATTAGAAAAGCCTATTGAAGATTTGTTCAACGAGTGTCTGAGTTTTATTTCAGTGGCAAGTTTTGAAATTTAAACTCAAGAACCTTATTCACAATTTAAAAGAAAGACTTCAGACGGAGTCTTTCTTTTTTTTATTGTTACAATTAGCCTGCGTGTATATATACATATTTTGAAAATTGTTATAAAATGTTTGATAGTAGAGGTAAAACATGAAAAAAACATCATTGATGCTTTGTGCAATATTGTCATTGTATCTTTCAGGCGGAGTTGCTTTTGCGGATTTTAAAGAGCATTTTGATTTGGGGCAGAGTTATTTGTCTCAGTATCAATATTCAGGAGCGATAAGCGAATTTAAAAGTGCTTTGCGTATAAACTATCTTGATAAATCTGCAAGAATCGGACTTGTAAATTCGTATCTTGCAAGAGGAACCGATTATGCAAATAAAAGCAAAGATTGGGCAAAAGCAGCGGATGATTACAGAAGTGCTCTGTTTTATCTCAAATATTATCCTGAGGACAGAGATGCAAGAAATTCCGCTCAGGCAATTGATCAAATTATCAGCAATTTAGACAGATGTTTAACTGAAATTGATTATGACAGAAGTCCTCAAAATAGATTTGATACTGCAAAAAAACTTCGAGCTCAGGGTAATTTTTCTGCGGCTGCTTATGAATTTAATCATTCATTAGGTGCAAGAGAACTTCAACAGGCAAGTTTTGAGCAGGTCGGAGATATCATGTCAATTCTTGGCAACAAAAAAAGAGCGACTGAATATTACAAAAAAGCCGTTGCTGTTGGTCCTGCAGATTTGAATTTGAGGTTGACTTATGCCAAAGCTCTTGATGATAATGACAACAAAGATGAAGCATTAAAGGAATATTCCTATGTTTTGTCAAAGGCAAAGCAAAGTGATAAAGATATACTCTATATGTTAGAGCGTATTTTTGTCAGAAAACTAAATGAAGAACCGACTAATGCCAATTTTAATGCTAATATGGGTGCAGTATTACAAAAAGAAAACAGGCTTGATGAGGCGCTTTCTTATTACAAAAAAGCAGAAACTTATGATCCTTCAAATATAAATACAAGAATCAATGTCGGAACTTTATATCAGCAAAAAGAAGATTACAGAACGGCTATCAAGGCTTATGAATCTGTTTTGATTTTGTATCCTGATAATGTAATGGCAAATATATACAGGGCGCAATGTTACGAAAAACTCGGGGATGACAGAATTGCACAGGAAGGTTACAAAAAAGTTCTTGCTGTAGATCCTGAAAACGAAATTATTAAAAAGCAGATGCTTGATAATGTGAAAAAATCTTCTACACCATTGGAATTTCTTGAGTATGTTAAGATTAATATTCCTAAAAAATCTCAGTCAGATGTTGTTTATGATTATGCTATTGAACTTCATAAAGCAAATAAAATTGATGATGCAATTTATATGTATAACGAGGCATTGGCATTGGTTGACGGGAAACCGAGCAGTGAGATCTTTGTAAATATTGCACTTGCGCAGGCGCAGAACGGGAAGTTTGACGATGCATTAAATACTCTAACTACTGCACAGACGAAATTCCCGAATGATAAAACTATAAAAACTAATATAAATAATATTAGTGCTATGCGTGCGGATAATCTTATGGATAATGCGGCGGCGCTTTATAATAACAAGAAATATGAAGATGCGATAAAAATTTATCTTTCAGTTGAACCGCCAACTGTAAATACAATGCTTGGTGCCGCAACATCTTATCAGCAACTTGGTGATAGAGATAATGCCATTGTATATTATAAAAAAGCACTTGAACTGAAACCTGTTGATTCTGATATTGCTTATTATATTGCCGTTTTGTACGGAGAAAAAGAAGATTATGCTAATGCTAAAAATTATCTTGGCAAAGCATTGGCATTTAATAAAAATAATCAGCAGGCACTTGAATATTTGAAATCAATTGAAGATGTTGATATGGCAAATCTTTTGAACAGTGCAATCGAAAAATATGAAGCAGAAAAATATGACGAAGCCCTGCCTGATTTTAATAAATTATTATCGAAAAATCCCAATAATGATTATGCTCTTTATTACAGGGGTATGATTTATGATTCAAAAGGTAAGCACAATGAGGCAATAGCAGATTTGAAAAAAGCGTATGAACTGAATAAAGATTTTATTATATGCAACTATATGATAGGTTCAAATTATGATGCTCTGGAAAAATACAAAGAAGCAATAGAATATTATGATATTTATGCTAATTCAGATGCCCCGGATGATGATTACAAAAAATATGCAAAAGCAAGAGCGGAAGAATTGAAAGAAAATGCCGGTACTACCGCCAAAAAATAGAATTTGGAATGTATTGAAATCAAAAGTTTCTCTTGCCCCAATGGCAGGGGTGACTGATTATGTCCTGCGAAGTATGATTCGTCAGTATTGCAAAAACTGTCTTATTACCACAGAGATGATTAGTTCGGAATTTCTTGCGCAAAACCGTAATCAGACTGATATATTGATGCTTGATAATTCTCATCATCCTATTGCCTACCAGATTTGCGGTCATAAACCGTATATGATGCAGGATGCGGCTCGCAGGTTATCTGAAGTAGCAGACATAATTGATATAAATATGGGTTGTCCCGTCAGAAAAGTGGTTTGCGGACATGATGGTTCGGCTCTCATGAGAGAACCTGAACTTGCTTATGATATAGTTCAGGCTGTAAAAGAGGGGACAACTTTACCTGTCAGCGTAAAATTTCGTTTGGGGTTTACGGCTTCGGAAATGAACTATGTTGAATTCGGACAAAAGATGCAGGAAGCGGGAGCAGAATTTATAACCATCCATGCGCGTACCCGTTCACAAATGTATTCAGGCAAAGCAGATTGGACAAAGATTAAAGATTTAAAAAATAGTGTAGATGTGCCTGTTTTTGCAAACGGAGATATAAATAGTGTTGAAAATGCGATTGAATGTATAGAACAAAGCAGTGCTGACGGTGTAGCAATAGGCAGGGGAGTTTTGGGCGATCCGACATTAATTTCACGAATTGACCACTATTTCAATACAGGTGAAATTTTACCTGCACCGAGTCTTAAAGATAAATTAGAGATAATGAAAAATCATCTTGCTCAGGAAGTCGAGATAAAAGGCGAAAGGGTTGCAGTAAAATTTTTCAGAAAATTCTATCCATATTACATTTCAGGAGTTCAAAATGCCTCTAAATACAGAGGAGTTCTTGTTAAAGAGGATAATTATAAAACTTTGCAGGAATATTTTGAACAGATAGAGCGAGAACTTGTATAGAAACTTGATATATTATAAAAAATTGTTATAATTATGTTGTTATGAAAAAGTATTTATTATTGTTTTTTATGGTATTTGCACTCGCCTGTGCTGGTATTTGTGCCCAAGAGGATGTGCAAACTCCAAAAAATGCACAACCGCAACAGCAAAACAAAGATGATTTGCCTGAAGTTAAGGTTGATTTAAGAGATCAGGCATCTGTCGAAATTCCTGCGGGGATTGTTGTTCCTGTTATAAATATGCAGGAAATTTCGACTCAAGACTGTCCTGTCGGTTATAAGGTTAAGTTTGTCGGTACAAACGATTTGTATATAGGTGATATAAAAGTTATTCCGGAAGATACGGCTTTCTATGGTTATATTGAAAAAATAAATGACCCGATAGTCGGAACAAATGCTTCAATGAAAGTAAAAATAACAAAGTTTGTTTTTCCTGACGGGTATGAGCAAAATATTAAAGCATATATTTATACAACAAATAATAATTTAATCGGCGGAGAACTTACACCTCCTGCAGAATGGGTAAAAATGCCGCATTATCAAGACACTTATCAGGGAATAGCATGGATTCACAGAGGGGCAACACTTCAGTTGCGCCCCGGCGGGAAACGTTCAATGGGCGAGCATACAAAATTGCCTGTCGGAGAAAGACACTTGATAATTTTTGTTGCTCCGTCTGAGTTATCCCACACTATCGGTGAATAAAAATGCTTAATCAATTGACAAAATGCTTGAGTGGGTTAAAATATTTATTATACAGGAATATTCTTGAAAGGGATACATTATGAAAAGATTACTTCTTGCACTTGTTTGTATAACTTTGATATGTCAGGGCGCTTTTGCTAATGAGAATTTTAATGCAAACAATCAGACTGCAACTTACAGTCTTGATGCGGCTACGCTCAAAAATTCAATAGTCACTGTACCGGCCGGTCAAACTTTCAGAGGAGTATTCTTGTCCCCTGTCAGTTCGGAAACTGCGACAACCGGTCAGGAAGTCAGTATGGCATTGATAAATGACTTTTATTATAAAGAAAAGAAAGTTGCACCTGCAGGTTCAACCGTAACCGGGTCGGTAATCGAAGTATCAAGAGCAAAACACGGATCAATAAACGGAAAACTTGTTTTGAGGTTTACTCATATTATTACTCCGTCAGGACTTGATATTCCTGTTTCTGCGGTCGTAAGAACTCCGGATAAAACAGGTGTAATTTTAGGCGGAAGTGATTTGATGATTAGTGCAGGCGGAAGAACAGTACCTGAATCTTCAAGTGCAAGGTCAATTTATGTTCCGTCATATACAGGTGTAAGTGCGGGTACGGCGGCAGCAATGAATACTGCTATTGAAACAAACGGCGGAGGCTTGTTAAAATCTATTTGGGATAAGGGAATAGATGTTGATATTTCAGCAAATACTACGGTCGAATTGATTTTAACTCAGCCGATAACAGTTACTCCGACTGATAATTAAAATGAGTTAGTCGGGTGATAATTTTATTTGATATTTAAAATAGAATTATCATTGAAAAGAATTTAATCAGGGATAAAAATGTCTTTACTTGGGAAATATACAATAAATGAAGAAAGAAAGTTTGACAGAACTCGCAGAGCGGGTGATGACAATTTTGTTATGCCTGCCGTTACGAGAAAAGAAGATGACGGTTCTGTTTCCCTAAAAAAAGGTTTATTGATTTCTGCTATATTACACCCTTCGGTTGTTGGTGCTATATGGCTGACATTACTTATTTGTGCATTATTAGGTATTAATTTGTCAATTTTTGATAAGCCAAAACCAAAACAAAATACGGATATTGAATTTGTGTTAGTTGATAAAGAAGATACTCCAAGAGATTTGAATACGAAAAACAGAGCGGATAAAAATTCCCGTTCGGGCGGAATTAATAATCCAAAACTTCCTGTTTCAATGCCTGCATCTCAGTCAAGACCATCTGCAAAACCTGCAGGCGGAGGTGCGCCAAAGACTCCGGCTCCGAAGCCGCAAAATAAATCTTTAATGGACAGAGTAAAGCAAAGTATTGCTAAACCCCAACATCAGGCTTCACATACAACAACTCAAAAGAATGTTACCCCGTCGCCGACTCCGACACCGGCAGTTCCAAAACCGGAACTTGCAAAACCTCAGCCGCCGACTGCAAGACCTTCTTTGAAGCCTCCGATGACTCCGAAAACTGTTCAAAAACCGACAAATTCCCCGTTTAAAGTTCCTGTTCCGTCAGGTGGAACAAGTGCAGGGCAGTATGCAACAGGTCCGATAAGCGGCAGCGGTTCATCTGATAAAGGCGGTTCAAGAGGTTCTGGTAATTATTCTCCGAGTCCGTCACTTGCGCCTATCGGAAACGGTTCAAGTTCTTCAACTTCGAGAGGAACAGGTACAGGTTCAGGAACGGGTCGAGGTACGGGTTCAGGCGGAAGTACCGGCTCAGGTGGAGGTAATCCCGGTGGCGGTGGTGGCCGCCCGGGTATTGATGCCATTAAAGAACCTGATTTCGGACCTTATATGAGAGAATTGCAGCGCAGAATTAAAATGAATTGGGATCCGCCAAAAGGTAACGAAAGTAAGCGTGTAGTTCTGTTATTCAAGATTGCTAAAGACGGAAGACTTTTATCTTGCAGTGTATTTAAGTCTTCAGGATTGCAAAATGCTGATGCTGCGGCTTTAAATGCTGTAAAACTTGCAGCACCATTCAGACCGCTTCCGCCTGAATTTAAGGGTTCAAGCATAGATATTCAGTTTACATTTGATTACAATGTATTCGGAGCAACGAAATATTAGAGTATTACAAAAATGAGGATAAAATTATGGAATTATTAATCGAATCAATCAAAATGGACTGGCCGGTATTGTTGCCGATTTTAATTTGTTCAATACTTGTGCTTGGTGTCGTAATTAACAAATGGTCTTATTTTAAGAAAAATAAAAGAGATATTGCCGTTTATATGCGTGAACTTAACCGAGAACTTGAATCAAACGATTTGAGAGCGGCACAGGATACGGCTATCCGATGCGGAGGAGTTGTAGGTGAAGTTATAGAAGAAGCGGTAAGAATTTTTAACGAACAGAAAAAAGGTTTTTCAAGAGCGTTTGATATTTCAGCAACACTTGCAACAAGAAAATTGGAATCAAATTTGACTATTTTAGGTACAATTGGTGGTGTTGCACCGTTTTTAGGTTTGTTTGGTACGGTTGTTCGTATTCTTTTAACATTTAAAGATATGGCTGCAGCAGGACATGCTGCGCAGGCTGCCGATGTAATGTATGGTATCGGTTCTGCGTTGATTGCTACGGCTTTCGGTTTAGGTGTCGCTATTGTTGCGGTTATATTTTTCAACCTGTTTCAATCGGTTGTTAAACATTTTGAAAATGACTTTAATTTGATTAAATTATTGTTCTTGAATTATGTTGATTCTGAAGGTCAATCTCAAGCAAAATACTCATCGTCACCAAAGGTTAATTTATAATAGGCAGGATAAAAATGGCATTTGGCAGTGAAAGACAAGGTAAAATATTTTCTGAAATCAATATAACGCCGTTGACGGATATATTCTTGGTATTGTTAATCATAATGATGGTTGTTGCGCCTGTATTGCAATCAAACGATACCCCCGTTGATGTGCCTGAAATAAATAACGGTGTAAATATTGAAGAATCAAAGGTTTCAGTATCTGTTACCGCAGATGGTTTGATTTATGTGAACGGTGCGCCTACAGAGGCTTCAAAATTGACTGATGCCCTGTTAGCGGTCAAAAATTCGGATGACGAAAAACAGGAAGTTGTTGTAAAAGCGGATAAAAATGTCGCAAGTTCAAAAGTTCTTGATATTATGGATGCTGCCCAAAATGCAGAGTATAAAAAACTTATAGTTGCCGGTGAACCGCTTAATAAAAAAGAACAAAAAATATTAAAAGATAATGCTCAACAGCAGGTAAATAATTCGGTTAATATTCCAACGGAGGAAGAATAATGGCAAGAAAGACTTTTAATGAAATTAATATCACTCCGTTGACAGATATCTTTTTGGTACTTTTAATTATTATGATGGTTGTGGCACCGTTGTTAGACCAGCAGGGTATAAGTCTTACCGTACCTGAAAATGTTGAGGAACAGCAAATTGATAAAGATCCTCAGATTCTGACGGTTTATGTATCAAGTGCAGGTAAGTATTTTATAAATAACGAAGAAATTGCAACAGATATGTTAGGTTCTACTTTGGCAAACGAAATAAAAAATTACCCTGACGGTTTGCTTATAAAAACAGATGAGAATGCAAAACACGGTGCGGTTGTTACGCTTATGGATAAAGCCCGTTATGCAGGTGTAAAAGCCATTTCTGTTGACAGAAGTTAGTATCAATCTAAAAAGGCTCAGTATTAAAACTAAGCCCTGTATTTTTTTTGTTTGTTTCTTAAATCTTTTGAATATTCTCTGACAGTTATAAAACCTGCCATCAGTTGAGATTCTTTTTTCATTTCGCTTCTGATATCTTCAAAAAGGTTTTCTGCTTTTATGCAACCTGATCCGAATACTTCAAGTTGAATTTCTTCTTCATATCGTATGAAATTTTGATTTGCTGCCATTTTTACCCTTTTTTCTTTATATTTTATTATACGGTATTTTTTGCGAAAAACTTTAATTAATTCCCCTTATATTTATAAAGTATTTTTTTTCAAAAAAATTGCCATTTATAAAAATTTTAAAGTATTTAATTTTTGTTTGGGGTATTATTATAAAAGAAATTTACTGAAAGGATATATAAATGTTAAGAACAGGGATAGTAGGACTGCCGAATGTAGGGAAATCAACGTTATTTAATGCTTTGACAAGCACAAGAAATGCACAAAGTGCAAACTACCCGTTTTGTACTATAGAACCAAATATAGGAGTTGTTGAGGTTCCTGATGAACGATTGCCGATTCTTGCTAAATTGTGCAAAACCGAAAATATTATACCGACTGCAATAGAGTTTGTTGATATTGCAGGTTTGGTTAAAGGTGCAAGTAAAGGTGAAGGTTTGGGCAATCAATTTTTACAAAATATAAGAGAAGTTGATGCGATTATTCAGGTCGTAAGATGTTTTGATGATGTAAATACAATTCACGTTGAAGGGAAAGTCGATCCTATTAGTGATATCGAAACAATAAATACAGAACTTGCCCTTGCAGATATGGCATCTGTGGAACGCCGTCAGCAAAGAATTTCAAAAGCCGCAAAAGGCAATGATAAAGATGCGGTTTTGGAAAATAAAGTTCTTGATAAACTTATGGAACTTTTACAGGACTGCACTTTTATAAATATTAAAGAACACTTTGATGAAGATGAAATTCCATTTGTAAAAATGCTTAATTTGATGTCAGTAAAGCCGGTTATTTATTGCGCAAATGTATCAGAATTTGATCTTAAAGACGGAAATGATTATACAAAAAAAGTTCAGGAATACGCAAACAATCATGGAGCCGAAATGGTTATCATCTCTGCGAAAATTGAAGAAGAACTTGCCGAACTCGGATCTGACGAAGCAAAAGAATACTTACATGATTTGGGTATAGAAGATAGCGGTATAAACAGAATGATAAAATCTGTTTATAGTCTTTTGAAATTGAGAACATTTATAACTGCGGGTGAAAAAGAAGTCAGAGCCTGGACAATTACTGCCGGAACAAAAGCTCCACAGGCAGCAGGTGTTATTCATACGGATTTTGAAAAAGGGTTTATCAGGGCTGAAATTACACCGTGTAAAGATTTTATTGAGTTAGGTTCTTATAATGCCTGCAAAGAAAAAGGCGTTACACGCCTCGAAGGTAAGGATTATGTAATGCAGGACGGTGATTTGGCTCATTTTAGATTCGCATTATAATTGTTTATAATATAAACTATTTGGCTATACAATTGTTTGGCAAAGTAGTAGAATGAATATATAATTTACGGAGTGTTAATATATGAACAAATTAAAAGAGAAGGCATTTACTTTATCAGAAATTATTATAACTCTTGGAATAATTGGGGTTGTTGCGGCAATTACTATTCCTACCTTAATACAAAATTCTAATTCCAGAAAATTTGTAACTCAATTAAAGAAATCTCTTTCTACATTGGATCAGGCTGCAATAAGTGCTCATGCCCAATATGATATGGATTATTCTCTTTTAACTTCTGTTAGTGAAGATTCATCTTGTGCAAGTGATACTCTAGCAAACAATAAGTATACTATATGCGGATTGTTTAACAATACTCTTGCCGGGCAGACTTATGTTGGGAAGTATGGAAGTGTAAAAGGTGCAAATGGTAAGACCCCATACGTCGCAACGGTTAAAAGTTTTTCTATTAATGATTTCTTATTCTTTTCATTTTCTGATGGTGCATTTGTTGCTTTTAATCCGAATGCAAAAGGATGTGGTATTGGTGTAGGAAATGTTGTGACAACTGGAGATGTTACAAACGGTAAGTTGAAAAATTGTATAGGATTTATAGATGTTAACGGTCCAACTCCGCCTAATAATGAAGTTATGTGTGCTGAAGGTACAACAGTGATTTCTGCAAATACAACATGTAAGGTTACTAATGCTTCAATGGGCGATATTTTCCCGATTGTATTCCATGACGGTCATGTCTATCCGATTACTAATGCTGCACTTTCCGCGTTTTTGGGTGGTAATGGAAAGGAAAATCAATATCAAGAGGAGGAAAATTCTGGAGCCCCTCCTAAAAAGATATCATTCAAAGGTAATGAATATGAATATTATGACGGTGCAAATGCGTATATTAGAAGAGATTCAAATGGTAATTATGTTGATGCCAATGGTAATGTTTATTCAAAAAATTCAAGTGGTAGTTACTCTGGGCCTGACGGATATTTATATGATGAAAATTTGAATGTAATAGGCAGAAATTATAACGGATATTCGTTCAGTTATAAAGGTGATGTTTTGGTTCGTGATGTTGGGAATGGTGTTTATAAAGGCCAAGGTGGTATGACTTATACTCCAAATTCAAATGGGGGGTATAATCGTAGTGATGGCGCAGTGTTAGATTCCAATTTTAACATTCTTGGTCAAAATAAAAATGGAAATTGGTATGATTATAAAAACGGATTCTTTGTAAAAGAAAATGCTGACGGAAGTTATTCTGGTAGTGATGGTAAGATTTATACTAAAGATTCGGAAGGTCGTTATGTGAATAATAATACATATTATGACAAGGATATGAATATAGTTGGTGAAATTTATAAAGGTAATTGGTTCGATTATAGAAGCGGGTTATTTGTTCGTGAAGTTGGTGATGGAACTTATAAAGGTCATAGTATGACATATAAAATGAATGATGATGGATATTATGAGCGAAGTGATGGCAATGTATATGATGATGAATTTATATTTATAGGTCATAAATAATTTAATGTATAGCAAAAAAAGGACGAAATAATCGTCCTTTTTTTTATTGATTTTGTATTATAAATACTATACAAAAAATAAAAAATGTGATATGATTTTATCAGATGTAGTAATAAATTTTTTTAGGAAATATATGCAATAATTTTATTTAATTAAAAACTGAATAAACTCGGGCATAGGCTATATGTATGCCTGATTGCATGTATTATAAAAAAATAGAAAAGGAAAAGGTATTAACTTTATGGAAGCAAAAACCTTGCTATTGGTTATTGCAGCTATTGCGGTAATAGTCTTAGTTGTAATGCTTGTTATTCAGAAAAACAAAGTTAGTGCTGCTTTGGAATCTGTTCAAAAGGATAAAAATGCACTGAACGAAAGAGAAAAAATTCTTCAAAAAGAAGCGAAAATTAAGGCTCTTGAAGAATTACAAAATGACAGAGAAGCCCTGAACGAAGAGGAAAGACAAAGACGTCAGGATCTTTCAAGGCAGGAGCAAAAATTAGCAAAAAGAGAAGATGTTCTTGAAGAAAAAATTCAGGAATATACAGACAAAGAGGCTGAAGTTCAAAGAAAAAAAGATGAACTTTTAGAAAAAGAAGATTATTTAGCAGAACTTGTGCAAAAGCAAACGGAAGAACTTGAAAGAATTTCAGGTATGTCTTGTGAAGAGGCTAAAAATACGCTTCTGGAACAATTAAAAAATGATTTAGCGCAAGAACAAATGCAACTTATAAGAGAAAATGAAGCAAAGATTAAAGAAATATCATTAGAAAAAGCGCAGGAAATACTTTCTACCACTATGCAAAGGTGCATGATAGAGCAGGTTGTAGAGACCACTGTTTCTGTTGTTGCTTTGCCTAATGACGAAATGAAAGGGCGTATAATCGGTCGTGAAGGTCGTAACATAAGAGCGTTAGAAACTTTAACAGGTGTTGATTTGATTATTGATGATACTCCTGAAGCAGTTGTATTATCAAGTTTTGACCCTGTAAGGCGTGAAATAGCAAAACTTGCATTAGAAAAGTTGATTGTTGACGGTCGTATTCATCCTGTCAGAATTGAAGAAATGGTTGCAAAAGCACAGGAAGAAATTGATAAAAAGATATGGACCGAAGGTGAAAATGCCGCACTTGAAATGGGTGTTATGGGTTTAAATAAAGAACTAATTAAAACACTCGGACGTTTGTATTACAGAACAAGTTACGGTCAAAATGTTTTGAAACACTCTCTTGAAGTCGGTCATATTGCAGGAATGTTAGCCGCAGAACTCGGGGCTAATGAAAAAATCGCAAAACGTGCAGGATTATTGCATGACATAGGCAAAGCGGTTGATCAAACTCAGGAAGGTACTCATATTCAACTTGGTGTTGAAATTGCAAACAGATACGGTGAAAAGCCTGAAGTTGTTCACGCAATAGAAGCACATCATGATGATGTTGTTGCAAATACAATTGAAGCGGTTTTGGTAAAAGTCGCAGATGCTATATCTGCAGGCAGGCCCGGAGCAAGACGTGATACTTTGGAAATTTATATCAAGCGTTTACAAAAAATTGAAGAAATTGTAAACAGTTACGAAGGTATTAAACAGTCTTTTGCAGTTCAGGCAGGCAGAGAAGTTCGTATTATTGTAGAGGCAGAGAAATTTGACGATTTGGCTTCAGGCAAACTCGCAAGAGATGTTGCAAAACGAATTGAAGACGAACTTGATTACCCCGGACAAATCCGTGTAACCGTTGTAAGAGAGTTCAGAGCAACAGAAATAGCAAAATAAATAATACAAAAATGGCAAATAATACTATCAAAATCATATTTTTCGGAGATATTGTCGGCAAGCCGGGGCGCAGTGCCGTAAGGGATTTTTTGGCAGATAACAAAGATAAATATGATTTTGTTATTGCTAATATTGAAAATGCATCTCATGGTTTCGGTTTGACCGAAAAGAATTACAACGAGTTTATTGAGTATGGTATAGATGCAATGACCTGCGGAAATCATATTTGGGATAAAAAGGATATTTATTCATACATTGACAATGCTGATAGGCTTATTCGTCCGATTAATTATCCGCATGGGGTTAAAGGTGTCGGAAGTCGTATTTTTGAAAAGAATGGTATAAAAATAGGTGTCATAAATTCTATCGGCAGAGTATTTATGAATACGGTAGATTCGCAGTGGGAAATTGTTAAAGACGAGGTAGCCAAAATTAAAGCGACAACTCCGATAGTAGTTATGGATTTTCATGCAGAAGCGACCGCAGAAAAAATTTGTTTTGCAAAATATTGTTCAGAATCAGGTATGAGTGCGTTTTTTGGTACACATACTCATGTTCAGACTGCGGATGAAAGTATTATAAACGGTATGGCATATATAACAGATGCCGGATTCTGTGGTGCAAGTGACGGAGTTATAGGAATGGAATACCAAACATCTCTGTCACGATTTTTGACAGGGATTCCGGAAAGATATGAAGTTGCGCAAGGCAAGACAACACAGGTTAACGCCCTTGAGGTTGATATTGATGTTAACAGCGGTTGTGCTTTGGCGGTAAAAAGAGTTTTTTGTAGTAATAGTAAAGTAGAGGAAAGTGGAGATGAAAACTGATTTACACATTCACACATATTTTTCCGATGGTGTTTTTACGCCTGAGAAAATTGTGGATACCGCCATTGATGTCGGGCTTGGTGCAATTGCCATAACTGACCATGACAATATTTTGGCTTATGATGTTGCAAATAAATATATCAAGGAAAAAAACTTGAGTGACAAAATTCAAGTTTTGCGCGGTATAGAAGTGAATACTTTGTATAATGATTATGAAGTACACATTTTGGGATATTTTATGGATGTGAATAATTCCGATTTCCAAAGTATGATTAAATCTCAACAGCAAGCAAGAGTTAAACAGACAAAAGAAATTTTAGGTTTGCTTGCAAAAAAAGAAGGAATAAGAATTAAATTTGAAGACATCAAAAAACTTGTAGCCCCAAACGGTAGTATTGGCAGACCTCATATTGCAAGGGCAATAACATCAGCAGGGGGAACGACTAATGTTATGGATGCTTATGCAAAATATATTCATATAAATTCCCCTGTATATGTCCAAAGAAAAACTGTTTCTCCTCATGATGCGGTTGAAATCATTTATGATGCGGGAGGTATTCCTGTTATTGCGCATCCGCATGATTTGGAAAATATGGCTGAAGGATTGATTAAAGATCTTATGAACTACGGGTTGAGAGGAATTGAGGCGTATCACCGAAAACATTCTCCTGCTATGGTTGAATATTTTTCAACAATGGCTGAAAATTTAGGGTTGATAGTGACTGGAGGTTCTGATTTTCACGCTCCGAATATATTGAACGGTCAAATTGTATTAGGTAAGAATTTTATACCTGAATGGGTGTATGACAAATTAGTTGAGGAAAAGAAGCGTCTTGATATGGCGGCTGTAAACTAAACTATGAATAAGCGTATATGGAGAATTGAATACTCACTTACAATATTTGCAATTTTTACGGCAATATTGTTTTTTATACCGACTTCTTTTTCATCAAAAGCGGCGGTTAATATTTCAAAGTGGAATTCTGAATATAACAAAATAGAGTATATGTTTAGCGCAATGGCTGCTCAAGCGGAGTCTGAAATTGTTCAAAATATGAAAAATGCAAAATCATATAACGAGCGTGAAAAATATATGATTAAACTTGTAAAACCATATTTAAGGTTGAGTGACAGGTTGACTCCTAAAAAATATGTTCAGCATTATATGAATGGTAAAGTTGTTTCTAAAAAAGATTTTTACTATTTTGATATGCTATACAATAATCAGGATGATTTGATTGTCGGAATAAAAGATATAATCGATAAAACTCCTGATAAACCTGTATTTTTGATGATGATAGATACAAACGGCTCTAAAAAACCAAATACTTGGGGCAGAGATATTTTCGGATTAAATATTTATGCTGACGGGAATGTCAATCCTATAGGTTATGGTTGGGATGTTGATGAATTGAGGAAAGATTGCTCAAAAAAAGGTACAGGTTTATCCTGCTCTCAGTTTTATCGTATAGGGGGCGAGTTTGTTGAATAGGGGCAAATGTATAGAAAATATTTGCGTATTTTGCTCGTCAAGCGATTTTTTGGATGAAATATATTATAAAGATGCAAAAGAACTTGGCAGACTGATGGGACAAAACGGCTATAATATCGTTTACGGCGGTTCAACATTGGGTATGATGTGGGCTTGTGCTTCGGAAGTAAAAAATAACGGCGGTAAAATTTATGGTGTAATGCCCCAAAGATTGGTTGATATGGGTTGCAGAACAGATAATTGTGACGAATTTTTTTTAGCGCAAGGTATGCGTGACAGAAAACAAAAAATGGACGACATTTCGGATGCTGTAATCGTTCTTGCGGGCGGTTTTGGTACTTTGGAAGAATTTGCCGAAATGTTTGTACAAAAACAGTTGGGGTACAATAAAAAGGCGATAGTCTTATTAAATACAAACGGATTTTATGATAAGTTGTTAGAATTTTTTAATGATGTTGTTGAACAAAAATTTGCAAACAAATTTGCAAAAGATTTAATTTATGTAGCATCAACTCCCAAAGAAGCGATAGATTATATCAATAATTATCAGGAACCTGAAAAAAGCCCGTCAAAGTTTGAAATTTATTCAAGGTAATTTGATTTGATGTAAAATTTTTGTTATTATACATTTGAGGTGAAATATGAGTTCAATAAATACCGAATATTTGCAAAGATGTATTGATACTTTGGAAAAGTCCTATGAGATGATAAAAACTGCAAAAGAAAACAGTATTGAATACGAAATGTATCGCAATTCTTTGGTCAAAGGTTTTGAAATGACATTAGAGCAAAGCGGTAAGTTGTTAAAAAAGAAATTAGAACCTTATTTTGCATCAAAAAAAATTGCAGACACCCTTGTTTTTAAGGATATTTTTCGTCACGCGCTAAAACATTCACTTCTTAATGAAGATGCGGTTAATCGTTGGTTTAAATACAGAGATAATCGCAATAATACGGCTCATGATTACGGTGTTGCGTTTGCACAGGAAACACTTGCTTTGATTGATAATTTTTTACTTGATGCTAAAAATTTGAAAAAGGTTATTGATAATGAGTAGGCTATTTATTGAACAGGAATATTTGCAAAATCTTGTTTCGATATTTGATAATTATTGCCCAAATGCGACCATTTATGCTTACGGAAGCCGTTTAAACGGTGATGCGCATAGTGGCAGCGATTTAGATTTAGCGGTAAAAGATTTTGGAGATGATAATTGTAGTTTGGCTGAATTGAAAGAAATTATATCGCAGAGTAATATTCCTTTTTTGGTTGATATATCTGAATTTAATTTATTGCCGGAATCTTTTCGGGAAGAAATTTTAAAAGGTAATGAAATAATTTATCCTGTTAATAAGTAAGTTGGGGTTTCTACCCCAACGCTATATTTGTTGGGCTGAAAGCCCAACTTACATATTATGTTGCATCAACTCCCAAAGAAGCGATAGATTATCAACAATTATCAGGAACCTGAAAAAAGCCCGTCAAAGTTTGAGATTTATTCAAGGTAAGTTGTATATTTGAATTTTAATTTTATGCCCAAAACCTTAAAAATCTTATATTTTCTTCCTTCTAACACTGTGTTATATACTGAAAATAAATTATTAAAAAATGTTTTCATAAAAATCTTTCTTTTAAATTTGTAAAATTGTGTTTTCGGCAAAAATGATTTTGTTTCTTTTAAAAATATTTTTCTTTCGTTTTTGTCAAGTTTTTCAAATGTATCATAATAACAATCAATAGCCCACGAATAAAAATCTGACTCAATTTGTGTAAATATATCGTGTTGTATAAGAATATCTTTAAATATTTCGTAAAATTCAGTATAATTTTGTGGCACAGATCTGTCATTTGGGCTAATGGCATATTTATCTTTTATTCTATAATGATAATCCGCATTATTTACATATACAATATTGTTTGCTAATGCTCTGCTTAATACTGTAAATATAATGTCTTCTCCTCGTGGGAAGTGCATAAATTCTATATTATTTTGTTTTATAAATTCCGTTTTATATAATTTATTCCAAACAGCAAGTTTCGCACTAAAAATATAATTTTTAATACTCAGACCATTAAAAATTTGTTTTTCAGTCAGATTTAACTTATTTTTTTGTGTTTTAATATATTTTCTTGGTTCGTTATGTATAACATAGGATTCTTCTACCAAGTCACAATTAAATTTTTTGGCTGTGTTATAAAGTGTTTTGAACATATTTTTGTTAATCCAATCATCAGGATCTACAAATCCTATGTATTCTCCTAACGCATATTTTATTGCAGTATTTCTTGCTGCTCCTTGTCCTGAATTTTGTTGATTTATTATTTTTATTCTATTGTCCTGTTTGGCAAAATTTTTTAAAATTTCAAGCGATTTGTCGGTTGAACCATCATTTATACATATTATTTCAATATCTTTCAGTGTTTGCGTTAAAACACTATTAAGGCAATTATCTAAATATTCTTCGGCATTATATATGGGGATAATTATACTAACTTTTGTCATTTTTGTTGTAACCTTTCTTTAAATAATTCTTGTATATGAGAATTATTCTCATCCATGAGAATAATCCTATATCAATAGACAAACATTGTCAAATAAAATACAATTCAAAAATGGACAATAAAAGTTATATCAAGTCTTTGTTAGTATTAAACAATATGCCTATATCGAAACTTGCCTCAATAATGACTGAAAAGTCTGGAAAAATTTATACTATTGGTTCGTTATATGGAAAATTATCAAGAGATACATTAACCTTAAAAGAATGTCAATTAATTGCCTCTGCCATAGGATATCGAATAGAATTTTTGCGTAATGATTAATATCTGAATCCGAAAAACATAGTCAAAATCTCAAATATTTTAAAAGATAGCAGAATGGACAAAACATTGAGCGTGCCTATATTTTTCACTTTACTTTCTTAAAAACTGTAAAGAACTTGTTGTGTTTGTTTTATCATTCTTTCCTTTATGCTAAAATTAAATCAATAGACAAGGAGAGATTAAAATGGTTGAACAAGAGTTAAGAGATAAATATGAAGTTGTTATAGGTCTTGAAGTTCATGCGCAATTAAAGACTAAAACAAAGATTTTTGCACCGGACAAAAACGAATTCGGTCAGGAACCTAACAGTTTGACAAGTCCGATTACTTTGGGTATGCCGGGGGTATTACCTGTTTTGAATAAAGAAGTTGTTAATATGGGAATTTTGGCAGGTTTGGCGTTGAATTGCGAAATCCCTGCAAGATGCAAATTTGACAGAAAACAGTATTTTTATCCGGATTTGCCAAAAGGTTATCAGATTTCTCAATATGACGAGCCGATTTGTGTAAACGGTCATATTGATATCAACGGCAAAAGAATCGGTATCACAAGGGCGCATCTGGAAGAAGATGCAGGTAAACTTGTTCACGCAGGTGCAAACGGTCTTGCAGGTTCAATTTATTCATTAGTAGATTTGAACAGAGCAGGCACTCCGCTTTTAGAAATTGTATCAGAACCTGATATGCGCAGTCCGCAGGAAGCAAGAGCATATATGGAAGAACTCCGTGACATTGTCCGCTATGCAGGGGTTTGTGACGGTAACTTAGAAGAAGGTTCAATGAGATGCGATGCAAACATTTCTATTATGCCAAAAGGTTCAAAAGAATTTGGAACAAGAGCCGAAATAAAAAATATTAACTCTTTTTCTGCCTTGGAAAGAGCGTTAGAATATGAAATTGACCGTCAGATAGAACTTGTCGAAGACGGCGGTGAAGTCGTTCAGGAAACAAGACTATGGAATGACGATACCAGAGAAACAAAATCAATGAGAAGTAAGGAAGATGCAAACGATTACCGTTATTTCCCTGAACCTGATTTGATGCCGTTAGAAATTTCCCGTGAATGGGTTGAAGAAATCAGAGCAAAAATGCCTGAACTTCCTAAGCAAAAGCGTGAAAGATATCAAAGTTTAGGCTTGAGCGAATATGATGCAAATGTTGTTGTATCGCAGATGGAACTTGCAAAATTCTTTGATAAAGTCATTGAACTCGGTGCAAATCCAAAAACAGCCGTTAATTTCTTAACAGGTGAAATTGCAGCATATTTAAAAGAAAATCATGTTGAAATCAATGAAACAAAATTGACTCCTGAAAATTTGGCAGAACTTATCGCCTTAATTGAAAAGGGAACAATATCAAATAATATCGGTAAGCAAATACTTGTTGAAGATATGATTACTAAAGGTGAAAAAGCAGCTGATATTGTTGAAAAGAAAGGTTTGAGCCAAATTAATGATGAGGGTGCAATCAAGGATATGGTTAAAAATATTGTTGAATCTCACCCGAAAGAAGTTGAAGCATACAAAAACGGAAGAACTAATCTTTTGGGATTCTTTGTCGGTCAGGTTATGAAAGAAACCAAAGGCAGAGCAAATCCGCAAACGGTTAATAAGTTTGTAAGAGAGTTTTTGGAAGGTTAGTTTACAGTCATTCTGAGGTGTTAGGTGTGAGATTCTTCGCATTGCTCAGAATTGACAAATAAGCCGAAGAATCTCATTTAAGCAAAGAGTTATAGTATGCCATTAATCAAACGAAAAAAATCTTCAATGGAAACTGAAATATTTGCGCAAAGTAAAATTTGTGAGCAAATTATAAGTGATTACATAAAAGACGGGCAGATAAATATTGATGTTCCGCAAAATGTAAACCGTGTATTTCTTGTTGCAAGCGGTTCTTCTTATCATTGTGCAAGGTATTGCGCAAGTCTTTTAGGTTCGGTTGCTAATATTGAAGCAAGAGCAATTTATTCAAGCGAATTTTTGCTTCAGCCAAAAATTGCCGAAGGTGAAGATATTTTGTATATTTTCATTACTCAGTCAGGTGAAACAACTGATACAAATTCGGCACTTTTAAGGGCAAAAGAACATGGTGTAATGACTCTTTGTATAACAAACAAAGAAAATTCTTCAATTTGGAATTCTACGCAATATCATATAGCATGTCATGCTGGGGAAGAAAAAAGCATAGCGGCAACAAAATCTTTTACTTCACAACTTCTTTGCGGTGCAATGCTTGTATTTAAACTTGCTCAAAACAAAGGAATTGATGTTACCGATTTGGTTCGAGATTTGAACGATATTCCGGATGTAATTAATAGCGCATACAAGGTTCATTCTAAAATTAAGCAGGCAGCAAGATTTTTGGCTCGTTACAAAAGTATTGTTATGAGCGCTGATGGTGAGATGTATGCTTTTGCAAAAGAAGCATCTTTAAAGATTAAAGAAACATCTTATATCAACACTTGTTCTTATATTTTAGGCGAATTTATGCATGGGCATGTTGCAGTGTTGAATAATGCAAAAAGCGCAATGATTTATATTGCAAATGATGATTTGAATTATACTGCGGTAAAAAATCTCAATAACATAAAAGAAAATTATAAACCTCCGATTTGTATAATCGGAAACCGGACAAATCAGATTAAATCTACTTATAATCTTAATGTAGATTGTTCAAAACCGATTATAAAAACATTCGGAATTTTGGTTATAATTCAACTTCTTGCGCTTGAAATTGCCCTAAAACTTCATCGTGATGTCGATAAACCCCATGGATTAAATAAAGTTGTAAAATAACGATTTTAACCTGCGCAAAAATTTTTTTTACAGGTTTTACTGATATTATTAGTAGCGAAAAGGAGTAACCATGTTTAAAATTAATTCAGTTCCAAAAGAACCTGTAAGACGACTGTTTACCGGTGGCTTTTCTCAAATGGGTGCGGTAAAAAGAGATATTGACCGTCGAACATATAATGTATTACAAGATAATATAGATTATTATGCGGATAAAATTCCTGAAGTAAAACAGTTTGCAAAAGAATTAAAAACTCTGAATCCAAAAGATTTGGGCACAATTTGTGATACTTTGGAATTGAACAGTTATCACGCATTATTAACTAAAGTTGAAGCAAATGTAGATAAAGCATATTCCAAAACTCTCAGAGAAAAACTTATCCCACAAATGGTAAAGGCATCAAAAGAAAATCCTGAAGGTATGGATTTAATAAATGCAATTATAAATAATACGGATTCAACGACTTCAAAATACGCATTACATGTAATGTCCGGCGGAGTTTTGAATGATAAATCTCTTGCTCATCAAATGGCTGCAACTACAAAAGTTGTACCTGATATTGCAAAAGAAACTCTAAGCGGCGGATATACAATGGACTTGTCAAAGCAGGAATCTTTTATGAGTTTCATAAAATCAATGGTAAATAAAGATACCAAATCAGACAAAATTACATCTTTATTCAGAGATGTTGTACCTTTTACTGAAAAAAGACCTGAGACTTTTGAAATAGATGTTTTGGGTTATCTGACTTCCAAAGCCGATGTGGAAGATGTCAGAGCAAGATTGAAAATGCTTCCAAAGGTTCTTGAAGGTATCGGAGATAAATTTAAAGATTTTGATTTGGTAAAATATTTGACAAAATCGGATAAATCATAAAGAAAGGTGAAATATGAATATACAATCAGTTTCATTGGCTCAATCAAATTTTACTTCTAATAATTCCCGCAAAACTAATACTGACAGAGTAGCAACTTTGCAGGATTTGTATGACATGGAAGATAGAATTACTGCTAATCAGGAAAAACTTATAAAAAATCAAAATGAAATGTTAGGTAAAACTTTGCAATCAATGTCTCAACTTATTTATCATGATTATGATGAATATTTTGATCAAACCATGGATGATGCTGCAATGTTAAAATTGAATGTGAATGCATAAATTAAAAACATTTAAGTTTAAGAAATAAAAAACGGACATATCATAAGATATGCCCGTTTTTTGTAAATTGGGGTTTTACCCCTGCACATTATAATTTAGAAGCAACCATGTAAGTTGTTTCAGCAAGTCTTGTTGAATAACCCATTTCGTTATCGTACCAAGAAATGATTTTAACCTGATTACCACCCATTACACGAGTTAATAAGCCGTCAACTGTTGAAGATTGTGAAGTACCAACATAATCTGAAGATACTAACGGTTCTTCTGTATAGCAAAGAACATGACCGTCAGCGCCTGCTTTTAATGCTGCGTTAACTTCTTCAACTGTAACATCTTTTGAAAGTTCGAATACAACATCAACTAATGAAACATCAGGAGTAGGAACTCTCATAGCGAAACCGTCCAATTTACCTTTCAATTGAGGTAAAACTAAAGCAACTGCTTTTGCAGCACCTGTTTTTGTAGGACAAATGTTAAGAGCGCCAGCTCTTGCTCTACGAGGATCTTTGTGACCTGCGTCTAAGATTCTCTGGTCGCCTGTGTAAGAGTGAACTGTTGTCATCAAACCTTTAACGATACCGAATTTTTCATCAATAACTTTAGCAACAGGAGCCAAGCAGTTAGTTGTGCAAGATGCCATAGAAATTACATTGTGTTTAGTTGTATCGTATTCTTTGTCGTTTACCCCTAAAACGATTGTAATATCTTCGTTAGTTGCAGGAGCAGAAATGATAACTTTCTTAGCACCTGCATCAATGTGAGCATGAGCTTTAGTTGCATCTGTGAAGAAACCTGTTGATTCAACAACAACTTCTACACCCAAATCTTTCCAAGGAAGTTGAGCAGGGTCTTTTTCTGCGAAGAATTTGATTTTTTTACCGTTAACGATAATACCTTCATCGTATGCTTCAACTGTTCCGTCAAATCTACCCATAACAGAGTCATATTTGAAAATTCTTGCAGCATCTTCCGGTTTCAAACCAGGGTCATTGATTGCTACATAATTAATTTTGTCAAAAATACCTTCTCTGATTGCGGCTCTTAAAGTATTTCTACCGATTCTGCCGAATCCGTTAATTGCTACGTTTACCATAATTTTTACTCCTTCTTATGTGTAACATATTCTACTACTATAACATGCTGATATTATCATCAACATATTTTGTAATCAAGTAAAATTACGGTTTAAATAATTAAGATATTGTTAATATTTTATGTTAATATACCGATATGAAAGAATATGATTTTTATATTGTTCCGACTCCAATCGGAAATTTGGGCGATATTACTTTAAGAGCGATTGAAGTTTTGAAGTCGGTTGATTTAATTGCATGCGAAGATTCACGGGTTACTCAAAAACTCCTCAATCATTTTGATATAAGAACAAAATGCCTTTCTTATCACAAGTACAATGAAAAAGAGAGGGTTGAACAAATTATAAAAACTCTTGAATCGGGGCAAAAAATGGCTCTTGTATCAGATGCGGGAACTCCATTGATTTGCGATCCGGGAAGTGTAATTGTAAAAGAATTAAGAAAGCGTGGGTTTAGTGTAACATCATTACCGGGTGCTAATGCAATAGCAACTTTTCTTTCTCAAATTTCAAGAGAAGATGAATGTTTCAGTTTTGTCGGTTTTTTACCAAAAACAGAACAAAAAATCCAAAAACTTGTAACGGATTATGAAGACAAGGATTTTATTTTTTATGAATCTCCAAATCGAATTATGCAAACTTTAAATATCATAAAATCTGTTCGTCCTGATGCCAAAATTGCCATTGGCAGAGAACTGACAAAAATATTTGAAGAAGTTTTGGTTGACAATATCAATAATATAATTGAACATTTTGTAAATAATCAGCCCAAAGGAGAGTTTGTCGTGATGGTGTTCAGAAAAGATAATTTATCCGATGAAAATGAAATGCAAAATCAGGTAAAAATGCTGAAAGACAAAGGTTTTAGCCCAAAAGATATTTCGGTAATTTTATCTGAATTATGCGGATATAATAAAAATAGTGTGTATAAAATTTCTATTGGTAAATAAGTTGTAAAATATTTTACTTTTTTAATAAATTTATGCTAAAATTTTAGTGGAGAGAAGTGATAGTTTTAAGGGAATGTATTTTTGAATTTTAGTTCGCTGAAAAAGATTTTATTAGCAATATTGCTGGTTTCACTCACGCAGACCTGTGCATATTCAATTGATGACGTATGGGGCTCAAGCATGGGTATAACCGAAGATGCCATAAAACAGAATACGACTACAAATACTATCTTTGATGCTTCAGATGTTCCGAGTTTAAGAACAGAAACTTCTGCTCCCGAAGTTAACCCAGATGTTTTACCAACCCCTGTTATTTCTCAAGAAAAAACTATCAAAAGCATTGAATTTATGGGCCTGAACTCTCTTAGTCAGGACGAAATTTTATCCCAAATGAAAATGAAAGTCGGTGAACCATATAATCGTTCTGATATGCAGGATGATTTAAAAACTATTTATGAAACAGGCTATTTTTCTGAAAGAATGAAGGCTATTCCGACAAATAATGATGACGGTACGGTTACGATTAAAATTATTGTAGAGGAAAACATTCCTGTTAAAGATTTTACAATAGACGGTAATACTGTAATCTCAACTGAGGATATTCTTGCACAACTTGAAGAAATGAAAGGTAAACCCCAAAATATTGCAAAACTCAATGAAGCGATTGCAAAAATACAAGACTTGTACATGCAAAAAGGCTATATTCTCTCTCGAATTGCTTCAGTGACAGATGATCCTGACGGTACAATAAATATCGTTATTAAAGAAGGTGTCATTGATAAAATTATGATTGAAGGCAACGAAAAGACAAAAGACTATGTTGTTGCCAGAAATATTTTAACTGAACCCGGCATGGTTTATAACGAAAATATGATTAAAGAGGATCTTGTTCGTTTGTATGCTACTCAGGCATTTAAAGATGTAACAAGAGAAATTGAACCCAGTGCAGATGTTGAAGATGCTTATGATATAACAATAAAAATTAAAGAACAAAGAACGGCAAGTGTGTCTGTCGGTGGTGGTCTTGATACGGCAACCGGTCTTTTCGGTTCTTTGGGGATAAGTGAAAATAATTTCCGCGGCAGAGCCGAAAGAATTTCTTTAACAGGCTTGGCTGGTACCGGTGTTATTATGAACGATAATTCTGTCGTTAATCATATGAATATTCAGGCAGAATTGAGTTATTTCAAACCTTATTTCTTTAACTCTGATACTTCGCTTAATACCAGATTGTTCTTCAGAGATTTCGGTTCTTATCAGGTTCCGATGGCTATTGAACAGAGATTTGGCGGTGAATTTACAGTTGCGCATAAATTCAAAAGAAATCGTCATACAACGGCAACTTTTGGCTTGGGTGTGGAAAATATCAATGTTAAAGAGGGTGACAGAAAGAAAATTACAAGTTTGTATGAAAAATATAATGTTCCTTTATCGGAACGTGCAAAACAACTTGAAGGTGGTCTGTTCCTGTCTTTGAGTCCTGCATTATTGTATGATACAAGGGATTCTGCAACAATTACCCGTCATGGTACGATGGCAAGTTTAAGATTTGATGAAAATATTGGGCTGAACGGTTTGAATAAAACAAACGGCAAATTGACCGGTATGATAAAACAATATATTCCGATAGCGAAGAAATCTTCATTCTCTTTGACTGTTAAAGGCGGCGGTGCAATTCATGGAAATATCCCTGAAGTTATGGCGTATCGTTTAGGTGGCCCGTATTCAATCAGAGGTTTCAAAATGAGCGGTGTTGGTACGGGTAATGCATTTATCATGGGTTCTGCCGAATTTGCGACACCAATTCCGTTTATGGACAGAACAAGAATTGCCTTCCTGAACAACCTGAGATTTACAATGTGGGTTGATGCAGGTAAAGTATTTAATTCCACAGTTTCGGATAAAATTTATGACAGACCTATGTATGCTATATCAGCAGGTGTCGGTTTGAAAGTATTTATTCCGGGCATGGGGCCGTTATCAATTGACTATGGTATTCCGCTTACCAATCCGGGGCATAACGGATCGAAAAGCGGTTACTTCACCTTTGGTGTAGGTGATTTGATGTACTAATACTTGAAATTTTAAGACAAATTATTATAATAGATAATTATAAAATATTGGAGGTTGTATGAAAAATTTAAAATTAATGGCTTTATTAGCGGTTGCAGGTGTTGCATTGACCTGTTCAAATGTGGCAAATGCAGAAGTAGGCTACATTGACTATCAAAGAGTATTAGAAAGTTATCCCGCTGCACAGGCTGCAGTAAAGGAAATTGATGCAAAAACTCTTGAACTTCAGCAATATATGCTTGAACAGGAAAAACA
This sequence comes from bacterium, assembly GCA_017470815.1. Lineage (GTDB taxonomy): Bacteria > Cyanobacteriota > Vampirovibrionia > Gastranaerophilales > Gastranaerophilaceae > Zag111. The sequence goes on along the minus strand of JAFUXT010000023.1, from coordinate 14,930 downwards.
GTATAAAAATTTGTCAACTCCGTTGCAAAAACAAAATTTTGAAAATCAGGCTGCAAATACTTTAAAATCAAAACAAGAAGCACTGATGAAACTGCAAAGAGATAAAGAAAACCAAATTATGACACAAATTCAGACTGTTGCAAAGCAGGTTATGGTTGCGCAAAGACTTGATGCAATTTTATCGGATCAGGTTGTATTTGTTGGCGGTGTTGATGTAACGGATCAGGTTATTTCAAAATTAAAAGGACAATAAATGAACTATTCTGAAGATGGCAGACAGTATCATATAGGATTAAAAGATGGGGAGGTAGGAAAGTATGTTTTACTCCCCGGCGACCCAAAAAGATGTGAGAAAATTGCGCAATTTTTTGAGAATCCTGTAAAAGTTGCGGACAGTCGTGAATATGTCACTTATACCGGTTATGTTGACGGGGAAAAAGTCAGTGTAACTTCAACAGGTATTGGCGGTCCGTCTGCAGCGATTGCTCTTGAAGAACTTGTGAAATGCGGAGCGCAAACCTTTATCCGTGTCGGTACTTGTGGGGGAATTGATACAAATGTAAAAGGCGGTGATATCGTCATTGCAACAGGTGCAATTCGTGCCGAAGGTACAAGCAGAGAATATGCACCGATTGAATTTCCTGCACTTGCTAATTTGGATGTTGTAAATTCACTTGTTGAAAGTGCAAAGAAATTAGGCTTTGATTATCATACAGGGGTTGTTCAGTGCAAGGATTCTTTTTACGGTCAACATTCACCTCAAACAATGCCTGTTTCCAATGAACTTTTGAATAAGTGGGAAGCATGGAAGCGTATGGGATGTTTGGCTTCAGAAATGGAATCTGCGGCATTATTTATTGTCGCAAGTTATTTAAGAGTAAAAATCGGTTCGGTTTTTCTTGTTGTTGCTAATCAGGAGCGTGAAAAAGAGGGGTTGGAAAATCCTGTTGTTCATGACACTGAAAAGGCTATTAAAACAGCGATAGAGGCTATAAAAATTTTAAAAGGGTAAAAATATGTTTGGTAAAAGCAGAATGGAATATGTTATCAAGACATGTTCGGCTCAAAATGCACAGGAATTACAAAATCTTTTAAATGAAATGTCTATGAAAGGCTGGGAATTATACAGCATGACAGAAGTTGGTTCTGATGATGATGAAAGTGCGCAATTAAACTGTATTTTTATGCGTGAAGCAAAATCTGCCGAATCTTCAGGCGATATAATAAGCATTTCTGATTTTAAAAGCCAAATGGAAAAAATGCTTTCCCCTAAAATGACTGAATACGAAAAATGTATTGAAATTCAGAGTAAAATTAAACAAAAGAGAGACGAAATAAATCAGGTCAAGTCACAACTTGACGGTGAAGCGCCTGTTTCAAGAAAAAAATTAAATGATAAAATTTCAACGGGTTTAAAAGCGCTTGATGATTTGAAAGGGGAGTTAAACAAGGCAACCTCTCCTGATTTGATGTATTCAAAACTTCACGAAGAAAAACTCGCAATATATTTAAGTGAAGAACTTTTGGGTTTTGTTGATTTTGAACGCTCTGATTTTGGGGAAGAACAACTTGTTGCCCAAACCGTAAAAGCAAGGCTTGAATTGACTGAAAAAAGCGGATACATTATTCCAAAAGTGGTGTTTAAAGATGACGAAAATCTAAATTCCGGAGAGTTCAGTATTAGAATAAGAGGAATGGAAGTTTTCAGGGCCGTTGTTTATCCGGGATATAAAATGTTTTACGCAGATGATTTGCATCTTGAACATAAGATTAAAAATTCCGTTACAACTGAAGATGAACTTTCAGGTAAAAAGGTTATCTGGGTTGAAAAAGAAAAGGCTAAAGATTTTTGGCAGAGCGGTTTGACCTCGTCAGAATATATTGCCAAAGCACTTGAGTATATTGCAATTAAACATGTCGAAGATTTGCTTGATTATGAAGATATTGAAAAATATCTTGATGTCGTAGAGAAAGAAAATCCGTATCTTATTGAAAATATTGTTCCGGATATTATGACTTATGCCGATATAAAATATGTAATGGTAAGTCTTATCAAAGAGCATGTTTCTATCAAGAATATCACTTATATTTTTGAAAAGATAAATGATTTTGCTGATGACGGTTCAAAAGTTGATATTATAAATAAGATACGAATTGCACTATCCCGTCAGATTTGTTCAAAATATACAAATGAAGACGGAGAAACCATAAGTTTGTTTGATTTGTCTGACAAGACTTATTCGGAATTGATGCTTGGCTGTGATGATTCAGATGCATCTATTATAAAAATTGATGCGGATTTTGCAGAAAAAATTGCAGGAAAAATCAAGCGAAAAGCAAAGAAATTGGGTATTTACGAACCAAAAGTTATGGTACCTATTGAATACCGTCAAATTTTATTCACATTGCTCAGTTTGTATATAAATAATATCGTTGTTCTTGCGCAGGAAGAAATCGGCGCATCTTTCAAAACAGATATAATAGGTGAAATATAGTAAATAAAAAGGTTGAGAGTGTAGGTCAGGCAATTGCCTGATACTGTATCTGTCATTACGAGCAAACGTAGTTTGCGTAGTAATCTCATCAAATCAACAACTGAACGACTTTGAACTAATGGGATTGCCACGAAAATCAAAGATTTTCTCGCAATGACATTTCAATAATAGGATTGCTTCAACCTTTCGGGCTCGCAATGACACATGATACTGTAAAAATTTTATTTCCCGAAAATTTTCATAATTTTATCAAGCAATCCTTCGGAATTTTCTTCTGCTCCGCCGTTTTGGAGTTTTTCAATTTTGTCTTTGATAATTTTATAATCCGCAGGATTTTTTACTATTTCAATGTAGTGTTGATAAAGTTCTAAAGCCTTTGCGTTTGCTCTTGTTTTTTCATAGGCTCTGCCCAAACTTTTGAGGGCATCAAGGTCATTTTTATCTGTTTCAATAATTTTTTCAAGATAATTAACCTGCCCCTGATAGTCGCCAATGCTTTCTCTGTATGATGCAAGTCTTTTCAGTGCCTCTTTGTTTGTCGGGTCTTTTTTTACGATTTTTACATAATATTCGCTTGCGTGGTCAACTTCTTTGTTGCTTTCTAATAATGCCGCAAGTTCAAAGAGTAATTCGATATCGTTGTCATTAAGTTGAACGGCATTAAGGTATTCGTTGATTGCAATATCGTAATTTCCTCTTACAATATTATATCTGCCCCAATTTACATGAGCATTGTATTCATCACCTTTTTCGTCATATACAAGCGCACGCATTTGATATGTAAGCGGTGAATTTGGTGCCAATTTATTATATTCGTCAATACATTCAAGCGCCTGGTCAAATTTTTTGGCAGAATAAAAATATTGCGCTTTTAATGTGAAATATCTCGGAACCTGTTTAAGTTCTTCGCTTAAACCATTCAATTGAGCGTATGCTTCTTCAACCTGCCCGATTTCAAGCATACATTGAATTTTTAGGAGTTCATCATTTGTAAACTCAATTGCTTTTTGTGCATCTCCGCTTTTTAAATATACGGCGGCAAGTCCTTCGTTAATTTTGGGGGTATCAAACCCTCTTTGTTTTGCTCTCATTAGCGTATCTATTGCAGACGAATATGCTTCATCTTTCATATACATATCGGCAAGTTGCAAAAACATTTCTTCGTGAACATCACTTCCTTCAAGCAAAATATTAAATTGATCAATTGCTTTCATATCCTGCCCTGCCTGTTTGTATAGATTTGCAAGAGTAAAGCGTGTCATTGCAGCCTGTGCGCCGTCAGAACATAACCCCAGTGCTTTTTTAAAATCGTTTATCGCAAAATCCAATTTGCCTTCAATAGAGTTTTTGTTGCCCCTGTAAACATAGTATTTATAAGCATCGGTGTCTTCATAAATGGACATCAGCTGTTCATAAGCAAGCGGATTTGTAACATCACGCTTTAATATTTCGTGGTAATAACCTGCTGCTTCTTCTGTTTTATCAAGAATTAAAGATAAATGACCAAGACGCTCTAATATTCCCATATTATCGGGGTTTGCTTCATATTCTTTTTTATATTCACGATATGCTTCTTCGTATTGCTCATTTGCTTCAAATTGTTCAGCGAGTTGCAAACTCATTTATTCCGACTCCTTATTTAAAATACATTCGCTACCTAATTATAACATCAAAAGGGAATTTGTAAAATAGTTAATATGTTCCTAATTATAGAAGTTTTGTGTTTTTTCCATTCCTTCATCGAGGTAAAATTCGATTCCCTCTACTGCTGTTTTTAATACAGGTTTTAGTTTGTCAAGTTGATATTTATAAAAGTTCTGCAAAACAAATTCCTCCGCAGGTATCGGAGGTTGAGGTCCTATGCCTATTTTTAGTCTTGCAAAATCCTGTGTTCCTAAACTCTTTATTATTGATTTAATCCCGTTATGTCCTCCGTCAGAACCGTTTGGACGAAATCTTATTTTATCAAGTTCAATAGAAATATCATCATAAATCACGAGCAAATCTTCTATATCAATCTTATAGTAGTTCATCACTGCAGAGATTGCGTTGCCTGACAAATTCATATAAGTTGTCGGCTTAATAAGAATAATATCGTGAAGTCCTTTGTGGAATTTTGTCATATAACATTGAAGTTTTTTATTTTCTTTAAACTGAACATTATTTTGAATAGCCCATTTATCAGCAACCATAAAACCTGCATTATGTCTTGTCCATGTATATTTTTCGCCTATATTCCCTAATCCTGCAATTAATTTCATTTTATCCTCGTTTTTGTAATCTTAATCTAAATAAATATTACCACAATGATATAGAAAGTTTAAGGTTAAAAAAATAATAATTTGAAAATAAATTGAAAGAAATTAAAATTTAAGGAGATTTATATGAAAAATAAAATTACAAAAGAAAAAAGTTCACAAAAAGTTTCCGATTTTTTGGAAAAGAATTCTTTACACAAAAAGGATTTTGCCGAAATGATAGGAGTTACTCTCTCTTATGTTTATAATCTTATTGATGAAACAATCCCGTTTTCAACCCGTTCAACTACGTTAGAGCGTATTGCAACCGTAATGGATATTGAACCGGAGGAGTTTGAAGAATATAAAATTCCGCAAGAGCCGATTTTGAAAGATGATTCTGTTGAATTTATCAAAAGTGTCTTAAAGCAAAAGAAAATGAGTATGGTTAATTTTCTCAAATCATTCCCTCGTAAAAAGCGTGTCCATATAGTTGATATGCTTCGCGGGGCATATCCTTTGCCAATCGATTTTAAAGAACTTTTAATGATAGGCGAAACGCTTGATTTGGACAGAACGGATATTTATAATCTTTGGGAAGAACGAATCAAGCAGGTATTGGAAATAAACGGAATGAATTTGAGTTCTAATTCGGCATTAGTCAATTCTATGCTTGAATGTGCAAGAAAATATGCAGAAATGTAAAATAAAAAAAGATGTGAAAGAATCACATCTTTTTTTGTAAATCAGTTCCAAATTCTTGTAATTGTGTTTGGTCTGACAGGATTTGGTTGATTGTGTTTTACAGGATTTTTTGCTTTTGGTTTACTGCCAACCTGAAACATTGGCGGATTGTATTTTATCCCTTCCTGTTTGCACATATTTTTAATCTCACCCTCTGAATATCCGATTGTTCTTAATCCGTCGCAATAATCTAAATGACTTTTGCCATAATTCATTTGAACTTTTGCTGTAAAAACAGAACCTTCATTGTATTCTTCAGTGTGCATCCCTTGAGGAACCGGTTTTCCTTCCTGATGCGCTCTTGTAATTTTATCAAATTCTCCTGATGACTTAAAATCAAAATAATTGTCAAAGCCATACATTTGTGCTAATTGGTTTTGGCATTTTGCAAGTTCCATTGCCGCCTTTGCAGCATCTGCCGGTGCTCCGTATTCACTCTCAAGTTCTAAATCCGCAATTTTGTCTAATAATTGTTGTACATCCATAGCGCGCACTCCTTAAAAAAAATATATATAACATATATATAAAGTATATAATTATTTAAAAATTGCCTTTTTGTAAATTAATGTAAACAAAAATCAAAGCAAAAATATTAAATCTACCGAGTGCGAATTGCGTTCAAATCTTTACTAAACACAAAATAAGAGATAGGATTTACCTATCTCTTATTTTGCGCTTGGCGCGATTCGAACGCGCGACCTATCCCTTAAAAGGGGAGTGCTCTACCTGCTGAGCTACAAGCGCTTATGTGCTATTCAATAATCTCGGCTAAACCGTGTATAATTATCCTAACAAGAACAAATTTTAATGTCAAGAATATTTTTTAAATACTTGCTCCGCCATCTTGAGAAATTTTTTCGCTAACTTTCTTGGATACCTCATTCTCTTTTTCATAATTCAGTACAAAATCAGTTGCTTCGCTATCTCTTGCTATTGCTTCCTGCAATCCTGCAATATCCTCAAGTGGTAAATTATCGATGTTTGATTTATTTATATTCTTCATTAATTTATTATATTTTTTTTGTATCTCATACTCAAATCCGCCCAATCCCGATTTCATTGAATACCACTTGTAAAAATTGTACAAAACCAGGTATCTTTCGGGATTTTTTTTGCCAAATACAAACATCGGTTCTGTTTTTAATTTCAGCCCGCTCATTGTTATAAATGATAAATATAAAGCATCAAAGCCTTTTTGTTCCGGTATAAACCCTTCTTCAACTGAAATGTTTTTAAGCAGTTTTTCTGCATTAATAACGGTATAAATTTTGGTTCCGGATGCTTTTATATACCCCAAAAGTTTTTCTCCGTCACAATTTGTCTGTTTTACTATGTCATTTACATTGTTGTATACTTCCTGCGATATACTTTTGGATTTTGAGTTGAGAGTTACATTCGCACCCTCAGAAATTATTGTTTTTGAAATATCGTTCCCCGCACTTGTTTTATGGTAATGTTTTAATATCCGTTTTAAGCGCCTTTTTTTTGCAAACAATGCACAAATTCTGATAATTCTTTTAAATATTTTCATAATAGAATTATAGCGGATTTAAAAGGCTTTTTCGTCATATAGATAAACGAAAATTTACTTATAGCAAATCATCATCCTGTTCATCTTCAATAGGAAGGGTAAAGCCAAATGTTGCACCATGGTCGGGGACTGAATTTACAAACACATGTCCATGGTGGTGTTTTTCAATGGTGGTTTTTACAAGATGCAGACCTAAACCTGTTCCTTTAACACTGTGAGTTTTATTTTCAACACGATAAAATCTCTCGAATACTTTTTTCTGAAATTCCGGAGCAATTCCGATTCCTTCATCTCTTACTGTCAGAACAACATCATTATTATCTCTGTATAATCTTACTTTAATTGACGAATCGTTTGGGGCATATTTAATTGCGTTGGAAAGATAATTGGTTAATGCTCTTGCGATTGAATCATAGTTGCAGTTTACCAACGGCAGATTATCTTCTTTCTCAACTTCTATTTTCAAATTGTGTTCTTTTAAAAGTGTCTGAACTTCATTGACGCAATAATCAACTAACTGTGACAAATCATTTTCACTTTTCTCAATTTTTGCATTGGAATCAAGTCTTGAGAAATCAAGAATATCATTGACCATGTTTTGAAGTCTGACAATTTCCGTGTGGAGTGTTGTGATAAATTCTTTCTGTTCTTCGTAACTGAAGTCGCTTCCCATATCATATAAAGTGTCTATGTAACTTCTCAAAACCGTAACAGGTGTACGAAGTTCATGAGAAACATTTGAGATAAAATGTGACTTCATCAAATCAGTTTCTGCTTCTTTTGTTACATCAATCATAACTATTATATAGCCTACATAATCACGACTTTGGGTAAACATAGGTGAAATGATTGATTTTAAAGTTTTATCATCGAGTTTAACATTGAATATAACAGGTTTTGATGCTCTTTCTTCAAGAGATAATTGTTTGTATTCGTCAATTTTTTCGCTGAAGCAGAAATTCCCGTCAGAATCTACATAATTTTTTATATTTGTATTCAGTAATTGGTCCCCCTGCAATTCCAGCAACTCTTTTGCGTGGTCGTTAAGCAGGGTTACTTTGTCGTTGTTATCGCAAACTATAACCCCGTTTGCAATACTCATAAGTACTGCCTGCAACTTGTTTCTTTCAAGGGTTAATTGTTCAACATTTGATTCTTCGTATAGATGTAGTTTGTTTGACATATCGTTAAAAGCATTAAAAAGTTCTCGGACTTCCTGACTGACTTCCTCGCTTTCGATTTTTACCCCAAATTCTTTTGATGATATGCGTTTTACACCTTCTCTAAATATTTTTAATTCTCTTGTGATAAGAAAATTATTTATTAATATAACAAATGCAAAAACTAACCATACGATAATAAAAACAAATAATATAGAGGCTTTGGTAGTTGAAGATAAATTCCCTATGATATTTCCTGATAATCCTATAGTCACAGAACCGATATTTTCTCCTGTGTTTATATCTTTGATTTGAGAAGATATAGAAATATCCGATTTTTCTTTGCCGGCTTCTTTTTTTATTGTTTTGTATATTCTTTTGCCGATTTTATCGTTAAATTCTAAAAATAATATGTCTTTATTTGATTTTAGTAATAATTCGGAATGTTTTTTTAATTTGTTTATTTTACCTGTGCGCTTTGTTTCTTTTATTAAATCCGCACTTTCAATTGCTATGGTTTTTGAAATAATCTGCCCAAATGCGTGATGACTCATATTCAGTTTTTTCTGAATATTTGCGTTTGTCAGCACTGCTATAACCATTACAAGAATGGTACTGAATACAAGCCCGAAAATTATTAAACGGTTCTGGGTTGTAGAATTTTGTTTTTCTCCGTTAACCATAATACAATTATACCATGATAAATAAAAATGAGTTGATTAATTTGTGTTTAAAGGGTAATATTTAATTGTTAAAGAGGGAGAAAATATAATGGAAGATAACAAAAAACATTTTTGGAAAACATTTATAATTGCTGTTCTTGTGTTGATAGGAATAGGTGTTACTATTGATTTGGCATACATTTATTATCAGGCTAATTTTAATGAGCATGCATTACCGAGTTTTTGTTCGGTCAACGATTTTATTGACTGTGACGGTGTTGCTCGAACAGTCGAATCACAGTTTTTGGGTGTTCCTTTGGCATATTGGGGATTATTCCTGTATGTATTTATGGGTATAATGTTGATTGTTGACGGACTTAAAAAAATACCGTTTTTAAAATTTCTTGAGGTGTTTAAGAATAAATTCCACTATATTGCGGCATTAGGGCTAATTTCATTTTTAATTTCAATGACATTATTTGGTATAAGTTATTTTGAAATTAAAAAATTGTGTGTAATGTGTCTTGTTACTTATTTGCTCAATTTCTTAATCGGTCTTGTTGCTGCCGCAGGTTTGCAGGGACATTTTATAGGAGCCGTAAAACAGAGTTGGATTGATTTCACAGATGCATTGAAACCGTTACCTTACAGAATAGCATTTATTTGTGTGATGATTGCAGCAAGCGGTTTTTTCTATTGGACTTTTTCAAGTGCAAAATTTTCTCCGGCATTAAAAGGTTACAGAGCGTTTGGAGAATTTTTGAATTTGAAAACAAATATTTATGCGGTAAAAGGAAATGTTTTGGGCTCTCCTGATAAAGACGCTGTAGTATTGGAGGTTTATTCCGATTATATGTGCCCGATTTGTCATACATGCAATCTGATGGTGCATAAAGTTGTAACTGAATTTAAAAATGTTCGTGTTGAACATCATAATATGCCATTGGATAAGGCTTGTAATAAATATATGAGAGAAGATTTCCATATCGGTTCGTGTGTTAGTGCAAAATACGGTTTGGCAGCAGAAAAGCAGGGAAAATTTTGGGAAGTTGAATCTTTATTATTTGAAAAACCTGCGACAACTGAAGAAGATATTATTAAAAATTTGAAAGAAGCAGGTATAAAACTCGATTTTGACAAACTTAAAAAGGATGCTAATTCTAAAGAAATTGCAGATGCTATTAATAAAGATATAGACTATGCCTTTTCAAAAGGCATGGTCGGTACACCGTCAATGAAAGTCGGCGACAAATTTGATATGGGTGTGAAACCGTATCCTGAATTAAAAAAATGGTTAATTGAAAATGGTGCAAAACCAAAATATAAATTCTTCTAAAAAGGTTTTACTGCACGCATGTTGTGGTATATGTTCGGGTTATCCTATATCTTTATTGCAGGATATGGGATATTCTGTTGTTGTATATTTTTATAACCCTAATATTTTCCCGGATGATGAGTATCAAAGAAGGCTTGAGGCGGAAAAAACTTTGTGTGCTCACTATGGATGTAATCTCATTATTGGGGATTATGAAACGGATGTTTATTATGACTTTGTAAAAGGTCTTGAAAATGAACCGGAAAAAGGTACAAGATGTGATAAATGTTTTGAACTCCGCTTAAATAAATCTGCGATAAAAGCAAAAGAATTAGGGATAGAAGAATTTACAACATCCATGGTAATCAGTCCGCATAAAAATTATGAAAAATTATCTCAAATTGGTACACAGATTGCACAAAAATATAATTTAAAATATCTGCCGATAAATTTCAGAAAAAATGACGGATTTTTGAAAACAAATAAAATTTCAAAGGAATTAAATCTATATCGCCAAAATTATTGCGGATGTAAATTTGCAATGAGGTAGGGCGCAAAAAAAATCTTTAGGCGTTTTACTTATAGCATGTTTAAAATAAATTCTTTTGAAAAATCGTTAAAATATGACGGAAAAATTCTGTTAAAGGGAGCAAAAAAGTATTCCGGTACATTTTTTACCAAGACAGAAAGCGGAAGTCAGTTGTGTTTGAGTTATAAAAACGGTTTGCTCCGTTCTGCATCAAAGACGAAGGATAATATCTTAAGTCAGTACATATATGAGTATGATTCAGGAGAGAATCTTATAAATGTTAAAAAGAATGGTAAAGGTGTTTTTGTAAAAGAAATTAAACATAATATCGGGCTTGATTATACCCGTCAGGAAACAATTAATGGTGTTATAGGCAGAACATTTAATAAGGCAGGAAAACTTATACGATATGTTATATCGCCCAAACTTCTTTTCGGCTTTATAAAATATACAGATGATATGAGTATTGAAACGAGATATTTTTTGAATCAGGCAGAATATTTGGGTAAAGGTCGTATTCAACTAAAAAATTTGCAGGGTGATTTTATTTTGAATAACGGTGTTGTGGATAAAACTATTATTCGTAGTTCAAAAAACGGTGCAATTTCTGTTATAAATTCTGATGGAGATAATTATACCGGTACTTTTAAAAGTGCAAACGGAAATTTTTGTGCAAGCATGAATTATATTGCTGATAAAAAAGGTCATCCTGTTTTGGTTCAGGCGTGTGACAGTGAGAATAAATGGCAATACAATAAAAAAGTTTTTTATGATGATTTTGGACATAAATTGCGAGAAACATCAAGCGAGTGCGACGGAAAATGGTTTGTAGAAAATACTTTTGACGGACATGGGAATGTAATACTTTCAAAAAGACTAAATCAGTCAGGTAAGGTAATTCAGACTACAAAAAGTAAGTATAATGACAATAATCTTTGGGTTAGAGAATCTGTTTATAACCAAAAGAATAAACTCATTGAAAAAACAATTAATAAGTATTATCCGGATAAATCAATAAAATCATGTGAAATCACTTATTATGATTCTTTTGGCTCGTACAAAAATTTGTCTGAATATGACAAAAATAAACATCTTATAAAATTTTCAGAAATATATGATGATTTTAAAACAGAGACATTTTATGATGAGAATGAGTGCATAATTAAATTTGTAGAAAAAGACGCAAGTAATAATATAAAGACCTCAAAACAGCATATAAATAAAGATGGGGAATGTATAAAAACAATTGTAAAAGACGGTTTGGGCCATGAACGCTATCACATTGAGCATTTGAGAAAAAATAAAAGTGATGTGCTAAAAAATATTAATGTTTTTCTTTCTCCCTTGAACAAGTTAATCGGGAAAGAATTTATAATTCATGACAACGAAAGTGGTATAACCAAATATATTTATACAAACAAAAACGGTAAAAGAATAAAATATGAAACTCTTTGCAATTTGCTTGGAGATGAGGTTTAGTCTTTTGGCATAACCCATCCGTTAGCAACAACTTTTGTAAAACATCCCGCTGCATAATCAATGACAGAATCTCCTGTTGTTCTGTCAGCATTGCAGTTTTTTTCGTCATCGTCTAAATCTTTAAGATTTCCGTCATTTGTGATATACATTACAAATGTATCAGAACCGCTAATATTAGGTTTTTCTGCTCCGTTTACATCTACAATAACTTTTGTTACTTTATCCGTCTCATCATATTTCATACATATTGTAGCAGAATTGACTGTTTTAATGCAGTAAAAATCAGTTGGTATTTTCCCAAGGTCTTTTTTTTCAGGGGTTCTGTATTTTGCTCCTACACAATCGTCTGTTCCGCCTGAACCGCAATTGACTTTTGAGTGTTGAAAATATTTATCGAGAAAATATTGAGCACCTTGAGTCGAATTTGAGGTTTTAACTCCTGCCGTTGTGTAATAAAATCCTCGTTCCGTGTTGCTGTCAAGTTCTTCAGAGTCCAACGTCATTGTGTCATCGGCTCTTTCATCAGTCATAACTTCTTTTGTTGCAAGTGTAATCTGGGCACATGCTTTTTTGAGTTGTGTCCCCATAACTTTGTGTCCGTAGGTATTGTAAAATATAGGAATAACCATGGCACTGACTAACCCGACAATCATGAGTCCAAACATAACTTCTAAAAATGTAAATGCTTTTTTCATCGTAGAGCCTTAATCTTTCCTGTTAATATGAATTTGGTATTTTCCAGTCATTTTCTACTACTGCTTTAAAATCTTTTGACGCTTCACTTGCATTCTCTCCTAAAGAACTATCGTATGCACAGTTTTGGTCAAGTCTAAATTCAAATTCATCACGACCAACAGTGTTTGGTCGTGTTTCTGTCCCATTTACATCTGTATAGAATGTAAAACCGTTATCTTTTGCATCTAAATAGAGAACTCCTCCATCAGGTAATAGGATAGAAAATCCTTTACCGGCTACCTGTTCTCCGTCTTTCATTAATTTAAAATATGTCCTTAAGTTATCGTTTGTAACTTCTCCGTAAACTGCGGTTTCGTTTACTCTTGATACATTTTCTTCAATAAGCATACGCTCGCAGGCATTTGTTGCTATTGAATATATTTTCTTTAATTTTGATTCCCATACTTGTTTTTGGTAGTTCATCATCAATGTAGGAATAGTCATTGCGGCAACCGTACCGATAATACCCAATGTAATCAAGACTTCCGCAAGTGTAAAACCTGATTTTTTATAACCTGTATAACCAAACATATTTTTTTTACCTCCAATTTATATTAAGAATTATACAATATTTTGAATTCTTATGCAATAAGGCAGATTGTTGTTGTATTAAATTTTTGTTTAATATAAAATCAATGTGAATGTATCAGGTAAAAAAGGAGATTTTATTATGTCAAGAAAACCAATTATTGCAGGAAACTGGAAAATGAATTTGCTTCAGAGTGATGCAAAAGCCTTGTATGAAGGTATAAGTTCCTTTGTTTCAAATTATAGTGCAGTTCAGTTGCCGTCAGTTGTAATTGCACCTGTATTTACTTGTTTGAATCAGGTAAAAGAAATCCCTTGTGATTGTGGTTGTAACGGTACAAAATTAGCCGTTGCCGCTCAAAATTGTCACTGGGAATCATCAGGGGCATATACAGGTGAAATTTCTGTTGAGATGGCAAAAGATGCCGGTTGTTCATACATTATTATCGGACATTCTGAAAGAAGACAATATTTTTCTGAAACAGATGAAATGATTAACAAAAAAGCAAAAGCAATATTAGCAGGCGGTTTAATTCCGATTATTTGCTGCGGTGAATCTTTGGAACAAAGAGAATCAGGTATCACTGACAGTTGGATTGCTTCTCAGATCAGAGCCGCTTTAGACGGAATTTCATCAGAAGATGTTGCAAAGTCAGTTATTGCATACGAACCTATTTGGGCAATTGGAACAGGTAAATCATGTGATGCAACAGAAGCAAACAGAGTTATCAAAATGATCCGTGGTGTTGTGGCAGATGTTGCAGGTCAAAGTGCCGCAGATTCAATAAGAATCCTTTACGGCGGTTCTGTAAAACCTTCTACGATTGAAGAACAAATGGCTCAATCTGACATTGACGGAGCGTTAATCGGCGGAGCATCATTAAAAGCAGACAGTTTTAACGAAATCATTGAAAAAACAATGAAAGTTGCTGTTTAATCCTGGTATAATAAAAATTACGAAAATGACATACTGCTGAAAAGTAGTATGTCATTTTTTATTATTCAAACAATCATTTACATAAAAAATATTATGAGAATATCTTGCTAAGATATTCTTAATATGTTCACTTTTCTTTTTGATTGCGACGCAAAAAGAAAAGTGAACCGAAAAGAACAACACGCAAAGGCATAATACCGCCTGATGGCGGCATAAGACTGCTGACGCAGTAATATGTGTTTTTGTCCTGACGGACAAAAATCTCTTAGCGCGCCTAAGGACAACGGCGCGCGCTTGAATAACGACCTTTACGAAGTGAGCAATCATTGTTTGCGACACGAAAACAAGGCGGGATTTGTCTGAACGATAGTGAGTTATCCCGCCTGTATGTGGAGCATAGCCCGAGCAGGGAATAAACCGTATTCTTTCAATGCGAGGGCGTACAAATGATTAGCGAACGGAGTGCAGGTCGTGGTTTGCTTGGTTGCTCGCCATCGACAGCACTACGCATTTTGCTTTTTGTGGCTTTTGCCACAAGCAAAATGGCTTCGGCTTTGGCTCGCAATCCGCTTGGAGGC
>JAFUXT010000029.1 GCA_017470815.1 bacterium | reverse complement strand
CTACCGCCTGTTTGAAAATGACAAACGGATTTACAGTCTTATTACCCTCATTAGGTACGGTTATCGGGTATATTTTGTGTTTTTACTTTTTATCATTGGCATTTAGAACTATTGATATAAGTATAGCCTATGCCGTTTGGGGTGCGTTGGGAATTGTTCTTGTTTCCTTAATCGGATTTTTATTTTTCCACGAAACTTTTTCGTTTTGGAAGATTTTATTTATAGTTCTGATTATAATAAGCACAATCGGGTTAAGGTTAGTAAAATAGAGGATTTGTAAAATGTTCAGACCAATGAGAAGAATACGTCAACAGCTATCTAATGAAGAATGTGCAAACATTTTAAAAAACGAAGTTCGAGGGGTACTTTCAGTTTTAGGGGATAACGGTTATCCTTATGGAATACCGATTAACTTTTATTATTCGCAAGATGAAAACAAGATTTATTTCCATGGTGCAAAAGAGGGGCATAAAATAGATTCTATAAAAAACTGTGATAAAGTTTCTTTTTGCGTTTACGATAAAGGGGTTCAATCCGAAGTAAAAAAAGGTCTTGATTTTAAAAGTGTTATTGTTTTTGGCAGAATAAAAATCGTGGAAGATTATGAAAAAACTATTGATATTTGCAGAAAATTAAGTAATCAATTTGATTTTGGCGAAGATTATATCGAAGAAGAAATCAAAAATTTCGGCAAGTTTGTAATGTGCTTAGAACTTACCCCAGAACACATTACAGGAAAAATAATTAATGAAAGTTAAAAAGCCGATAGGTTCAAATTATCGGCTTTTTATGTTATTTACCCTTTTGATAAAGTATCATAAACTTTTGCAACAATTTTCCATTCGCCGTTAATTTTATTTAAGTTCAAAATGTCTGTGAATTTGTAACCGTGCCAATTATCTTCAATAACCTGAACGACTGCAATAGTTTTTTCAAGCATTAAAACATCAATTCTTGCGATATAATCATCACTGCATGCACCGAATGTATCAATAGTTTTATAAAATTCTTCTATTGAACCTGATTGATATGTTTCTTCATTAAGTTGTCCGAAAAATACTGCTTTTTCATAAAAGTATGGTTTTACAATTTCGCTTTTTCCGGCTTTTACCGCTTCACAAAATTTGCGTGCAACCTGTTCTACTGCATTGTATTCTTTTATATCGTCTCTCATTTTTGCCCCTTTCTTTTTAACTATAAATATGTTAAACTATCAGTATAAATTTTACAAGTACGGTAATAAAGGTAACCGTTATGACATCAGATGAAAGAGATTGTTTAAAAGAAGTTGAATGTTTTGATAAAACGGGTTTTAACTATACAATGTCGCTATTTAACGGCAAGTATAAATTAACAGTTTTATATGCTATTTATAGGCACGAAGTTATTAGATTTAATGCACTTCAAAAATATTTGAATTTGTTATCTCATAAAACATTAAGTAATACATTAAAAGAACTTGAGCAAGATGATTTGATTATAAAGCACAACTATAAAGAAATACCACCGAAAGTCGAATATAGTTTATCTGATAAGGGCAAATCTTTTATTCCGATACTATATGCTATGTGCGATTGGGGCGAACAGTTTGTAAAATAATTCATATGTAAATATTAACCTTAAAATAATGACATTATATTATTATCATGTATTATAAGTTATATGAAAGTTCTTTATTTTACTGGCACAGGAAATTGTTTATCAGTTGCAAAGCGTTTTGACGCGGAATTGCTTTCTATTCCGCAAATGATAAAAAATAATATTTATGAAATAGAAGATGATGTTGTAGGTATAGTTTACCCCGTTTATGCAATTTCTATTCCGGATATTGTCAGAAAATATTTATCACAATGTAAAATCAAAGCAAATTATGTTTTTGTAATTGCGACTTATGGATTTACAGATTGCGGTGCTTTGCATGAGATGAAGAAACTTCTTGAAGCTAACGGTAACAAAGCGGATTACTATGCTTCATTATTAATGGTTGACAATTATCTTCCGTTTTTTGATATTGAAACCCAAATGGCAAAATTAAAAGAAAAAAATATTGAAAATAATTTGAATAAAATTGTGGAAGAAGTAAATGCAAGAACTACAAAAGAAGAAATTTGCAGTTGGTTTAATAAAATAGCATCAAGTATAGGATACTCTGTTGTAAAACAAATTGAAAAATACACCCCAAAGATGTTCTATGTAAATAATAAATGTATTTGCTGCGGAATTTGTAAAAAAGTTTGTCCTGTTTCAAATATTACTCAAGAGGAAAAAGATAAACCAATATTTGGAAACAATTGTGAAAGTTGCCTTGCTTGTATCCATAATTGCTCGAAAAACGCTATTCATATAAAAACACAAAGAAGCGAAAAGCGTTTTCGCAACAGTAATGTAAGTTTGAATGAAATTATTGAATCAAATAATATTAAATTTAATAATTAAACACATCTCAACACATAATTTATCAAAAAATTATCAGTAACTTTGAGAGTGAATTATCAGTTAGTTTTGAAATTCTTCCCCCGAAAGTTAAAAAGTTTGAGAATTCTCTCAAACTTCCGGAGGTACTTTTCTCAATCTCTCTGATAATCCCCACCGGCAAATTTGGTTTGTTGCAAATTGCACCCATAACTTTCCAAAACCTGTTTTGCGGGTGTGCATAATATTGTTGTTCCTCTAATGATTTTACTCCCGGCATTGAACCAAGTATAAGAACTTTAGAATTATTATCTATTGAAGGCTTAAAACTTTTACAGTTGTTCATTTATCCATTATATCCGAAAAGTTTTTTAAATTCCCGAAAAAATATCTTGACAATAATTAGATATCTAACTATAATATTTTCATGGAAGAAATTTTATCACTTATATCAAAAATTCACGAAAAGGGAAACCGTTTTATAGTAAAAGCCTTGAAAGAAAACGGTGCAGAGGGACTTGTACCAAGTCATGGTGATATTTTAGCTTG
>JAFUXT010000083.1 GCA_017470815.1 bacterium | reverse complement strand
TTTCTGTCCAAAATTTTTAAAGGAATTTATTTTTGCATAAATATATTCAAGATTTATGGATAAAATTGTTGTGTGTTGAGCAAATCCCGGGTCAAATTTTACGCTTTTTGTTGCAGTCTGTGTCATATTTAAAATCTCCTTACCAATTCTGATAAGAAGATTTTAACATAATTCTAAACTTTTAACAAAATATTATACATAAATAATATTATGTCATGTATTTTTAAATATTATTTGTATTGAGATGATTTACTCAATACAAATTAATCCTCCTGCCACTTTTTTGTGTCAAATTTCAAGTCAGTTACATTCATTTTTAGAGATTCAACATAGGGTTTTAATTTGGTCAGGAGTTGCGCCTTATATAGTAAAAGTTCTTGCGCTACGGCCGGGGTTTTGCATGCAATAACCATTATATTGCCTTTTATCATAGAATAGGGTTTTGAATATTTACTGAATTTTTCTCCTGCGACTTTATTCCAAAATTTATACAAATTACTGCGTTTTATTGCCCGTTTAAATTCCTTTTGCTCCCCCAATTGAGCAATAAGTTCATCAATGTATTGAAATTTTGTATAAAGTATTTTCTTCATAATTTTTGTTAAACAATTTTTTGTGCTAAAATTTTGAAATGACCACTGAACAATTAGATATTAGCATAAAAAATTCTAAAAACATATTACTCGTTTCCCACATAAACCCTGATGGTGATACTTTGGGCTCAATGTGCGGAATGTACCATTTGATTAAAGATAATTACAAAAAAAAATCCGATATGGTAATTGTGTCAAAATTACCGTCAGTTTATGAGTTTTTGCCGGAGATAAATAATGCAAAATTTATTGAAGATATGGACTTATCAAGAGAATATGATTTGGTCATAAACCTTGATGTTGCTTCAATAGACAGATGTGACAATGCAAAAATTCTTTTTGAAAAAGCAAAAACAACTTTTAATATCGACCATCACGAAACAAATAATTCTTATGCGGAATTTAATATTATCAAGCCTTTTGCCTCTGCAACAGGAGAAGTTTTGTATGAAATAGCAAAAAATCTTGAATGGAAAATTTCAAAAGAGTGTTCAATTTGTCTATATACGGCAATTTTAACCGACACGGGCGGTTTTCGGTTTTCAAATACAACCCCAAAAACAATGGCTTATGCAGGCGAACTTTTATCTTTCGGAGTTGAGCCTTCTGAAGTTTTCCAAAAGTGTTATGAATCTCAATCTAAAGATATGGTACTTTTTCAAAGTTACTGCGTGAATAAGGCAAAATTTACAGACGAGGACAAAATTGCTTACACCGTTGTTTATAAGAAGGATTTGGAAAAATTCAACTATAACGGAGATGATTTTACTGATGGCCTGACTGAGAAACTGAGAGCTATAAAAACAACTCAGGTGGCCTTTGTGGTAAAGGAACTCAATGCCAATACTTCAAAAGTTTCAATGCGAAGCAGAGCAAAAGATATTGCAAAAATATGCTCGGCATTTGGAGGCGGTGGTCATAAACTTGCTGCAGGTGCAGTTATTAAAGCAGATGTCGAAACATCAGTTCAAATGATTTTAGAAGAGTTAAAAAAATAGGATTATGATAAAAGATATCATTAAAAACTTAATGAAAAATAAATGCACCCATTGGCTTATTGCATTGATAAGATCAATTATTAAAAACGACTTTTTCGGAATGGCTGCAGAGATGGGTTTTATGCTTGTTGTAGGCATTTTCCCGTTCATGTTATTTTTGATGGCAATTTTTGGCTGGATGGGCAACCGCTCTTATATGGATCCTATTTTGAAGGTATTATCAAAAATTACCCCACATCAAACAATGGATTTATTGCAAAGCGTACTGAATCAAACAATGATTTTCGGACACGGAAAACTAATGGCAATAATCGGGATTTGTACGTCATTGTTTTTATCATTAAACGGTGTTGCAGTAATACTGAAAGGGCTGAATAGGGCATATAAGGTGGAAGAAACCAGAAGCTTTCTCTATACAAGAATTTTGTCGCTTCTAATGGTTTTTGTAAATGTTTTAATACTATTTCTGACAATTAACGTAATCATTTTCGGGAAAGTGATTGTCACGTTTTTTGTAAACAATTTTGGTTTATCAAAAACAATTGCATACACGATATTAACATTGCGCTGGCCTGTATCATTTTTAGCATTATATATACTCGCATTTTTGAGTTACTACATTTTGCCTGATTTGAGAGGAAATGACAAATTCAAACGCAAAAGCGCAATCCCTGGAACTATATTTTTCACGACCTTTTGGTTAATCGGTTCATGGGGTTTTTCTTTGTATGTAAACAATTTGTCAACTTATAACATCGTATTTGGCACAATCGGAGCATTCTTTATCCTTATGATTTGGCTTTATTACACATCAATCCTTTTGCTCATAGGCGGTGAAATGAATTCAAAAGTATATAACAGGCTTGAACACAAATCCGCAGAAATTAAAGAAGAACTTGAACAGTTAAGAAAAGAAACTTTTAGCAAATAGATAATCTTTAACCACACATTTTTATTGCTTCTTTTGGACATACATGAGAACACAATGAACATCCTGCACAAGACTTTTTATCTAAATATACGCAGTCTTTATCAGTGCTTAGCGCATTATATTCGGATTCTGAGCATATTTTTACACATTTTCCGCATTTTATGCACTTTTCTCTGTCAACTAAAGGATAAAGGTGTGATTTTTTATTTAAATTTTCGTGAGAAGTAATTTTTTTAACTGCAATATTTTTCAATTCGGATATGTCATTAAATCCCTTGGTTTCCAAAAAATTTAATAATCCTGATTTTAAACCGTTAATAATACCATAACCGTTTAGCATAACTTCCGTACAAACCTGAACCGCATCCGAACCGACAGCGATATATTGCGCTGCATCCTCCCAATTTGAAATTCCGCCCATCCCCAAAATAGGCAAATCGGAATTTTGTCTTAATTGAGCAACACATCTGAAGCCAATCGGTTTTACGGCTTCGCCTGACAATCCGCCATAGGTTGAATACCCGTCTATATTAAGAACAGGCTCTAAAGTATCGAGATTAATACCCATAAACCCCTGCACGGTATTTATTGCAGCAAAACCATCAGCACCTGCTTTTTCTACGGCCTGGGCAATCCAGGCTATATCGGTTACATTTGGGGTTAATTTTACAAATACAGGTTTTGTGGCAACAGATTTTACCCAAGATGTAATAAGTATAGAAATATCAGTATTTGTTCCGATAGCCATACCGATATTCCTTTCCGGCATGCCATGAGGACATGAGAAATTGAGTTCATAGGCATCTATCGGAGTTTCATTAAGTATTTTGACAATATTTTGCCATTCATCACGATCCAAAGTAGCCATAATACTTGCTATTATAACTTTTGTCGGGTGTTTTTCTTTTAAATATTTAATTCCGTCAACCCAATACTTAATTGTCTCATGGCTCAATAATTCTATATTCTGAAAACAGATAACTTTACCTTTCTCCTTGATTGCTGCATAGCGGGGGCTTGCTTCAATCATTTCCAAATCATCAGGAGTTATTGTTTTTAAAACAGCACCGCCCCATCCCATTTCAAAGGCTTTATCTATACCCTCTATCGACGCAGTAGGAGGCGCAGATGCCAACAGAAACGGATTTTCAAACTCTATTCCTAATATTGATGTTTTCAATGTAGCCATATTATAACCCCTTTTTAACATATATCTTGCGAAACATTATATCACTATTTTTCAGGTTTAGTAAGCAAATTGGCTTAATCTTTTACAATTTTCACCCCTGAACTTGTACCTAAACGTACTGCACCTGCATTTATCATATCAAGAGCCGCTTGCCTGTCACGAATACCGCCTGATGCCTTAACCTTTAATCCGGCATCTTTTACGGTGTCAAACATAAGTTTTACATCTTCAGCCTTTGCACCTACACCACCTTTTACAAATCCTGTTGAAGTTTTTACAAAATCTGCACCGCCCAATATTGAATACTCACACGCTCTTACTATTTCTTCTCTGCTTAGTAAGTCAGTTTCAATAATAACCTTTAAATTATGACCTGCGCATGCCTGTTTAATGGACTTGATTTCATTCACAATAAAATCTTTGTCATTATCTTTGAGTTTTGTTCCGTTTATGACCATATCAATTTCATCTGCGCCGTCTTCAATTGCTTTTTTTGTTTCAAAAACTTTGACTTCGGTTGAATTTGCACCTAAAGGGAAACCAATGACTGTAACTATTTTTACATCACTATCTTTTAAATGTTCATGTGCAAGTTTTACATAACAAGGATTGACACAAACTCCAAAGAAATTATTTTCTTTTGCTTCATCAAAAAGTTTTATAAGGTCATTTTCAGTTGCATCCTGTTTTAATAGAGTATGTTCAATATATTTATTTAAATCCACCATATCTGCTTCTCCTGTTTATAATATATTATCTAATATTTCACTTGTTTGGTCACTATGATTAAGTGTAAAAAAGTGCAGCGATGTCACACCGTTTTCTATCAAATTTTGGCATTGTTCTATTGCAAATTCCGTTCCGATTTGTATTGAATCATTTGGGAATTTTTCGAGTTTTTCAATAAATTTTTTCGGTACGCTCACTCTTGCCATTGATGTCATTTTTTCAATTTGTTTAAGACTCCTGACAGGCATAATCCCAGCGATAACCGGACAATTTATACCCGCATTCTCGACAGTTTCAATATAACGATACAATTTATCATTTTCAAAAAATAACTGCGTAAAAATTGCACTTGCACCTTTTTCTACCTTTTTCTTTAAATATTTTATATCGTCTTTTAAGTTTTTGCTTTCAATATGTCCTTCAGGA
The DNA here is from genome assembly GCA_017470815.1 of bacterium. GTDB lineage: Bacteria > Cyanobacteriota > Vampirovibrionia > Gastranaerophilales > Gastranaerophilaceae > Zag111. Next base: position 165 of record JAFUXT010000083.1, on the reverse strand, counting down.
TAACCGGCAACCCCTATTGAAAGAGTTGTCTTTGCCTGTATAAATTCAACAAGTTCATTCGCATGAAAAAAATCAAGTTCTTCAGGATTGATATAATCAGGAATATCTCCGCGTAAAGCCAAAATATTTTCTATTCCCAAATTTTCAACCGCGACAATATGCTTT
>JAFUXT010000082.1 GCA_017470815.1 bacterium | reverse complement strand
GTAGAACGTTTTTCAAGATTTTTTGATGTTCCGAAAAGGGGTGATATTATGGTATTTTATCCTCCTTCAACGCAATTATCAAAAATGCCTTTGCCTTTAATTTCACGGCTTGTCGGCATTTTGTGTAAAGATGTTGCCTACATAAAACGTGTTGTTGGGCTTCCGGGGGATAAGATTGAAATAAAATTTGAAGATGACGGCTCAGCCTATGTCTATATAAATGATAAAAAGTATAAAGAAAATTATATCAAAAGTGTCTATGAGTATCCGCTTTGTCCTGCTCCCGTGCCGCAAAGAATGATTGCTGATGACAGAATTATGAAATGCGGTCCGTTCAAATTAAAAGAGGATGAATTCTTTATGATGGGCGATAACAGAGGTAATTCGCAGGATAGTCGTTATTGGGGTGTATTAAAAAAAGACCGCTTCATAGGCAGAGCAGTCTTTATTTTCTGGCCGGTAAACCGTATAAGAGTTTTACACAGATTAAAAAACACAATTTAACTTAATAAATGGTAATATTTCATATAATCAGCCATTATGGTTGAACTTGTTGCATTTACAACATTTGCTTTTACGACTTGTTCTTTATCCTGTGCTGTTTTTTGGTCTGTTTTTGTAAGTTCATCGTGCTGAGGTTGAACTTTTTGTGCATTTTGTTCTTCAACAGTTTCTGCTATCATATCTTCAACCTGTGCCATAATTTGGTTATGAAGTTTTACGTCTCCTGCGTAGGTCCCTGTTGATTGTATTCCGGCAATATCAAAATCTTCTAAAATAGATTCCCATTCCGAATAATTCGTAATGCTTGTTCCTTGTTGTTGTGCTGCTGCCTGCGCTCTTTTCAGTTCTTCAATTGATGTAATCTCTTCAGCCATCACTATCTCTCCTTGGGTGTTTTTATATTCAAATATATAAAAACAATCAAAAAAACAAGATTTCAGCATGAAAATTTTTTGTAACAATTGTTTATATTACATAAAAATATTATATAATTTCCATTATTAATTTTCATGCAAATTTTATTTTTACGAATTTTATATATCTGTATATAGAAGGATTAAAGCATTGAAAATTTTAAATATACAAAGTTACACAAACAAATTCACCCCGAAAATATCGTTTTGTAATAATGATAGCACTCATAAAGAGAGCCTGAATAAAGATGAATTTTATAAAGATAATTTTAATGATACATACAATACCGAATATAAGCCGGTAAAATATGAAAAAACAACATTAGTAAAAGGCAGACCTCTTATTTTAAACGGTGAGCGAATGTTCAGACAAAGTAAAGATTCGTTCAGAGATAGCGAATTATTTTATGATGATATTGATTCAATAGATTATGTTCCTACAAAATACGACAATGATGATGTACCGTTGGACAGAAATATTTTGATTAGACCTTTTAGAAAGTTATTCAGCAATTATGCTCCTAATACTGACATTTCTGATGAAAGTTTTGGGGATTGTTATGAAGCCTTGTATGAACCATGGAAAAATGTTCTTATTTTAAAAGCAGAAGAAGAACAGGAAAAATATGAAGAAATTATATACGAAGAACTCAGAGCAATAGACAAAGCAGATTATAAAACAATTAAAGATATATTTAAAAGTTCATCAATTTTAAAAAACGGCAGGGAACAGGTTGATTGCGATTTGTGTAATCTTGCGATAAAGATATTCAGAAATTCAAAAACTTGGGACGATACAGAAAAAGGAATTATGGACGAAATTAAAATTCCGATTTACAAAAAAGTTTATGGTGGGATTAGTCAAAAAAAATATGAGTATGTTAATAAATGTATTCGTTCCGGATATTCAAATGAAAGTATTCTGGATTTCTTGCGTGATTTTTATCCGGGATATGTCCTTAATTTAAGTTCAATAATGACAAAAGAAGAAGTGCAGGAACATAATAAAAATTGTGGGGAGTAATAAGTAAGTTGGGCTTTCAGCCCAACAAAATAAATGTTGGGGTAGAAACCCCAACTTACGATTGTCCTGTCGCAAACAATGATTGCTCATTTTGTAAAGGTCGGGATTACCCTCACCCGTATTTTTTAAATGTATTATCTTTTTTAATCAACAGAATTAAATTCTGTTTTTCCAAACACCGCCTTTTCTGTCAACAAGTGCATCGTAACAAGACCAAATTCTGAAAACACCTGTTAAACCCAAAACTGCATGTGTAACATTTTTTTCATAACCATTATCGTTGACAGCCTGACCAATCCCCGGCCAAATTAAAAGTGATAACGCTGCAGCCCCGACAGAACGACCGCTTACATGGCCGTTTGTACCATGTGTGCCGGCAAATGCTGGTGCTGATGCAGATAATATAAATAATGCCATAAATGAAATCAATAACTTTTTCATATTCCCTCCTCTAAAATTCCCTGACAATTATAATCTAATTTCTAAAAAATAGCAAATTTATCACTTCGCTCGCCTTCGATGTGACTACGCGTCTTGCTTTTTATGGCAGGAGTGCCAAAAGCAAGACCGCTCCGCACTTGGCTCGCTCGTTCCGAACGCAATATCGGCGTTCTCATCGCTATCTCATAACAAATAAGACAGAACAACAAATGTTATTCTGTCTTATTTACCCTGGATGCGATTCGAACGCATGACCTACCGCTTAGAAGGCGGTTGCTCTATCCAGCTGAGCTACCAAGGCTCAAACTCTTTGCATAAACTATATTATCACGAAAAGATTTTCACGCAAGTAGTTTTAATTATTATAAATAACCGCAATATATTTTGCGGTTATTTTATCTTATATTAATCTTCGTCATCATCATCTTTTTTAATTTTATCAACAACCATTTTTGCCATTTCTTTTGCGATAACCTTTTGAGTATCTTCAGGGCAGTTTTGCAACATATTCATTGCTGTTCTCAAAGTTGTATCAATATCATACCATCTGCCTCGACGGTTGTCATCTAATCCTGAACCGACAGCATTTATAATATCATCTACTGCCTCAAATTTTTCATCTTCTATATTGTGTTCTATGATGATTTTAATAAGATTTAGCGCAACTCTAATCTGTGTCTGATCATCCGTTTCTTCCAGAGTTCTGACCGCTTCCGATAAAACAGGGTCTTTGTCATACCAGCGTCTGTGTTGATTTGAATACTCTTCTTTCATAATTCCGTTCTCCTTTTATATAATTACTTTATCCTTGTTTAAATGTAACCCCTTTGGTTCCTTTTGGATAGCGCCAATCTATGCACTTATGCTCACACGCAATTCTGCATGCCCCACACTCAAGGCAGTTTTCAAAATTGATTATCAATTCCTGCTTTTCTTCGTTCCACTCATAAACCCCCGCCGGACAAATATAAGTGCAGTTCCTTGATACACAATTTTTGCACTTACTTTGGTCAGGGTTTAAGTGCGACTCATTATCAGGTGTATATTTAAGTGTATATAATTTTTGATCTAAATTCATATCAATATACTCCATACAAGTCTAATCAAAGCCCAAATATCTTTTAATAGTTCGCTAAACTTTCTGTCAGTAAAAATACTTTTTATAAATTTGTGGTAATTTTCTCTTTTAGGAGTACCATCAACAGTTGTAAACATTTCAAAGAAAGAATTTATTTTCTTTAAATAGTAACACATAAACGCCTTTTTGCGTTCGTGAGCAATAGGCATAAGTTTACGGTAAGTTTTCAAATCTTTCATTATAAAAGAATTTTGTAATTTTCTTTCATAATTTTTCAGAGTTTTTCTTGAAAAATCACCTTTTTCAAACGCTTCAACAGCGGTTTCGGCTGCAAGTTTACCCGAAATCATTGCAAGATTTGTACCTTCCCAATGCAAATTATTTACAAGCATTGCCGCATCACCAACAACCATTACCCCATTATCACAAAGTTTAGGAACTTTATTATAACCGCCCTCAGGAATCAGATGTGCGCTGTATTCTTTTAAAGTCCCACCCTCAATTAATGGTGCAATAGTCGGATGTTGCTTTAATTTTTCCAAAACCTCAAACGGTCTGTAATTATTCTCAACCAAATCGTCTAATGTAACACCAAGCCCGATTGTTACGGAATCCGCATTTGTGTACATAAAACCCAAGCCCAAAATCCCAAGCATTGAACCGCCAAAGATTTCACCTATTACACCCTCGCCATCCTTGACATTAAATCTTTGGTTAATCGTTTCCTTATCAAGTTTTATAACCTCTTTAACGCTTAGAGCAACATCTTTAGTTTCGATTTCTTTTCTTAATTTTAATTGTTTTGCAAGAAGTGAATTAACACCGTCAGCCAAAACGACAATATCTGCATAATAGTCTTCAAGTTCGGTTTTTACCCCGACAACTTTTGTACCGTTTTTAATAAGTTCTCGAACAACCGTTTGTTCAACAAGAATAACTCCCGCTTCTTTTGCTTTTTGTGCCATCCATCTGTCAAATTTTCCTCTGATAACAGAATAACTTTCATTCCCGTCTTTACGATAAGCAATTGAAGTTGAATCTTCTTCTCCGAGTATCATAAAATTGTGAGCAATATTACGCCTTTCTAAAGGTGCTTCCTGTTCAAAATTCGGGAAAATTTCTTTGGTCGGTTTTGTATAAATTGCACCGCCAAAAACATTCTTACTGCCGGCAAAAAGCCCCCGTTCAATTAAGACAACCTCTCTGCCTGCTCTTGCAAGTGTAATAGCACAAGCAATTCCCGCAGGTCCTGCACCAACGACTATAACATCGGTTTTATTGCTCTTTGTTAACATATCACTCCTTATTCTTTTCAATTATACAATAAAATGTACTTTGTGTAAATTAGTTAAATTGCACCTAAAAAGGATAATTTATATTGGATATTTTTCAAAAAAATATTATAATAGTTATATGAAAAATTTATTTTTAGTATTCATATTATTTACGCTGTGCATTATGCCTGTTATGAGCAAGGAATCAGAAGAATGGGAACATATTGCCCCGAATAATTACGTCTATAAAGACGGGATTAACGGTTTAGAAAACATGTACGGATATTCATTCTTACTAAAGGCATATAACAAAGGACAATATGAACCGATAAACGGTAAGCAGGTTCATTATACATTGGGACAATACGAGATAAACTGTGCAAAACGAACGTACAAAATCGGAGTATTGGATTCTTATGATGAAAATGATAGTTTTATAAACGGAGATTACAACA
>JAFUXT010000081.1 GCA_017470815.1 bacterium | reverse complement strand
TGAACAGTCTTTCAACCGTTCGTATTATACATTCTACATGAAAAATTTTTTTTGTAAAGAGGTAACTTAAAATTTTGTAAAAAATAAGGTGCGATACCTCGCACCCTATCCTTATAATCATTTATGCCTTCAAAGATTCCTGATAAATATTTCTTACCAATTCTCTTGAATTTCCGCTTGGCCCGATTCCGATTAAACCGTCTAATGATGGGGTTGTAAATGCCAAATCTGTTAATTTATCAACATCACTTGCACTAAAACCTTCATCTTCAAGTTTTTGACCTACATCAACAGATTTTAACCAAGCATAAACTCCGTCAGCCGCTTTTTGTGCTTCATCAGGTGTTCCTTTTAAATTCGGTACAACTGGTGCCAAAATATCTGCTAATGTTGCGGCTTTGTCTTTATAAATAGTTTTGACAACAGCCGGTAATAATATTGCCAAGCCCAAACCGTGCGCAAGTTCAGGTTTAACCGCACTCAAAGGATGTTCCAAAGCATGCGTATAGTGTAACAATCCGTTATCAAAACTTACACCTCCCATCAATGCCGCATAAGCCAAGAAATATCTTGCCTCCAAATCGTCAGGATTGGCTATCGCTTTAGGCAAATATTTTGCAACTAATTCTATTACATCTTTTGCTAAAGAAATCGAATAAGGTGATGCAACTTTTGATGTTGCTGCCTCAATAACATGGTTTACCGCATCAATAGATACATATCTTGTTTGTTTTGGTGAAAGTTTTGTCATAAGTTGCGGATCATCTATCGCATACATCGGATAAATGCAATCATAAGCAATTGCAGGTTTAAAATTCTTTTCCAAATTGGTTACAACCGCAAATCTGTTTGTTTCTGTTCCCGTTCCGTGTGTTAAATTTATTGAAATAATTGGTACAGCACATTCAGGTGTAAATGTGAAATCAAATAATTCTTCAGCAGTTTTATCAGGATATTTTAATAAAATTGCAACTGATTTTCCTGCATCTGTCGGTGAACCGCCACCGATTGCAATAACTCCTTTTGCTCCAAATTCTTTTGCCATTTTGACTGCATCATTAACATGGTGCGTATTCGGGTTTGGGGTAACCTGATCAAAATTTACATAGCCGATTTCATTATTTTTTAACGCACTTTCAACTACATCCCACGCACCGGTTGCTTTATAAGCATTGCGACCTGACATAACGATAACTTTATCTATTCCTTTTGATTTAATATCTTTTGCAATATCGTGAATTTTTTGGATAGCACCCACCCCAAAATAAACATTTGTACGGGTTCTGATTTCTTTCACTTCATTAATGTTAATATCTTTTTCCCACATATAACTCTCCTTTCTTATTTTTTTACACGAAAACATCAATACTATATGATGTCTGACCATACAGAATTATAAAATCATAAAATATAATTTGCAAGAAACAAAAAATTAATAATTATAACCGGTTTGCACATTGCTTATTTCTTTCAAATACTGCAATAATGCTTTATAACCGTTATATATTTCGTTTGAAACAGTTGCATAAGAACTTGCTTCAAGATACTTTAGTTCGGCAACTCTTATTTGCAAAATATCATCAGAATCTTGTCTTAATTTTTCATCATCGGACACAGACCATTTTTGCAAAAGAACAAGTTCTTTATACATTTGCTGCATTGTTGTAAATTCTAAAGTATTAAAGTCATACTTTTCTAACAATGACTTTTCAACATTTGTAATTCGGCTCAAACTAACCTGAAATTTGAAAATTTGTTTTATAATCAAATAATTGTCTGCAATTCTTTTATGAGATAGAGGAACGGTGTTTTTTGCAAGTAAAGCGGCAACCGAACGTGATGTAAATGTATCGTTTTCGCTTGAAAATGCGCTTTTTGAAGTTAAATCAATATTTGCTTTATTTTCTATCATGTCTAACATATTTCCTCCACAAAATTATATTAGAATGATTAAAGATTTTTGTCATGATAAAAAGTCAATTTTTTTACATTTGTTAAAATAAAAATAATGCACTTACACTTGTTTGATTATTTTCTTTTGATATGTAAGTTTGGATTTCTGCCACAATATTTTAATATGTAAGTAAGTACGTAAGTCGGGCTTTCAGCCCAATACATTTTTTATTTGTGTCGGTGATTTGGAGTAGTAAGTCAGGCAATTGCCTGACAATAATTGTCATTACGAGCGAACGCAGTTTGCGTAGTAATCTCATCAAATCAATAACTGAACGACTTTGAACTAATGGGATTGCCACGCTTGTTTGCAATGACAAAATATATCTTTCCGATGGGGTGGTTTGGAGGGGAATGCACCTTGCCCTCTCTCATTTTTCAAATGTTCGAAATAAATTTCTTACATTGAAAAATTTCTCTCCCCCAAGGGAAATAGGATTTCACTTAATTTACGAATTGGTTAAATTTGTGTTAATATTAACCTGAAAAGAGGGTTTTTATGAAAGTTGCACAAATAGAAAATAATAATCTTGTTATAAAACAGAGAGAAAATGAAACTTTAGATAATCGCAAAGGTGCGTTGTTAAAAGTTTTGGGTTGTGGATTATGCGGTTCTGATATTGTCAAACTGACTCAACACATCAGCAAAGACGGAACAGTTTTGGGTCACGAAATTGTCGGTCAGATTATTGATATAAACTCCGGTACAAGTTTTAAAAATGGGGATGTAATTATTACATCCCACCATATACCATGCGGTAAATGTGAATATTGCAAAAACGGGAATGTGTCTATGTGTCGTCATTTTAAAGAAACAAATATCAAACCCGGTGGTTTTAGTGAATTTGTTTTTGTATCGGAAGAACATCTGCAAAATGTTGTTTATATAAAACCCGAAAATTTAACAAATGATGAATCAGTATTTTATGAGCCGTTGGGATGTTGTATTCGTGCCGTAAAACGAGCAAACTTAAACAAAAATTCAACAGCCCTTGTAATCGGTCTTGGTTCAATAGGAATTTTGATGGCACAGGCCTTGCGCGCTTTTGGGATGAAAGTTATCGGGTGTGATTTGCTTAATTCAAGAGTGGAACTATTGAAAAATCTTGGTATTGAAGCGTTTAATGTCAGTGAAATGTGCGAAAGTATCAATGCTGACGGGGTATTTATGACTTCAGGTTCAGACAAGGCTTTGCCTACCGCATTAAAATATGTTCGTGACGGGGGAAAAATACTTGTATTTTCAAGCACTCCGCAAAATACGGGTTATGCAAATAATGAAATTTATTATCGTGAGTTGACGGTTTTGGGCAGTTATTCGCCTTCTCCTGCTGATTTGAAAGATTCTTATGAACTTCTTAAAAATAAAGAGGTAAAAGTAAAAGGACTTTCGACATATTATCCGCTTGAACAGGTACAAAAGGCAATTAATGATACGCTTGAAAATAAAATTCTCAAAGCATACATTCAAATCGGTTAATCAAATATTGCCTTAATATTTAATTGATTTTATAATAAGCATATTAAAAGGATTTTTTATGTATAAAAAAATAGTTTTGTTGTTAGTTCTTGTAATGTTTGTATTTTGCGGGTGTGCTAAACCTCAAAAAGAACCTGTAGAAAATACTCTCAATGATATTACAAAACGAGGAAATGTAATTATCGGGATAAAAACAGACACATATCCGTTCGGGTTTAAAGATAAAAACGGCAAATACGCAGGCTATGATGTTGATTTAGCCAACATGATAGGAGAAAAGATTTTTGGGGAAAAGGGAAAAGTGAAATTTGTGCCTGTCACGGCATCAGATAGGATGATGAAACTTTTTACAGAAGATGTTGATATGATTGTCGCAACAATGTCTGTTACACCGTCAAGATTGCAAATTTTGGATTTTTCTAATCCTTATTATATAGCAGGACAATCTCTTTTAGTCAAAAAAGGAAGCAAAATAAAAGGTCTTCGTGACTTGAACGGAAAGAAAGCAATTATTGTTTTTGGAACTTCAAGTGAGTCAAGCCTGCGTGCTGCAGTGCCAAATGTTAGTATAATCGGTTATAAAACTTATGCCGAAGCCGTAAAAGGCTTGAAACAAGGCAAAGCAGATGCCATAGTTTCCGATGATACAATTTTAATAGGTTTATCATTAAAAGACGGAAGTCTTGTACTTTTACCAAAACGATATTCAAGAGAACCTTATGCTGTTGCATTTAGAAAAGGACAGGAATCTGAAGACTTATTAAGAGTGGTGAATGATGTAATTGAAGAAGCATCAAGAAACGGGACTTTACAAAAACTTCAGAAAAATTACGGAATAAAAAAGTATTAATATATAATTATGGTTCTGTAAACGCTAAAAAAAAAGTCACAATTTTCTGCGACTTGAACAATAATCTTGGGAGGAGATTTTGGGATAGTTTGTACATGCATGATATAATAACATGTCAAGTTTGTAACATTTCTAAATCAAGATTGTAACAAAAATTTACATTTAAAATCTTTTGTGCTATAATAACGGACATGGAGAAAGATTTAAACATACTTATCATTAATGGTCCAAACATCAATATGTTAGGAGTTAGAGAACCCGAACAGTACGGCTCAAAATCTTACAAAGATATTGAGATGGAACTTCATGAATATTCCTTTGAACTCGGAATAAATATTGAAATTTTCCAAAGTAACTGTGAGGGTGAAATTGTTGACAAAATCCAATATGCACTTGGTAATTTTGACGGTATAGTTATCAATGCCGGTGCTTATACTCATACAAGTGTTGCTATTCGTGATGCTTTGCTTGCAGTAAAAATTCCGACCGTTGAAATCCATATTTCAAACATATACAGACGTGAAGAATTCAGACACGAGTCAATGTTTGCGGACGTTTGTGTAGGTCAGATTTGCGGATTTAAAATCGACAGTTATAAACTCGGGTTGCAGGGGCTTGTTAATTTCTTAACAAGTGCTAACGACTAATTCCGAATAAGGATAATTAATTATGAATAGTACAATTTTGGCAGCAGTTGCCATAGTTTTGTTTTTGTTTGTTGTAGTTATTTATAACAGGCTTGTAACTTTGCGTAATTATGTAAAAGAAGCGTTTTCTACAATGGATGTATACCTCAAAAAACGCTGGGATTTGGTGCCAAATCTTATTGAAATCGTTAAAGCATACGCAAAACATGAAAAAAGTTTATTGGAAGATATTACCAAACTTCGTTCGGGTAATTACTCTGATATGACTGATAATGATAAAATTGATACAAATAAAAAACTTGGTGAAAATTTATCTCAAATTATTGCAATTGTTGAAAATTACCCTGATTTAAAGGCAAACGAACACTATGCAAAACTGATGGAAGAATTAACATCTGTTGAAACGGATATTGCTAATTCGAGAAAATATTATAATGGTTGCGTTAGAATTTTAAATAATACGGTCGAAATATTCCCCACAAGTCTGATTGCGGGGTTGTTTGGAATTAAAAGTGCAAAAATGTTTGAAATAACGGAAGGTGAAAGACAAAATATAAAAGCGGAGTTTTAAATGAAAAAGATTTTTGGTTTGATTTTTGGTTTATTAATTTGTATTTTTGTTGCAGTACCTGCATTTGCGGAAAATTTTTATATCACAAATTATGATGTAAATATTAATGTTGATAAAAACAAAA
>JAFUXT010000080.1 GCA_017470815.1 bacterium | reverse complement strand
TGAAAATTAATTATCATACGATTTCACATAATCTTCTAATCCTGTTTTGAAATCAATTTTTGGAATATAACCCAAAAGTTCTTTTGCTTTAGAAGTATCCGCATAAGTTCTTTTCATGTCCTCTCCCGGAATGGGTTTAATTTCTATATTTGCTTTTTTACCGATAATATCTTCAAGCATTGCAATTAAATCTGACAATTTAACAGGATTTTCTGAGCCTAAATTTATAATTTCGAAAGGTGTTTTGTTATAATTTATTGCAGATAAAATTCCGTTTGTTATATCTTCAACATGAGTGTAATCTCTATATGTTGAACCATCGCCGTACATAGTTAATGTCAGGTCATTTTTAATTTGTCTTGTAAATTTACAAATCGCCAAATCCGGTCTTTGTTTTTCCCCGTAAACAGTAAAAAATCGGAAACAAACAGCGTTTAAACCATATTGCCGACAGTATAATCCAATATATTCTTCTGCAGATTTTTTACTTTGAGCATAGACAGATAATGGTTTTAAATCTGTCATATCTTCGGTAAATTTTGTTTTCTCTATATCTCCGTAAACAGAAGATGATGAAGCAAAAATCATTTTTTTTGTGCCGTATTTTTTCATGCAGTCAAGAATATTTAATGTTCCAAAAGTGTTAACTCTGTCATAATCCAACGGATGAAGAACAGAACTTCTGACTCCTGCTTTTGCTGCAAGGTGAATAACCAAATCGATTGAATTATTTTCAAATAAATTATTCATTGCATTAGTATCTGTTATGTCAATTTCCAAAAAACTGAAATTTGAGTTATTTTCAAAATCTTTCATATTATCAAGTTTTATTTCTTTGGGATAATACGGGTCAAAGTTATCTATTCCAATTACTTTGTAATCGTTGTTATTCAATAATTTTTGACAAATCCATGATCCTATAAAACCGGCACAACCTGTTACTAAAATGTTCATTTTTACTCCTTTGATATTTTCTTTTCATAAATCTTATTTTCTATCTGCCAAATCGGATTGATTAATCTTGCATATTTCCACCATTCATTTGCATATTTCACATTATCATTTATCCATGGCTTGTTACTTCCTGCATAATGTACAATTACGGCATTTTTATCTAATTGTTTAATGGTCGGATATTTTAATGAATATGGAAAATATGTTTTGAAATAATTATAATTTTTTATATATTCATCATTCCAACGTTCAATATCATTGTAAATTGGAGAAAGAATTTTCATTTCATCTATTGTTATCACCTCATTAAAAACTCTTTGAGTCTGATAATCTTTAAATTCGTCCTCATTCTTTGCTGTAATCAGGATATTAGAAATATTGTGTTCTCTAAACTTTTTCAAATTCAACAATAAAACTCCGCAATTATAAAAATATGTCGGCTCATCGAGTTCATTATAATCAGGCTCCATTTTCATAACAGCAGCCAAATAATAATTAGAAATATCTGTATTATACAATTTTGTCAAATCCGCACGGATTAAAGTATCTGAATCTATATAAAGCATTTTATCTTCGGAATATATCTCACTAAAAAGAAATTTAAACAAATCCGTTCTGGTTACATAATGAGCAATCTCATAATTACCAATGTTTTTAAGTGTAGATTTTGTTTCAATTTTTACTTTTATTTGAACATTTTTATCTGCAAGCAGTTTAAATTCATCACATTCTTTTTGGGGAATATCAACACACAACACATTTATATGATAAATACTATCGGGATTTTTGTTCATTATCGCAGATTTTATGGCAACTTTTGTGTACTGTGCATAATTTTTATCGGTATTAAAAAGAATATTTACATCATGATTAGGATTAGTGATTATAAATTTCTGACATAAAATACCTAATGCGATTAACAAAATAACAAATACAATTCCAAAAATTCCCAATTTTAATTTCATTTATTCATAATCCTCTTGTTTTTCATATTTGAGCCAATATTTTGAAGTATGATTTTTTCTGAATTTCCATGGTTTTTGTGCGTCAAGGTAATGTATTATAACCGCATCTTTAATCAAATTGTCATAATTGCATTTCGCACCTGTTATGCAATACGGAAAATAAGTAAACCAAAATTGATATTTTTTAAACATAACATCATCCCATTGGGTAAAAACATTATTAATCGGTGCAAGAGCTTTAATTTTGCTTTGAGGCAAAACAGCATTAAAAACATATTGAGTCATTAAATCTGTTTCTTTTTTTTCATTTTTTTCATTCACAAGGGCCTGCGTAATATCATTCTCACGCCACAATTTCAGATTAAACAACATTACTCCGCAATTATAATGTCTTTCCCTTTTTGGGAAATATTTACCGAATATTGTATAGCCATCAGCAGAATACTCCATTATAGGCTTATTTACAACACCAATAAATTTATCTTTTAAATCTGTATTATATAAATCGGTTAAATCTTTCATTATCGCTACATCTACATCAATATAAAGTATTTTATCAAGTTTTGGAAACAATTCCGGCATAAAAAACTTAAACAAATCGGCTCTTGTTACAAAATAAGATACCTCATAATTCCCAACATCTTTTATATCCTGTAAGGATACCGAAACAGGATTGATGTGAACATTCTTTGATTCAAATTTCTTGAATTTATCTTCCTCTGATTTTGGCAAATCGACGCATACAATATTTATGTTATAGACAGAATCTTTATTTTTATTTGCTATTGCGCTTCTTATAGTAGTTTTGAGGTAGTCTTTATAATTAACATCTGTCGTAAATACAATATTCACAATTTTATTTTTATCTTTATGTTCACAAAAAACAAATATACAACTTAAGATTATAAATAAACAAAATATTGCTATTAAAAACCAAATACATCTTTTAGTCATAAAACCTCAATCTATTTTGATATTATACCATATGTAAAATTTTCTCAAAATTTATTGAGTTTTCTTAAAATGTGATATTATAAAATTGTAATGGTAACGGCAATCAAATGAAATGTCATTATAAAATAATATTTTACATTTTTTTATTAATTTTTACAGCAAATATAATTGCGCTACCTGTGTCACAAGAACCAAAACTTCGCACATGGGTACAAATTGCGCCAAATTTTAAATTGTCCTTTTTCAAAACAGATGAAGCCATTCAAATTGGCAAAAACTGTCTGACTTATCAACATAAATCAGGCGGTTTTCCGAAAGACTATTATTATCCGGATATAATTAGTTCTTATGCGGAAAAAAGAATTGAAAAAGATAAAAAAGTTGTCAAAAATTCTTACCCGACAATTGATAATTATGCAACTACAACAGAAATTATTTATCTTTCCAGATTGTATGGAGCAACAAATAGTATTTGGGCTGAAGATTCGGCATTGAACGGAATTGAATTTTTGCTTAATTCTCAATATAAAAACGGCGGATTTCCGCAGGAAGCCAAAAGAGATCGCAATAAGAAAATTTATCAATCAGATATTACATACAATGACAATGCAATGATAAATGTATTAAAATTGCTTAAAAAAGTTTCCGAAAAATCATATCCGTTTGAATATGTTGATAATAACACAGCGCACAGGGCAAAAATAGCCGTTGAAAAGGGAATTGATTGTATTTTAAAAACGCAAATAATCCAAAATGGTAAACTGACTCTATGGGCGCAGCAATATGATAAAAAAACGCTCACACCGACAAAAGCAAGGGCGTATGAACTGCCTGCCATTGATGCAGGCAAAGAATCGGCGGAAATATTACTCTTTTTAATGTCATTAGATAATCCTTCACCGCAGATAAAAAAATCGGTTGAAAGTGCTGTTGAATGGATTATAAATAATAAAATTGAAAACGCTGCAATAAAAATTTTTAAAGATAAAAGCGGAAATTATGATGCAAAGATTATTTATTGTAATTCATGTCAGCCAATTTGGGCGAAATTTTATGATATAGAAACAAATAAACCGTTTTTTGCAAATCGTCAGAGTGAAAAAAAATACAACCTGAAAGAAATTCCTCAGGAAAGACGCATTGGTTATGAATGGTATGGTTATTATCTTCAAGAAGTGCTTGATACATATAGTACTTGGAAATATAGTAAAAACAAATAAATCAGGCAAAAAAAATTTTTTTGAATTTTTATAACTTTTGCATAGACAAGGAGTTGTAATATATGAAAGTTAATTTAATAAGTAAGGTGTTAATTGGTTCAATGGCATTAAGCGCAGGACAAAAAGCATCTGCACAAATTACCCCGCATTTAACTCCGATTACCAATAATATAGATAAATTCATTCCGTCAAATATTAAACCTGAAAAAACATTTGATATATTGCAAAGCCTGACAGAATTATTATCAGGGAACTTTAAATCAGTCAGCGCAAAAATCTCAAAAAACAAAAATAAAAAAGGAATTAAAGTAAAACCAAAACGCTCAAAAAGAGTGTCAAAACAGAAAGTTGCAAAAAAGACCTCACAGGTTAACACTTCAAAGAAAGTAAAATCTGCACAAAAAACATCTCCTGTCAGACCGGTAAAGAGAGAAATTACATCTACTCTTGACGGCGGTCGTTATTGGGTTGTCGGTAAAAATATTTCTTACGGGCATCCTGTAAATTATACAGTACCGCAAGGTACAACTCAAAAAGGTGTTAAAATTGCCAATGCCAACGGAGTTTCTCTTTACAGATTAAGAATTGCCAATCCCAATTTAAATTTTGATTACCCTGTCAAAGGCGGAACTACAATAAAAATTCCCGGAAGATATATTATTACCCCCGGCACAGTCAAAAGTTTTGATGATGTTGTAAAAACAACAGGGATAGACAAACACTATATAAAAGATATTTTAATCGGTATTGAAGGCAGAAAACAAAAGCCTGATTTAGTTTGCAAATCTGATAATGTTCGCAGTAAAGAATACCCCCATGGTTGTCCGACAATAGGTTTCGGTCATACCGGCAGGGTTGACGGTGAAATTATTGTAAACGGCAAAACAAAAATTACTCAAGCAAAGGCATATGAACTTTTGGCACAAGATATTCTTGATGCAAAAGTTGATGCACTTGTTTATATGAGTAAATCTTTGTTTAATAATGCGCCCGCATCAGTACAAACAGGCATAATAGATGTCGTATTTAATAAAGGGGTTGAAGCATTTGACCGTGCAGGTTCACCGACAAGATTTATTAAAAAAGATCTTGAAAAAAAAGATTATGCTTCGGCAGCAGCGCATACTGTTTTAAAAACAGCAAGCAGAGGACTCAAAAAACGCAATGTATACAGAGTAATAATGTCAACCGAAGATTTATCGCAAGCACAGAGAAATAAAGCACTAAAAATAGCAAAACCGCATTATATTGATGCTTTAAGCCAATTCCCCGGACAAAAATTTAAAGGCGAAAGAGCATACATGCAAAGAGCATGGAATAATGCACAGAAAAACGGCAAAACCTACGACTTTTTCGGCAGATAATTATATCAGATTTTTATAGTGTTCATTGTAAAATTCTTCAAATCTGTCTTCTAAAATTGCTTCACGGCAAAGATGTACAAAATTTAGCAAAAATCTTATATTATGAATAGATAAAAGCGTTGAAGCAGTTGCTTCCTGACATTTCCACAAATGTCTTATATATGCTCTTGAATGATGTTTGCAGGCATAACAAT